>CAMLSG010000011.1 GCA_946482635.1 uncultured Duganella sp.
ATGCCTTCGATCGCTTCCGGATCGACGATATTTTCCGGCAGGTGGTCGTTGATTTCAGCGTACGTGAGGAAGCCGCGCTCCTTGCCGAACTTGATCAGCGTCTTGAGCTTCTGGCGGCGGCGTTCGAGTTCCTCTTCGGTCGCTTCGGTGTCGGACGAGAACGCGTCCTTCAGCAATGCCTTTTCCTTGGCCTTGCGGTCTTTGGCTTTCGCCTTGTCCGCAGCCTTCATCTCGGCACGCTCAACAGCGTTCAGTGCTGCAACCTCGTCGTTTTCCGGCGTGAATTCCTTCGGCTTGCGGCCACGGCGTCCCGGCACCTTGACGGTTGGCAGCACATATCCGGAAGTATCGATGGCAGCCAGGGCGGCTGCGTCCGTTGTCTGACTAACCACCGGCGGTGCCTTGGTGACGCGAGTAGCCGGCTTATCAGCCGACTTCGTCGCAGGCTTGGCGGTCACTTTGCGAGGCTTTTCAGCCGCTTTGGTTTCAGGTTTCTTTGCTGGCACAGGCGCTTTCGGGAATAGTTAAGTCCACTACAAACCGCAACAACTACTACTGTAACTTACTGAAAACAAACGAAAAAACAGACCCGCTAAATATTGCAATATTTAGCATTTTATTATAGCACGCCACTTTACAATTACCAGACGGGAAGGTTTGCGTGCGTGCGGGCAATTACCTCGGGCTTAAATCAGCTTCAGCTTCCTTCCGTAATTGATCTTGCCTAGCAGTAAGTTCGCGGTAGCGTACACCAAATTCTTCTGAGGGCATACCAGAGCTAAATTGCTGCGTCAGGTGCTCAATTTCAAGCTTCACCGCTTCCATTTTCAAATGACGCACTGTAGCCAGCAGCCACAAACGTTCGCCTTCGATATCCGGCTCGGGCGCAGCGGCAATCTCGCCGATGAGCGCATCATAATCGCTGCCGGTTTCTTTCACCAACTGGCAGAAGGCAGCGAAACTACCCTGCTCTCCCAGAGATTGGGCTTGCACCATCAGCCAGACCAGGCGTTCGGCGGCCTCCTGGCCGAAGTGGCTGAAGGCCAGCAGCGCCTCGTCATCCAGCTCCAGCGCCAGCGTCGGGTGCGTAAGCACGACGCGGATCAGCTTCAATTCCAGCCCAACCGGCTGTTCGCGGCGGCTCTTCGGCGGCGCCACCTTGTTGGCTGCCACCGGCTTGGCCAGCTCGAATAACTGTTCGACCTCGCCCGGCGTGCTCTGCGTCATGGTCGCCAGGCCGCGCACGATCTGCAGGCGCAGCGAGGTTGGCGGCATCGCCTGGAGCAGGGGCTTGGCGTCGAACTGGACGCGTGCCCGGCCTTCAGGCGATGTTAAATCATGCTCGCCCGCCGCCTCGCGCAGCAGGAACTGGGACAGCGGCATCGCTTCGTGTACCTGCTGTTCGAACGCCTGGGCGCCATATTCGCGGATATAGCTGTCCGGGTCATGCTCAGCCGGCAGGAACAGGAACTTGATCGTCTTGTCATCCGACACATGCGGCAGGCAGGCTTCCAGCGCACGCCGTGCGGCGCGGCGGCCAGCCTTGTCGCCGTCGAAACTGAAGATCACGTTGTCGGTTTGACGCAACAACTTCTGGACGTGGGTCGTGGTGCAGGCGGTTCCCAGCGTCGCGACTGCCTGGGGGAAGCCCATCTGGGCCAGCGCCACCACGTCCATATAGCCTTCCGTCACCAGCACATAACCCGCATCGCGGATCGCCTGGCGCGCTTCGAACAAGCCATACAGCTCCGAGCCCTTTGAAAATAAAGGCGTTTCCGGGGAATTCAAGTACTTTGGTTCGCCCTGGTCCATGATGCGGCCACCAAAGGCGATCACCTGCCCTTTGGTATTGCGGATGGGGAACATTACCCGCTCGCGGAAGCGGTCGTAGCGCTTGGTGCGCTTGCCATCCTCATCCACGTTCTGGATGATCAGGCCGGCTTCCACCAGGACCGGGTTTTCGTAATCCGGGAAAACGGCTTTCAGGCTGTCCCAGCCGCTTGGCGAATAGCCGAGCGCAAAGCGAGCCGCGATTTCGCCGGTCAGGCCGCGGCCTTTCAGATAGCCGATCGCCTGCGGCGCCAAGCGTAGCTGGGCCCGGTAAAACTCGTTAGCCTTGGTCATGGCGTCCGACAACGCCATGGATTGCTGCTGCTGGGCAGCGCGCTGGGCAGGCGGAATCTTATCGTCCTGCTCAGGAACCACCATGCCGACGTTCTGGGCCAAATCCTTGACCGCATCGACGAAACCCATGCCCGAATATTCGATCAGGAAGCCGATGGCAGTGCCATGGGCGCCGCAGCCAAAGCAGTGATAGAACTGCTTGGTAGGGCTGACGGTAAAGCTTGGGGATTTTTCGCTATGGAACGGGCACAAGCCCTGATAATTGGCGCCGCCCTTTTTCAACTGGACGTAACGCCCCACCACATCGACGATATCGACGCGGTTCAGGAGATCGGCAATAAATGACTGTGGAATCACGAGGCTGAACGGTATTTGTTATAAATCAGACTATACCGCCGCGCGCGATGGGCATTTGATCCAAATCAACACACGCGGCCCACGATATGGCTGGGCCCGTGTCAACCCTGGGGTCAGGGGGCGGGGGTGGGACCGCCGCAGCCGCGTGGAGTGCGCGGGGGGGGTCACAGGAGTGCGAGGCCCCAACGGTGTGACCCACGAGGCGGAGGTCGTGTCAACCTGAGAGCCTGACCCCAAGGTTGACACGAGCTCGGCTGTAGATTATGCGGGCGTCAGGGCCTTTTTGACCAGTGCGGAGACGACAGTCATGTCGGCACGGCCAGCCAGCTTTGGCTTGACGATGGCCATGACCTTGCCCATATCCTGGGGACCGGCGGCGCCGGACTCGGCGACGGCAGCTTTCACTTCGGCGGCGATTTCGTCGTCGGACAGGCCGGCAGGCATGTAGGCCACCAGCACGGCCAGCTCGGCCTTTTCGATGTCCGCCAGGTCGGTCCGGCCGCCCGCTTCGAACTGGGTGATGGAATCCTTGCGCTGCTTGATCATCTTTTCAACGATGGCCACGGTCTGGGCGTCGTTGACTTCGATCTGCTCGTCCACTTCCTTGCGCTTGATCTCGGCCAGGATCAGGCGGATGGTGGCCAGCTTGCCGGCTTCCTTGGCGCGCATGGCGGATTTCATGTCATCAGTAATCTGGGCTTTCAGGCTCATAGCTACCTCAAAAGTGTGCGTGGAAAAAGGAAAACCCGCTGCGGCTTATACCGGAGCGGGTTGAAACTCTGGCGTGGGCATCCGTGGCGATCAGTGCGCCTGCAAGAATGCCGACGAGAGCTGAATTAGTACAGCTTCTTAGGCAGTTGCTGGCTGCGGATGCGCTTGTAGTGACGCTTCACGGCAGCTGCCAGCTTGCGCTTGCGCTCTGCGGTTGGCTTTTCGTAGAACTCGCGTGCGCGCAGTTCGGTCAGCAGACCGGTCTTTTCGATGGTGCGCTTGAAGCGACGCATTGCGACTTCGAACGGCTCGTTTTCTTTAAGGCGGATAGTAGTCATGTAAAAATTCAAACCGTTAGGGTTCAGGAAAGACAGCGATATTAGCAGGTTTTGCTCAAAAATGGAAGAGACAATAGACGCCAAACCGGCCACTCAGGCGGTTCCGAAGGGGATATCGACGTCTTTCGCGGGCAATATTTCAGCCCAGCTAACATCATGAATCCGGCGGAAAATGCGTTGCCGGAAGTGGAATGATATCAGATCGCGAGGCCAGCAGCCACTCCGGATGCCCAGGCCCATTGGAAGTTGTAGCCACCCAACCAACCGGTCACGTCCACTGTTTCACCAATGAAGTACAGGCCGGGCACGTTCTTGCATTCCATCGATTGCTGGGACAGTTCGCGGGTGTCCACCCCGCCGCGCGTGACTTCGGCCTTGCGGTAGCCTTCCGAGCCGTTAGGCGTGATGGTCCACTGGTTCACGGCGCGGCCCAGCTTGCGCAGGGTGTCGTCCTTCATGTCGGCGATGCGCGCTTCAGGGTCCAGGCCGTGGACTTGCAGCAAGCCTTCGGCCAGGCGGGCGGGCAGCCACTGCGACAACAGGTTGCCAAGTTGCTTCTTCAGCGTGCCCTTCCCTTCGATCAGGGTCTGGGCCAGGTCCATCTCCGGCAGCAGGTTGATCGTGATCGGGGTGCCAGGCTGCCAGAACGAGGAAATCTGCAGGATGGCCGGGCCGCTCAGGCCGCGGTGGGTGAACAGCAGGTCTTCGCGGAAGCGGGCGCCGGTAGGGTTGCGGCCTTTCAGCGAACCGGTTTCCACGTCCACTTCCAGCGAAACGCCGGCCAGCGGCACAAATGGCGCCCATTCCTCGGCGTCGAAAGTCAGCGGCACCAGGGCGGGACGCGGGTCCACCAGCTTCAGGCCGAAATGCTTGGCCACGCGATAGCCGAAGTCGGTCGCGCCGATCTTCGGGATCGACAGGCCGCCGGTCGCCACCACGACTGCGCCAGCATGGATCTCGCCTTCGTCAGTCTGCAGCACGAAGCCGGCGCCATTCTGCGCCACGGCCTGCACCTTGCTCGGCATGCGCCAATGCACGCCGCCATCGGCGCACTCGTCGCGCAGCATGTCGATGATCTGCTCGGCGGAGTCGTCGCAGAACAGTTGTCCTTTATGCTTTTCGTGGAAGCCGATACGGTGCTTCTTCACCATCGCCAGGAAATCATGCGGCGTGAAGCGCGACAGCGCGCTCTTGGCGAAGTGCGGATTCTCGGACAGGAAATTGGCGGGGCCGGCGTTAATATTAGTGAAGTTACAACGACCGCCACCGGAGATGCGGATCTTCTCCGCCAGCTTCTCGGCGTGATCGAGCAGCACAACGCGTTTGCCGCGCTTGCCGGCCGTCGCTGCGCACATCATGCCCGCCGCGCCCGCGCCGATTACCGCTACATCGTACTGATTTGCCATTTCCTGCCGCCCTGCCCCGAGACCAAACCCACCATTTTACAGGAGGGCGGCGCCGGCAGCGAGCGTACGGGCGACATCTTTGCAGTGCGCCACTTGCTGCGCGATCGAATCCGGCACGGGAATTTCGCCGCGCAGTACGGCCTGGATCCAGGCGGCGGTGGACTCGGCACTCTTATCTTCCGGCAGCTCGGGCAATTTTTCGACCAGGGTCTGCTTCTCAACCAGCACGGTGCGTTCGCCGCCGTGGAACCAGTCGATCTTCTGCGCCTTGTTGGCATTGGCGACAGTCTCGCCCTCCGTGCCTCGCATCAGGAAGGCATGGCCTTTGTTCAGCGTGAAGAACTCGCCCAGCGATTCCAGGTATTCCGGGTGGGTGTAGGACACCAGCCGCAGCGCAGGCCCGGCGAACGGCTGCATGATCTTCACCAGCGTATGCGTGGAGTTGCGCACGCCGAGAATCCGGCGCAGCGACAGCATCCACGCCAGCCGCGGCGCCAGCGCATCGATCGTGATGAAGGCTACCCGGCCGTCGGCCAGCGCCGCTTCGGCCGACGCATGGTCGGGCGAGGCATGCACGCCGAGCGCTTCGAATACTTCCGCCGTGGCGACGCGGCCGACGTCATGCGCCACGCCATGCACCAGCACCGGCACGCCCTCGCGCGCCAGCAGCAGCGCCAGCAACGCAGTCAGGTTCGCCATCTTGCGGGCGCCGTTATAACTCGGGATCACCACCGGCGCGAACTCGCCGGCCGGCGCGCGCAATTTTTCGAACGAGGCTTCGGACGCTTCCAGGAAGCCTTCCAGCTCGTCCACCGATTCACCCTTGATCCGCATCGACAGCAGGATGCCGCCCAGTTCGAGGTCGGAAACTCGGCCATCCAGAATCGCGCCCCACAATTCGCGCGCCTGCTCGCGGTCCATGCTGCGGGCGCCTTTCGCGCCCCGGCCGATCTCCTTGATGTACGGAGCGGCGTGGAAAGGTTGTTTAGTCGTCATTCAGCCAGTTTACGGCATTTCGGCTACACTGTTAGATCCCCCAAGAAAAAACACGTTGAAAAGCAGACTGATCATGATTGCCCAAAACCTTGAAAACATTAACGTTACCTCGTTCGCATCCATGCCTACCCCTGAGGAGCTGCATGCGAAACTGCCGCTGACCGACAAGGCCTCCGAGACCGTCACCAAGGGCCGCGCCGACCTGCGCGCCATCCTGGAGCGCAAGGACAAGCGCCTGTTCGTCGTCGTGGGCCCTTGCTCCATCCATGACCCGGTCGCGGGCCTGGACTATGCGCGCCGCCTGAAAGCGCTGCAGGAAGAAGTCAAGGACACCATGCTGCTGGTAATGCGCGTGTATTTCGAGAAGCCGCGCACCACCACCGGCTGGAAGGGCTATATCAACGATCCGTATATGGACGACTCGTTCCGCGTCGACGTCGGCATGGAGAAGGCGCGCCAGTTCCTGCTGGACGTCTGTGAACTGGGCCTGCCGACCGCCACCGAGGCGCTGGACCCGATCTCGCCGCAATACCTGGGCGACCTGATCGCCTGGACCGCCATCGGCGCCCGCACCACCGAATCGCAGACCCACCGCGAAATGTCGTCGGGCCTGTCGACGCCTGTGGGCTTTAAGAACGGTACGGACGGCGATATCGGCATCGCGATCAATGCCATCCTGTCGGCGGCGAATCCGCACGCCTTCCTGGGTATTAACAGCCAGGGTAATGTGTCTGTGGTGCGCACGCGGGGCAATCCGCATGGCCACGTGGTGCTGCGCGGGGGCGACGGCCGGCCTAACTATGATTCCGTATCGGTAGCGATCGCGGAACAATCGCTGCAGAAGGCCAAGCTGCCGGCCAACATCGTGATCGACTGCTCGCACGCCAACTCGTACAAGAAGCCTGAGCTGCAGCCGCTGGTGATGACCGACGTGGTCAACCAGATCGTGCACGGCAACCAGTCGATTACCGGCGTGATGATCGAGTCGAACATTGTGGCGGGCAACCAGAAGATCCCGGCCAACCTGTCGGAACTCAAATACGGCTGCTCGGTGACCGACGCCTGCATCGACTGGGATACCACGGTCCATATGCTGAAAGAAGCGGACCGCGAACTGCGCGACCGTCCTTAAACCGGTAACCCGGTGTCTGACCCACAGGGTCAGACACCCCACCTGCGGCCACTGAATTACCGGTTTTAAAAACGCCAGCTACCCTCTACCCGAATCTCGGACTTGACCGAGCGCGCGAGAAAGCACTCTCCATGCGCTTCATGGTGCAGCCGCTCCAACTCCGCATCCGTCGGCGCCTTTTCGCCCGAGAAGGCGACCACCGGCTTCAGCGTCACCACGCTGATCCAGCCATCCTCCATCTTCCCTTCCGCCGCATCGACATAGCTGTCGACCACATAGCCATCGCGCGCGGCCAGGCTCAGGAACCACAGCATATGGCAGCTCGATAGCGAAGCGACATACGCCTCTTCCGGGTCCACCGCCGACGGATCGGACAGCGGCACCCTCACCACATGCGGCGACGATGATCCCGGCACCACCGTGCCGCCGTCGAAAGTCCACTTATGCAGCCGGCTGTAACGGTTATCGATGAACTTCGCATCGTGACGATGCCATGCAACTTCCGCGGTATGAATGCTCATGCCATGCTCCTCTCAGTTTCGCGCAGGTGCCCGGCCAGCATGGCGCAAGCTCCCTCCGCATCTCCAGCCCTCACCAGCGCGATCAGGCGCTGGTGCTCATCGTTCCATTCCGGGCGCCGCGCCTCCGGCCCAAGGCGTACAAGGTAAAAGCGTTCGACTGACGCCCGCAGGCTCGCCACCAGTTGCAGGCTGCGCGGCCGCGCACTCGGCGCATACAGTTCATCGTGAAAGGCGCGGTCGAGGCGCAGCCATTCCTGCGGCACCGTCTCGCCATCCAGTTCGTGCTGGATCGCCTCCAGGCGGCGCAGGCTGCGCTCAGTATGCATTGGCACCGCACGCCGCAGTACGTCCGTCTCCAGGAGAACACGCAGGTCAAACAGTTCATGCAATTCCTCGGCACTCAGCGTGGTCACGAACGCGCCACGATTCGGCTCAATCTGCACCAATCCTTCCGCCTGCAAGGAATTCAGTGCTTCGCGCACGGGAATGCGGCTGGTGCCGAATTGTTCAGCCAGTTCGGCCTGGCGCAGCACGGCGCCGGGCGCCAGCTTGCCACTGCTGATGTCATCACGCAGGGCGGCCAGGATGGCAGGACCGCCCTGCGCACGGGGTGGAGGTGTCTTCATACAGCAAATTGTATACACGTATACCAATCATCGCAAGCAGGCTTTCATTTACAATGGCGGATTGCCCTTCACCCTTTTGTGCTTTCCAATGATCGTTCTTGGCGTTGAATCCTCCTGTGACGAAACCGGCCTGGCCCTGTATGACACGCAGCGCGGCCTGCTGTCGCACGCCCTGCATTCGCAGGTAGCGATGCACGAGGAATACGGTGGCGTGGTGCCGGAACTGGCCTCGCGCGACCATATCCGCCGCGCCATCCCGTTGCTGGAACAGGCGCTGGATAAAGCTGGCATGCCAGCCAGCGCGATCGATGCCATCGCTTACACGCAAGGTCCCGGCCTGGCCGGCGCCTTGCTGGTTGGTTCGGCGATTGCCTGCTCCCTGGGCATGGCGCTGGACAAGCCGGTGCTGGGCGTGCACCACCTGGAAGGCCACTTGCTGTCGCCGCTGCTGGCCAGCGAACCGCCGGAGTTTCCGTTCGTGGCGCTGCTGGTATCGGGCGGCCATACACAGCTGATGCGCGTGGATGGCGTCGGCCAGTACGAACTGCTGGGCGAAACACTGGACGACGCCGCCGGCGAAGCCTTCGACAAATCCGCCAAGCTGCTCGGCCTGGGCTACCCCGGCGGCCCGGCCATTTCGCGCATGGCCGAATTCGGCGATCCGGAAGCCTACAAGCTGCCGCGCCCCATGCTGCACTCGAAGGACTTGATGTTCTCCTTCTCCGGCCTGAAAACAGCGGTGCTGACCGTGGTGAACAACAACGGCGGCGCCGCCAATGTCTGCGAGCAGGACAAAGCAAATATCGCGCGCGGTTTTGTGGATGCGATTGTGGATGTGCTGACGGCCAAATGCCTGTCCGCGCTAAAGCAGACCGGCCTGAAACGCCTGGTGATCGCCGGCGGTGTAGGCGCAAACGCGCAACTGCGCGCGTCGCTGAACGCGGCAGCCCTGAAGAAGCGCTTCAAGGTCTACTACCCGGAACTGGAGTTTTGCACCGATAACGGCGCAATGATTGCCTTCGCCGGCGCCATGCGCCTGCAGATCAATCCGCAGGCGGCGCAGCGGGATTATTCCTTCAATGTCCGTCCGCGCTGGCCGCTGGACGAACTGCGGGTCATCTGATCAGGCAAGCAGCCAGGCGCTCAGGCCCACCAGGGCCAGCAGGCCGGCTGCAACACCAGTGCGCAGGCCAGTGTGGCTCATCTGCTGGCGCACCAGTTCGTGACGGTTCGGCTTATCTTCCCGCTTTGCTTCTTTGTTAATTTCGTGCTGCTGTACTTCGGTACTCATCAGGTGTCTCCGTTTGTATAGACCACCAATGTAGCAGCAGAGTCGCCCCGCTGCCACACTTTTGCACATTGCTATGCAGCAAAACGTTGTGCCGGATGTCCTTGCCTTTGGTAGAGGAACTCCAGCACACTTGTCCGATAGTCAAGATACAGCGGATCTTGTGCCAGGGCTAGCCTGTCGCGCGGGCGTTCCAGCCGCACTTTGACGATATCGCCGATGGTCGCGGCCGGCCCGTTTGTCATCATGACAATGCGGTCGGATAACAACACCGCTTCATCCACGTCATGCGTGACCATCACCACGGTAGCGCCGGTGGCGGCTACGATGCGCATCAGTTCGTCCTGCAGGTGAGCACGGGTCAGTGCGTCGAGCGCGCCGAATGGTTCGTCCATCAACAGCACTTTCGGCTCCATCGACAGCGCGCGGGCGATGCCGACACGCTGCTTCATGCCGCCCGAGATTTCGTTGGGGCGCTTGCCGCCGGCGGCGGCCAGCCCCACCAGCTCCAGCGCCTTCCAGGTGCGTTCATCCAGTTGCGCGCGCGTCTCCTTGCCGCCGAACACCCGCTCCACAGCGAGGTAGATGTTCTCGAAACAGGTCAGCCAGGGCAGCAGCGAATGGTTCTGGAACACGACCGCGCGTTCCGGCCCCGGCCCGGCGATCTCGCGTCCGCTGCAAACCAGCACGCCACTGGTGGGACGGTTCAGGCCCGCGACCAGGTTGAGCAGCGTCGACTTGCCGCAACCCGAGTGGCCGATCAGGGTAATGAATTCGCCCTGCTCCACCGCCAGATTGACGTCGCTCAGCGCGTGGAATTGGCCGAAGCGCATCTCGACCTTGCTGATATCGATGAATTTCGCAGCCATCTCATTTCTCCTCATAGCTGAACGCTTTGGCCAGCGCGACCAGCGCCAGCTCCAGCAGCAAACCAACCACGCCGATCACGCCGATGGCGATCAGGATGTGCGGCACGTTCAGGTTATTCCACTCATCCCACACCCAGAAGCCGATGCCCACGCCGCCAGTCAGCATTTCAGCAGCGACAATCACCAGCCATGCCGTACCGATGGCGAGCCGCACGCCAGTCAGCATATAAGGCAGCACAGAAGGCAGCAGTATTTTGGTCGCCACCTTCCATTCGGACAGGTTCAGCACGCGCGCCACGTTCAGGTAATCCTGCGGCACGCGCTGCACGCCGACGGCGGTGTTGACGATCATCGGCCAGATCGAACAGATGAAGATGGCCCAGATCGCGGCTGGATCGGCTGCCTTGAACACCAGCAGGCCAATCGGCAGCCAGGCCAAGGGCGATACGGGCTTCAGCAAACTGATTAAAGGGCTGAACATGCCGTACACAAAGCTGAAGCGTCCGATCAGGAAGCCAAGCGGAATACCCACCAGAGCTGCCAGGCCGAAGCCCAGCGCGACGCGGCGCAGAGAGGCCAGGATATTCCAGCCGATGCCCTGGTCATTGGGACCCTTGCGGTAGAACGGGTCCGAGAACAGCTTCACCGCCTCATGCCAGGTCTCCAGCGGAGTTGGAAAGCCTGCGTTGCGTACCGCCAGGATTTGCCAGGCCAGCACCAGCAGCGACAAGCCAAGCAGCGGCGGCAGTACTTTCATGACAAACGGCCGCAGCCGCCCGCCTTCCGGCGCCAGGTGCACGCCTTTTGCTGCCAGCCGCATGCGGCGCGTTGGCCTTCCCGGCACCGCGGGCGCCGGTTGCACTGATGCTCCCGCCTTCCCAGCCTGTCCTGCCGGCGCAACGTCGATCTTCATATCGATTGCGCGCCCCACGCCAGCGGCGGCCAATGCGGCTGCAGCTGCTTCCCGCGCAGCATCCTGCGCGGTCAGTGCGCCGGGTGTGCCAGGCGCGCCCGCGCCGGCCCCGTCTATCGTTCCGTACATAGCACTCATAAGCCCTCCCTTCACGCTTTGATCTTGAACGAATCGGCATAGGCCTTGGGATTCTTGCCGTCCCAGGTCGTCCCGTCGATCATCTTCACGCTGCGCAGCGGCGACTTCGGCACGCTCACCTTCGCCAAGGCCGCGCCGTCCTTGTACACATCGATCTGGTTGATTTGCGTGGCGACTGCCAGGTAATCCGGTTCCGCCTTCAGCAAGCCCCAGCGCTTCTGTTGGGTGAGGAACCACATGCCGTCGCTGAGGTATGGGAAGTTCACCGCGCCGTCATTGAAGAACTTCATGTAGTTCGGGTCGTCCCAGGTTTTGCCCAGGCCATTCTGGTAGCGGCCCATGATGCGCTGGCCGATCACATCGACCGTCGTGTTGACGTAGGATTTGTCGGCAATGGCTTCCGCCATCTTCACCTTGTTCGACAGGGACGCATCGATCCAGCGTCCAGCCTCCAGCACCGCAGCGATGAGTGCGCGTGCGGTATTGGGATACTTCTTCACCCACTCCGCGCTGGTACCCAGCACCTTCTCCGGATGGTCGCGCCAGATGTCCTGCGTGGTGGTGGCCGTGATGCCGACGCCATCGACAATCGCGCGGTGGTTCCAAGGCTCGCCCACGCAGAAGCCATCCATGTTCCCGATCCGCATATTGGCGACCATCTGCGGCGGCGGCACCGTAATGACCTTGGCGTCCGTCATCGGGTTGATGCCATACGACGCCAGCCAGTAATACAGCCACATCGCATGGGTGCCGGTGGGGAACGTCTGTGCGAAGGTGTACTCGCGCTGGTCGGTGCGCATCAGCTTCGCCAACGAAGCGCCGTCGACTGCGCCCTTGTCGGACAGTTTCTTCGAGAGCGTGATCGCCTGGCCGTTGTGATTGAGGTTCATCAGTACGGCCATGTCCTTCTTCGGACCGCCAGCGCCCAGGTGGACGCCATACACCAGCCCATACAGCACATGGGCCGCGTCAAGTTCACCGTTCACCAGCTTGTCGCGCACGGCGGGCCAGGAAGCCTCTTTGCTCAAGACGATCTTGATACCGTACTTCTTGTCGAAGCCCAGCACAGAGGCCATCACGACCGAGGCGCAATCGGTCAATGGAATGAAGCCGACTTTGACTTCTTCTTTCTCAGGCTTGTCGGAGCCTGCAGCCCAGGCGTAATTCGATAAGGCTGTCGCAGCGCCCGCAGCAAGCAGGCGACGACGGGTAAGGCTGAACGTGCGATCCATCTCTATCCCCGGTTTGTAAATAATGGGGATATTGCAAGCGCCGTGCCACCCCGCTTTCAGGGGGAAAGGCGGTGTAAATCCGGCACTTTGTTTGTGCGCCGCACCAATTTAGCGCTGTCAGCGCACCGGGTGAAGCCTCGGATCGGTGCGCAGGCGTTCAGCCATCAGGTCCACGAAGCTGCGGATGCGGGTCGAGCCCTGGCGGCTGTCACGGTGGATGATATGGATAGGCACCGCCGGCGTGGCGTAGTCCTGCAGCACCTCAACCAGCTCGCCTGCATCGAGCAATGCAGCCGCCTGGTAGGACAACAGGCGCGCGATGCCGAAGCCGCTGCGCACCGCCTCGATGGCGGAGTCGTTATTGTTCACGCCCAGGCGCGGCTTGACGCGCAGCGACTGCGTGCCGGCGCCATTCCGGAAGCGCCAGTCCGGCGGTACGCTGGAGCCGGACGAGGCGACGATGGTGTGCTGCTCCAGCTCCTGCGGCGTGCGCGGCGCGCCATGCTTCTCTATATAGGAAGGCGAAGCGATGATCATGCGCCGCACCTGTCCGACCGGTACCGCACGCATGCTCGAATCGGGCAGCTCGCCGATACGGATGCCGACATCGATGCCTTCTTCCAGCAGGTTGGTCACGCGGTCCACAAATACAGTGGAAACGTCCATCGCAGGATAGCGCTGCAGGTAATCGACAATGCCCGGCATGACGTAGATGCGGCCGAACAGCACCGGCGCCGTCACGGTCAGGTGGCCGCGGGGTGCGGCATTGATGCCGGCAACCGCATCGTCGGCCTCGTCGACTTCCGCGATGATGCGGCGCGCATCATCCAGGTAGCGCTGGCCGGCTTCGGTCACGCGCACATGGCGCGTGGTGCGGTCCAGCAGCTTGACGCCCAGCCTCTCTTCCAGCGCAGCGACCGCGCGCGTGACGGCGGGCGGCGACATGCCTAGCCGGCGCGCGCCTGCCGCGAAGCCCTGCTCCTCGGCCACGGCGACGTAGACAGTCATCAGGTAAAGGCGGTCCATTTGCGTTTCACCATGAAGTCGATAAAGTGCCGCACGCGCATCGGCATGCGGCTGCGCTGCGGATAGTACATGTAAACGGATGCATTCGCCGTCACGTGGGCCGGCAGCAGGTGCACCAGCCGCCCTTCGGCCAGGTCGCGCTCCACCATGTACAGCGCCAGCTGGCCGATGCCGACGCCGGCGCGCACCGCTTCCACCTCGCCTTCGGCAGTATTGAAGGTAGCCACGCAGGGCACGTCCTGGTAGACCGTGCCGCCCTGCCCTTTCAGCTCCCAAGGAATGACGCGGCCCGTATTCGGCTGGCGGAAGCCGGTGCAGCGGTGCTGCAGCAACTCTTCCACCGTGCGCGGCGCGCCGTGGCGCTCGATGTAGCCGGGCGAGGCGCAGATATACAGCGGGATTTTGCCCAACTGGCGCGCAACCAGGTTGCGCTCCGGCGGATTCCCGGCACGGAAGCCGACGTCGATCTTCGATTCGATCAAGTCGGTGAAATGGTCATCGAACAGCATGTCGAAATGCGCGCTCGGGTACAGCTCCTGGAATTCTCGCAGAAGCGGCGCCAGGACGACCGTCCCCAATGAAGTAGGTGCGGCAACGCGAATCATGCCATCGACCGCCTCGCGGCTGTTCTGTACATGATCCAATGCCTCGTCGAGCAGGCGCAAGCCAGGATTGGCCAGCTCGAACAGGCGCTGGCCTTCGTCCGTCAGGCTCAGGCTACGCGTGGTGCGATGAAACAGGCGTACGCCGAGGTATTCCTCCAGCTGCCGGATCGCCTTACTGACCGCCTGCGCCGACAGGCCGGCATCCACTGCCGCCTGGCTGAAGCTGCCGGCATGAACGACGCCGATGAATAGTGTGATGACGCGGGCCTTATCCATTCATTTACAACCAATAGTTGAAGATCAATCACCTTTACCATGGCTAGTGTAGCAGCTTCCCGAGGCCTAATATGCACTTCACCAACCAACCACCCTGAAGGAGCAATATCATGGCAAACAAAGTCTGGTTCATCACTGGCGCATCCCGTGGCTTCGGCCTGCTGATTGCTCGCGACGCCCTGGCGCGCGGCGACTCCGTGGTAGCGGCCGCCCGCAACCCGCAAGCGATCGTCGACGCCCTCGGCGTGCATCCCCAGCTGCTGCCGGTGCAGCTCGACGTCACCAAGGAGGCCGCCGCCGTCGTTGCCACGCAGGCCGCGATCGAACGCTTCGGCCGCATCGACGTGCTGGTGAATAACGCCGGCTACGGCATCCTCGGCGCTGTCGAAGAAACTTCGGCGGAAGAGGTACGCCGCAACTACGAGACCAACGTCTTCGGCCTGCTGAACGTGAGCCGTGCGGTACTGCCGGTAATGCGCAAGCAGCACAGCGGCCATGTGATCAACATCTCCTCGCTGGGCGGTTACCAGGCTTACTACGGCTGGGGCGTCTACGGTTCCACCAAGTTTGCGGTGGAAGGCCTGAGCGAAGCGATGGCGCAGGAACTGGCCCCGCTGGGCGTGCACGTCACCGTGGTGGAACCCGGCTTCTTCCGCACCGATTTCCTCGACGCCACCTCGCTGGTGGAGACTGCGACCCGCATCGAGGACTACAAGGATACGGTGGGCGCCATGCGCACCTTCGCGGCCGGCGCCAACCACGCGCAGCCAGGCGATCCTTCCAAGCTGTCGCAAGCCCTGTTGAAGCTTGCCGATGCAACGCAGCCGCCATTGCGCCTTCAGTTGGGCAGCGACGCCATCGCTCGCATCAACGCCAAGCACCAGCAGGTAGAGAAGGAACTGGCGCAATGGAAGGCCCTGGCCCTGTCGACCGACTTCGAACAGCCGGCCAGGCAGGCAGCCTAACTTCCCGGGAGTTTGGTTCCGCAGCTCTTGCAGAAACGCGCCGACTGCTCATGGTCTCCGGCCAGGCAGCCGGCGCAAGTGCGACTTGAGCGGCGCTGCTGGCTGATTTCGGCGCTGATGATGCCCGTCGGGACCGCAAGAATGCCCCACCCCAGCAGCATCATCACCGATGCAATGGCGCGGCCCAGGTCCGTCTTCGGCACCAGGTCGCCGAAGCCCACGGTGGTCACGGCCGAAATCGCCCAGTAGACGGCAGTCGGAATGCTGGTAAAGCCGTGTGCCGGTCCTTCGACCACGTACATCACGGTCCCCAGCAGGAACACGATCATGAACACCACCGACAGGAAGATCAGGATCTTGCGGCGGCTGGCCAGCAAGGCACGGCCCAGCATCCCGTACTCCTCGATGTACAGCGTGAGCTTGAGGATACGGAACATGCGCAGCAGCCGCAGGATCCGCACATTGAGCAGCACATGTGCGCCCGGCACGAACAGCGCCATATAACTTGGCAGCACTGCCAGCAGGTCGATCATGCCGAAGAAACTGCGCGCGTAGCGCAACGGGTGCCGTACGCACAGCAGGCGGCTGCCGTATTCGATGGTGAACAGCACCGTAAAGAACCACTCCGCTGCAAACAGCCAGTCGCCGTAGTCGCGCGCCACCTCGGCGACACTGGCCAGCACCACGGTCGTTACGCTCAGCAGGATAGCGCCGATCAGGGCGAGGTCGAACGCCATGCCGGCAGGCGTATCGGACTCGAAAATTATTGCATAGAGCTTTTCGCGCCAGCCGCCTTCCGGCCGGCCGAAGCGCTGGTGCGGATCGTAGGTCTTCATTGCGGGCTCCCCAGCAAATCAGCGCGCGGCATGCCCCATCCCGGCACGCTGAACGGGCATTCCGGTTTCGCCGCCAGCATCAACGTAGTGAAATTCCCGCGCGGCGAGGCGGAGAAGCGCAGGTCGTTGGCCTGGGCCGCATCCACCGCTGGCATGCGCGCGAAACGCAGCCAGGCAGCCAACTGGCAATCGGCTGCGGCGCGGGCACGCAAGCCAGCCACATCGCCTTGCCATGATCCGGACAACAGCACGCCGGGTACCGTGACGGCCATCTCCTGCACCGCATCAGCCGTCAGCGCCGCCGGGCATTCACGCGGCGGCAGCAAGGAAGGCGCAAGACTCAAATGCCCGCGCCGGAGCTGGTAAATCTCCCCGTCCGACTCGATCGAGGTAAAGCTCCAGCACAGGGGCTGGGACGGGAAAGCGGTCAGCGCAACGTCCAGCACTCGGGACTGAGGATCCTGCAGCACCAGTGCCGCCGTCACCGCCTGCCGCGCCTTGAACGAAGCCGACGCCTGGACGCCGATAAATGCCAGCACCATGCCAAGCGCCAGCAGCAGCGCACGCCGGCTTTGCATATGCATGAATCGCAGCATAGCCACCGCGCCACCCAGCATGATCAGCGCCGCGAACGACGCCCAGCCAAGGTAGCCATGCATCGTCACATACAGCAGGACCACCGGCAGCACGGCCAGCAGCACAATGCGCATGCGCCGCGAAGGCGCAGCCATCGCCAGCGGTACCCCGAATGCAACCCAGAACACCGGCTCGATGATATAGACCATATCGCCGAAGTACCAGGTTCCGCTGAACGGGTAGAACGGATGAACCCCGTAGTTGTTCATGAAGTCCATGCCCAGGTGCAGCAGGAAGCCCGCAGCCAGCGCCATCAGCAGCCCGCGCCGCGCATCGCGGCTCTCGCGCAGCAACGCCCGCGCATTCGGCCACAAGGCCCATAACAGGGCGAACAGCAGCAAAGCCTGCGGCAGCAGGTACAGCAAGGTATGCGTATGTCCGCGATGGTGCAGCAGGTAGCCCAGCGGCGCCGGCGCCAGCCGGGTGTAAACCAGGTCGAGGTCAGGGAAATTGCTGGCAAGGGCGCAAGCCGTCAGCAGCAAGCGATGCCGCGTCCTGTGACGCCCCGGATCGGCCTCCGGCGGCAACGAGCGCTGAACCAGCTCGCCAACGCCAAGGCCGACTACGGAATGGGTGATGTTGTCCAATTAGTGCTGGACTTCGACGCCGTGCCAGAAGGCGATGCGGTCCTTGATGTTGTTGGCCGCTTCCTTCGGCGAGGGGTAGTACCAGGCGGCGTTGGCGTTCACTTTGCCGTCCACCACCACGTTGTAATAGCTGGCCACACCCTTCCACGGGCACAGCGTAGTGTGCTGGCTTGGCTGGAGATAGTCCTGCTTGACCCGCGATGGCGGGAAATAGATATTGTGCTCGACGATCTCGACTTCGCTGCTATCGGCTTCCGCAATCACGGCGCCATTCCAAATTGCCTTCGGCATGCAAACTCCTGTCCTGTTCAACCTTCTACGCGGTTGCGGCCACTGGCTTTGGCGCGGTACAACGCGGCATCAGCCTGCTTCAGCAGCATTTCGGCATCATCAATATCCATGTGATTGAAGGAGCCGACGCCCAGGCTGGCCGTCACCGCTACCGTGCGTGCCCCGGCGCTGTGCACCTGGGCTTCAATCCGCGACCGCAACGTCTCTGCGAACTTGCGCGCTCCTTCGAGCGGCGTGTTCGGCAACAGGATACACAATTCTTCGCCGCCGTAGCGTCCAGCCACGTCGATCACGCGCACGTTTTCGCGTACCAACCTCCCGATGGCGGCCAGCACTTCATCGCCAAGCTGGTGGCCAAACTCATCGTTGACGTTCTTGAAGTGGTCGACATCCACCATCACGGCCGACAGCGGCGTGCGGAAACGGCGCGTGCGCGCCACTTCAAAGCGGAGCCGGTTCATCAGCGAGCGGCGGTTGTGCAGCCCGGTCAGCTCATCGGTGGTGGCCAGGGTTTCCAGCTCAGACATCGACGCTTTCAAGGCCTTTTCATTGGCGCGCAGTTCAAACAGGGCCATCACCTGGCGCGCCAGCTTGCGCAGCATATCGCGCTGCGAGGTCGACAGGCAGCCGGGCTTGGTATCCATCACGCACAGGGTGCCGATCGCATAGCCGTCGCTCGTTGCCAGCGGCACGCTGCTGTACATGCGCATGAACGGCGCTTCCGTGGTCAGCGGCATGCCGGCCGTGCGGGCATCCTTGCTCAGGTCGCAAATCTCGGTGGCCTCGTCCCCCAGCACCGCCAGCGAGCAATAGCATTGGCTGCGCGGCATGGAGCCGAGCGCCAGCCCGGTGAAGGATTTGACGAACGCGCGTTCGGCATCGATCAGCGTGATGAAGGAATACGGAACGTCGCAGACCTTGGCGGCCAGCTCAGTCAGGAAGGTGAAATCTTCGCTAGCGGGCGCATCAAGAGCGTCGTAGCGGTGCAGCGCGGCCAGGCGATTGTGGTCGTCGGACTGCCCAGGGTACAGCGTCGTTATGATTTTTTCTGCGGCAGACATGCTCTCTCCCTTGTTACGGTACCAAGTGTAACAAGGTTGCAAGCAAGATAATAGTGTTATTTGGACGCCATTATTTGCCGCAACGCGCGTTCGAAGGCTTCAGGCGGTTGGCCACCAGAAATCAAGTGTTTTTCGTCGATAATGACGGCCGGCACCGACTGAATGCCGTTGCGATGATAGAAGTGCTCCATATCGCGAACTTCCTGCGCATAGCGGCCAGATGACAGCACTTGCACCGCTTCCGCCTCGTCCAGGCCGACCTTGCCGGCCACTTGCACCAGCAGGGTGCGCGAGCTCGGGTCCTGGCCCTTCGTGAAATAAGCATCGAACAAGGCCTTTTTCAGCTCCTTCTGCTTGCCGTGTTCACCGGCCCAATGCAGTAGGCGATGCGCATCAAAAGTGTTGTAAATACGGCTACGCATGCCCATGGCGAAGTCGAAACCGACATCGGCGCCGCGCTGGCGGATCATTTCACGGGTTTGTTCTTGCTGGGCGGGGCTGGCGCCGTATTTCTGGCGCAAGTGTTCGGTGATGTCCTGCCCTTCCGGAACCATGTGCGGGTTCAGCTCGAAGGGCTGGAAGTGGATTTGCGCCTGGACGCTGTCGCCAAGCCGGGACAGCGCCACTTCCAGGCTATTCAGCCCGATCGCACACCAGGGACAGGAAACGTCGGAAACGAAGTCGATGCGGATCGGGGTGGTAGTCATGGTTTTCTAGGCCTTTTTCTTGGCTTTGCTGCCGATGCGGCTTTCTTTGCCAGCAATAAGGTTAGCAATATTTTTCGAATGGCGCCAAACCAGCAAGCCGCTCATGGCCAATACGGCAGCCAGCTGCGGCTCCGCGCCAAACAGCAGGCCGTAGTAGAACGGCGCAAACACGGAAGCGATCAGGGCCGCCAGCGAAGAGTAGCGGAAGGCGTACGCCACCACCAGCCAGGTCGCCAGCGTGGCCAGGCCCAGCCATACATTCAGTGCCAGTAGCACGCCCAGCGCAGTCGCCACGCCTTTGCCGCCTACAAACTTGAAGAACACTGGCCACAGGTGGCCAACGAACACGGCCACTGCCACCAGGGCGATAGCCTGATCCGCCTGGTAACCCAGGCCCAGTTGCTGCTGGAAGTGATCGACCAGGAACACCGCCAGCCAACCCTTGAAGGCATCGCCGATCAGGGTCCAGATCGCTGCGCCTTTGTTACCGCTGCGCAGCACATTGGTGGCACCCGGATTGCCGGAACCATAGGTGCGCGGATCGTCCAGGCCATAGAACTTGCTCACCACCACGGCGAAGGAAATCGAGCCGATCAGGTAAGCGCCAATAATCAGAAGCAGAGTAATCATAAATCCCCGGGATTCGTTGTTTTTATATGCGGCAGCGACTATACACCATACCGCACGGCAAGAGCGGTACGGCAGCGATGTAAAAATTTCAACTTGGTCAATCGGCCAAGGCGCACTGCACCGGCTTGGCGGCCAGCACTTCAGTCAGGACAGTTGGCTTAATGCCAATCAGGAAGCCGCGGCGGCCGCCATTGATATAAATCGTTTCCAGGCCGAGGATGCTTTCTTCCACATACACCGGCATCGCCTTCTTGGTGCCGAACGGCGAGGTGCCGCCCACCATATAGCCGGAGTGCCGCTGCGCCACCTCGGGCTTGCAGGGTTCCACGGATTTGCAGCCGATATTGCGCGCCAGGTTCTTGGTCGATACCTTGCAGTCGCCGTGCATCAGCACGATCAGCGGCTTGGCCGCTTCGTCCTGCATTACCAGGGTCTTCACCACATGGTGTTCGTCGACGCCGAGTTCACGCGAAGAGACGGAAGTGCCGCCATGCTCCTCGTACTCATAAGGATGTTCGGAAAATGCGACTTTGTGCTTGCGCAGTAAAGCTGTCGCCGGGGTTTCGGAAATGTGCTCTTTTTTTGCCATGCCGTGATACGCTAGTGCCAAGAGAGGAGTTTCTCATTATGCAGCAAGAAATTCGCTTTGCCACCTTCAATGTCTGCAACCTTGCCCCGCCAGGGGCGAAACTGTACGACAACCTGCTGCCATTGACGGAGCAGGAGTACGAGGCCAAGGCGGAATGGACCGCGCAGCAACTGGACCAGCTCGATGCGGACGTGATCGGCTTCCAGGAAATCTTCTCGCAGGCCGCCTTGCGCGACGTACTGTCCCGCACCCGCAAATACCGCGACGCCGTGCATGCCGGCTTCGATCCCGATCCCCATGCTTCACGTTTGACGCCCAATGTGGCGCTGGTGTCGCGCCTGCCTTTGGCTGCCGCGCCGGAAGTCTATGCCAATTTCCCTGAAGGCGTGCCGGCCGACTCGGGCCTGCCGGAAGCGGACCGCTTCGCCCGGGCGCCCCTGCACGCCCAGATCTTGCTGCCCAACGAAGTGGTGGTGGACGTCATCGTGGTCCACCTGAAATCGCGGCGTCCGGATTACCGCAGCGGCGACACCTCGGAAGACCCGCTGCACCTGGCGATGGCCAGCCTGCGCTCGCTGGTCTGGCGCGGTACGGAAGCAGTGGCCCTGCGTGTCCTGTTAAGCAAGATGATGCGCGAAACGCGCCGGCCCTGCATCGTGCTGGGCGATTTCAACGATACTGCCGATGCCGTGACCACTACCATCGTCCTGGGCAATGGCGGCGGCATGATGCCCGGCGATGAGCGCAGGGGCCGCATGTACGATGCCAACCAGATCCAGTTGCGTCAGGATCACTTGCGCCATGTGGCTTATACCAGTATCCACGAGGGCCACTATTCGACCATCGACCATGTATTGGTGTCGGAGGAATTCAACCCTGCCTCGCCGCGCGCCATCGGCGAAGTGCTGGACGTGAGCTACTTCAACGACCACTTGCGCCAGGAGCGGCCCGAAGTTTCCGACCACGGCCAGGTCCTGGTCCGCCTGCGCCTTCGCTAGCAGCCCGTTCGTCAGTGACCACGAAGCCGATCGGCCGCTTGGCTGGCGCCTCGGCAGGCCGCGCCAGTTGCCTGAGCACGTCCACCATGGCCTTCAACTCAGCCCGCGTTGACTCGTGGCCACACGCCACCAGAGCGGCAAGCTCATCTAACCGCGCAGCAAGGCCATCGTGCGCGGCAACGAGTTCCCGAAGGTGAAGGAAGGCTCGCACGACATAAATACCCATTTCGATTGCCTGTCCGGTATTGAGCACATTCGATGCCTGGATTGACCCATGTTCAGTAAAGGCAAAAGGAAGGGTTCTCGCAAACTTCAGTCGCGCGAGGTGGTCACAGTTTGTGACCACCTCGCGTTTCTCAAGCGTAGTGAGCTGGAACATAAAATCTGGCGGGAAGCGACGGCTGTTGCGTCGTACTGCCTGATTAAGTGCTTTGGTCGGCACACCATACAGCTCGGCAAGATCCGCGTCCAGCATGACCCTCTGCCCGCGCAGCAGCAGGATGCGGCTGGCAATCGATTCATGCGTCATGGCGTCGTCCTTCTTGCATTTTCCGCCAGTTGCCCCTGATACTGGTCGCAGCCAAGCTCTCGCAGCAACTGGAGCTGGTCCTCAGTTTCGACGCCTTCGGCAATGACGGTCATTTCCAGGCTGCGCGCCATCGCAATGATGGTGCGAATGGCGGTGGCATCCGTGCCATTGTCCATGAAGGATTGGGCAATCTTCAGTTTGTATATAGGAAATTCCTTCAACTGCATCAATTGCGAATAGCCGGTTCCGAAATCATCGATCGACACCCGTACACCCAGCTCCCGCAGCGCGCCAAGCTTTTCCGGCACATCCGAGCCGCCGCGCATGATGGTGTCTTCGGTCAGTTCCAGTTCCAGCCACTGCGGCGCCAGGCCGCTGCCGCGCAACGCATCAGCCACGCTGTCGACAAAATTCTTGTGCATGAACTGGCCAATCGCAATATTCACGGAAACGACCAGCGCCCCCCCATCTTCCAGCCATTCGCGCGCGCGGCTGCAGGCGCTGCGCAGCACCCAGCCGCCAATTGCCACCATGAGGCCAGACTCCTGCGCCACGTTCAGAAAATCCTGCGGCAACAGCAAGCCCTGCTCGGGATGACGCCAGCGCAGCAGCGCCTCCATGCCAACCACTTCGCCACTGGCGATATCGACTTCCGGCTGGTAAGCCAGTTCGAACTGCCCCTCGTCCAGCGCACGCCGCAGGCCCTTTTCCAGGCTGGCATGCTCGACCACGCGTGCGTTCATTTCCTGCCCAAAGAACTGGTAGCGGTCGCGCCCGGCCTGCTTGGCGTGGTACATCGCGATATCGGCATGTTTTACCAGGCTGTCGATGTCGGCTCCATCCGACGGGAACATGGCAATGCCGATTGAGGTCGAGACATGCAGCAGGTGCTCGCCCAGCACGTACTCCTGCGTGATCGCCTGCAGCACCGTCTCGGCCACATGCGCCGCGCGCTCCGGGCCGCCAACCTCCGCCAGCACGATCACGAATTCGTCGCCGCCATGCCGGCTCACCGTGTCGACGCTGCGCACGCACTTCAGCAAGCGGGCGGCGACCTCTTTCAGCAAGCGGTCACCAACCGCATGGCCGAGCGTGTCGTTGATCATCTTGAAGCGGTCCAGGTCGAGGAATAGTACTGCCAGCGAACTCTTGCTGCGGCGCGCTGCCGCCAGCGCCAGGTTGAGGCGGTCGAGCAGCAGCACGCGGTTTGGCAGGTCGGTCAAGAAATCATGCTCTGCCAGGTGGCGCGTATATTCCTCGGTCCTTTTGCGCTCCGTGATATCGGACAGGCTGCCCATATAATTCGACACCAGCCCAGCCTGGTCCCGAATCGCTGTCACACTGACCCAGCACGGGAAAATCTCTCCATTCTTGCGACGGGCCCAGGTTTCGCCTTGCCAGTGATCGCTGGCATCGACCTGGCTCCATACCTCACGATAGAACGACTCGTCCTGCACGCCGGAGCGATACAGGCTGATCGGCTGACCCAGCAGCTCTTCCGCCGCAAAACCGGTGGTCTGCGAGTAAGCGCGGTTACTGGCAATGATGTGGCGGCGCCGGTCTGTCAGCACGATGGCATCGCGGCTATTCTCGAACACCTGGGCCGCCAGCCGTACCGTGCGCTCGGCTTGCTTGCGGTCAGAGATGTCGCGCACGACCACATACAGCAGGTCCGACTGTCCGGGCTGCAGGGCTGTCATCAATACCTCGGCCCAGAATGCTGTGCCATCGCAATCGGTGAAGCACCATTCGAACCGGCTATTGCCATCGCTAAAGGCGACTGCTTCCCGGCTGGCCACCGCCGTTTCCGACAGTTCGCCGCCCGGCTGGCGCAGCGGCGAAAAGGTATGCAAGCGGTGGCCTGCCAGGCGTGCCGCTGAGTCGCATTTGAACAGGCGCATGGCAGCGGGATTAACATCCGCGATCATGCCGTCACGCATGATCAACACGGCATCGCTGGAACGGCCAAACATCAGGGAAAAGTTTTCGCCGACCGCGCGCAGCGCCGATTCATCATCCTTGCGCTGGGTGACGTCGACATCCATGCAGACAACCTGCGCCAACTCGCCGTCCTGCCAGACCGGCACCTTGGTCGAATACAACCAGAGGTCGCGTCCGGAAAAAGCGCGCACACGCCAGTCGCCTAGCGGGCCAGCCTTGCCGCTGCGCCATACCTCTTCCACCATGGCGTCATGCTCATCTTGCCGTTCGGCGCGCGACATCAGCTCAGCCAGAGGCCGCCCAATCGCCTGCTGCATCGTCAAGCCGGCCAGGCTTGCAAACTGCGAATTGCAGAAAGTCACCTTGCCTTCGCGGTCCAGGCTGCTGATCGCGACCAGCGGCGTCTGCTCGAGCGCCCCTACCATGCGCGCGATCAAGTCGAGCGCTGCATGGACGGGAGTCAAGTCGGCAGGCGAGGGAATACTCATGCCACATTTTTCGCCTGCTTTGCGCTTTTTCGTTTGCGTTATGTCAAAGGTGCCTGACAAGCGCCACTCCATCCGCACTTTTTGCATTTCAAGTCGCCGTTTATGCGCTTTATCGCATTTACGTAGCCGCTGGACTTGTTAAAACCTACAGTGTCACCATCGCAATCCGCGCCAGCGGACAACTTTGATGAAGAGACAATAATGAGCCCACAACCCGTGCACCTGAAATCCCCGAAACGCTGGCGCCTTCCCGTGATCGGCCTGGTTGTACTGGGCCTGGCGGGCGGTGGCTGGACCGTCATGAAATCGCAGGCCAAGCCGGCAGAAGCGCCAAAGGCAGCGGCCGCCAAGGCGGAGCCTGTGCTGGAACTGGCCAGTGCCGACGTGGCCGCCATCGATGCGCGCCCGCTCTCGGTTGGACTCCCCTTGTCGGGTTCACTGATCCCTGTCAACCAGGCCACCATCAAATCAAAAGTATCGGGCCAGGTGCAGGAAGCCGCGCTGCGCGAGGGCGTTTCGGTGCAGGAAGGCCAGGTGCTGGCCCGCCTCGACCAGGCCGACCTGAAAGCGCGCCTGGCCCAGCAGCAAGCCATGCTGGAAGAGGCGCAGGCCAAGCTGAGTATGGCCCAGAAAAACGAATACAACGCGAAAGCCCTGCTGTCGCAGAAATTCATCTCGCAGACCAGCTTCGATACCACCGCCAACGCGGTCGAGCTGGCCCATGCCAATGTCAAATCCGCTTCCGCAATGGTTGAGCTGGCCCGCATCGCGCTGAACGACAGCGTGATCCGTGCCCCGATCAGCGGGATCATCTCCAAACGTCATGTGCAGGCGGGCGACAAAGTCGCGCCTGACATGCCTGTCTACACCATCGTCGGCCTGCAGGAGCTGACGCTGGAGGCGCAGGTGCCCACCACCGATATCCCGCGCGTAAAGGTCGGCCAGCAGGTCAGCTTCCAGGTTGACGGCTTCGCCAAGCGCGAGTTCAGCGGCAAGGTGGCGCGCATCAACCCGACCACGGAAGCCGGCTCGCGCGCCATGCTGGTGTATATCTCGGTGCCGAACGCCGACGGCGTGCTGCGCGGCGGCATGTTCGCCAAGGGGAATATCACCACAGAACGCACCAAGGAGGCGCCGATGGTGCCGCTGGCGGCATTGCGCGAAGAAGCAGGCAAGCAGGTGGTCTACCTGGTCGCCAACGGCATCGTCGTGGCACAGCCGGTCAGTCTTGGCCTGCGCAGCGAGGACGTGGGCCTGGCCGAAGTGACCGCGGGACTGGACAAGGGCGCCAACGTGATCATCTCCAAACTGGAAGGCGTGAAGCCCGGCTCCAAGGTCAAGCTGGCTGCTCCAGCAGGCGCCCCCGCGGCCAAGCCGGCCATGCTGGCAGCGGCTAAAGGCTAAGGGGCGGCGCCATGTGGATCACTAAAATCTCGATCCGCCAGCCGGTCTTTGCCACCATGGTGATGGTGGCGCTGATGGTGCTTGGCATCTTCTCCTACAAAGGCCTCGGCGTGGAATCCATGCCGAATGTTTCCTTCCCATTTGCCGCGATCGAAGTGGTGTATCCGGGCGCTTCGCCGGAAGCGGTGGAAAACGACATCACCCGACCGATCGAAGACATCGTCAATACCGTGTCCGGCGTCAAAACCATCCGCGCCAATTCGTGGGAAGGCAAGGCCGGCGTCTATGTCGAATTCGAACTGTCCACCAATATGGACAAGGCGATGCAGGACATGCGCGACAAGATTGCGCTGGTGCGTCCCAAATTCCCGCGCGAGGCGAAAGAGCCCTTCATCGCCCGTGCCGAAGGCGAGAACGACCAGCCTATCGTCAGCCTGTCGTTCTCCTCCGACAAGCGCAGCCTGCGCGAACTGTCCACCATGACCGACCAGATCCTGGCCAAGCGCTTCCAGGGCGTGCCGGGCGTGGGCCAGGTGCGCGTGTTCGGCACCACCAAGCGCCAGATGCTGGTCAGCCTGCGGCCCGCCGACATGCGCGCGCAAGGCGTCGGCGTGGACGAGGTGATGCGCGCCATCCAGAACACCAACGCCAACCTGCCTGCCGGCCGCCTGAGTGCCGACGTCACCGAAACCCTGGTGCGCGTGGAAGGCAAGCTGAAAGAGGCGCAGGAATTCAACAAGATCATCGTGGCGCGCCGCGCCAACGGCCCGGTCTACCTGGACCAGGTGGCCGACGTGATCGACGGCGAGGCCGAAGAACAGTCGATCTCGCGCGTCAATGGCAAGCGCGCCGTGTCGCTGGATATCACCAAGGTGCAGGATGCCAACGTGGTCGAAGTCGGCAACGGCATCCTGAACGTGGTGGAGAACCTGCGCAAGACGCTGCCGGACGACATCAAGATCAAGGTACTGGATTCGCAGTCCGAGCGCGTGCAGTCGCAATTGGATAACGTGAAGCGCACCATCATTGAAGGCGCGATCCTGACCATGGTGATCGTGTTCTTCTTCCTGCACTCGTGGCGCTCGACCATCATCACCGGTTTGACGCTGCCGATTTCGGTGCTGGCCTCCTTCATCGCCATGAAAGCCTTCGGCTTCACGCTCAACTTCCTGACGCTGATGGCGCTGTCCCTGTGCATTGGGCTGCTGATCGACGACGCCATCGTGGTGCGTGAGAACATCGTGCGCCATCTTGGCTTCGGCAAGCATCACCGCAAGGCCGCAGAAGACGGCACCAACGAAATCGGCATCGCGGTGATGGCGACCACCTTTGCGATTGTCGCTGTGTTCGTGCCGGTGGCCTTCATGGACGGTATTATCGGCCGCTTCTTCCTGCAGTTCGGCGTGACCGTGACGGTGGCGGTATTGGTATCGCTGTTCGTCTCCTTCACGCTGGACCCGATGCTGTCTTCGGTATGGCATGACCCGGTGAAGGACCGCTTCAAATACCTGCCGTGGCTGGGCCGCATCATGGAAAAGGTCGAGCACGGCGTGGAGAAGGTTCACAAGCTGTATGGCAAGGTGCTGGCCTTCGCGCTGAAGTGGCGCAAACTGACGCTGGTCACCGCTTTCGGCCTGTTCGCGGGCAGCCTGATGCTCGTGCCGATGATTGGCGGCGAGATGTTCCCTGAAACCGATCAGGGACAGGTCGTCCTGCAGCTCAAGGTGCCGGTCGGCTCCAGCCTGGAGTACAACGACGCGAAAGTGAAGCAGGTCGAAGCGGCGCTGAAGGAGTTCCCGGAGATCGACGCCATCACGGCCAACGTCGGCGATCCTGCCGGCCGCCACATCTCCTTCCTGCGCATCAAGCTGACCGACGTCAAGAAGACGCACCGCCAGTCGCAGCAAAAGCTGGAAGGCGCGATCCGCAAACGCATCGAACGCATTCCGGGCATTACCCTGTCGGTGGGCCAGAAGCCGATCTTCATCGCCATCCTCGGCACCGACGAAGCCAAGCTGGAACAGACTGCGCAGACGCTGATGGCCAAGATGCGCAAGATCAAGGGCGTGGCCGACCTGGAATACAGCCAGGAAGGCGCCAACCCGTCGACGCTGATCAAGATCAATAACGAACTGGCCAGCGACCTGGGGCTGAGCGTGCAGCAGATCGGCAGCGCCATGCGCCCATTCGTGGCGGGCGACACGGCCAGCTACTGGCTGGCAGCCGATGGCCAGAACTACGAGGTCAACGTGCAGCTGCCGAAATCGGGCCGCCAGCGCATCGCCGACCTGGCCGACCTGTCGCTCACTTCCAGCAAGATTGGCCCGGACGGCAATCCCCTGATGGTGCCGCTGCGCCAGGTGGTGGACTTCGTGCCCGGCTTCAGCCCGCAGGTGCTGAAGCGCCAGGCCTTGCAGCGCCGCGTGGCGATCTACGCCGCTACCGAAGGCCGGCCGGCCGGCGACGTCGATGCCGACGTGAAGAAAGCGATGGACTCGATGACGCTGCCGGACGGCGTGCGCTTCGACGTGGCCGGCAATGCACAGCAGATGGCGGAAACCATGAACGGCGCCATCACCGCGCTGGGCATTGCAGTGGTATTCATCTACATCGTGCTGGCCTCGCAGTTCGGCAGCTTCCTGCAGCCGATTGCGATCATGGTATCGCTGCCGATGTCGCTGATCGGGGTGCTGGTGGCACTGCTGGCGACCGGCTCCACGCTGAACGTTTTTTCGGTAATCGGCGTGATCATGCTGATGGGCCTCGTGACCAAGAACGCGATCCTGCTGGTGGACTTCACCAACCACGGCCAGCGCGACGGCATGAGCCAGCACGACGCCATCATGGCCGCCGGCCAGGTGCGCCTGCGCCCAATCCTGATGACGACCCTGGCGATGATCTTCGGCATGCTGCCGATGGCAATCGGCCTCGGCGACGGTGGAGAAACCCAGGCGCCGATGGGCCGCGCCGTGATCGGCGGTGTGATCACCTCAACCCTGCTGACCCTGGTGGTGGTACCGGTGGCCTATACCTACCTCGACAGCTTCGGCAAGCGCGCCAGGCGCTGGCTGCGCCGCGGCCACCAGGACGACGTGCCGGCCGCCGAAAAATCCGGCGTAGCGGAAGCTGCATAATAAAGGTCGCCTTACCCGTCCCCGCATTGGCGGGGACGATACGGCGGCCCATCATTTTCCGCGGTTCGGCTCCACCAGTTCTTTCCATCCCTTGCCTTGACGGCCAAGGATCCAATACCTGTTGGATTCATAAAAACCTTCGCGCAGCACGAGTTCTGGTTTGCCATCCTGGTTGACATCGGCATAGGTCAAAAAGTCCAGCGTGGTGCCCTCGCCCTCTGCCGAAGCCTTCCTGAATACCTGGTGCGTGACCTCGTATTTGCCCTGGCTGTTCGCTTCCATCACCAGCAGCAATGTATAGATGCGGAAAACCAGGACCTCTTGTTCAGGCTTCTCGGGAGGAATTTCCAGGTTGGCCGTCATCACCAGCAGCGGTGCCGCGCCATCCTGGCCAGGAACGGCCTTGATCACGACGTTCTGGCTGTCCAGGATGCGGGCAATATCCGCCCTTTGCACGTTCTTCGATTTCAGCACGGACCGCGCCAACTCCAGCGCCGCTTTTTGCTGGCCTGGGCTGACCGCCAGTTCGCCGTCCGGCTGCCTCTCAGTGAGCGTAAAGTTCGCCAACAGCCCGCTCTCGTCCTGCGCCTTGGCAGCGACACGCCTGATGGTGGCCATCGGCTCCTCCAGCTCATCGCTGAATCGCTGCACGAGCGCCATGCCTTCGACGCCGCCACGCTTGTAGAAATGATAGGCCCGGCCCGGTGCAAAATAGCGCGCCACGTATTTGCGGTAGGCTTTGCCGTACTCTTCACCGCTACCGGCAATCGCGGGAAAGGTGAACAATTTGCCGCCATCCAGCCGCGCGATCGGCCTCATCGAACCGTTACTTGCGATGAAGAGCACTTTCGGTTCATCGCTTCCTTGCGCCACCGTGGGCGAACGCAGTGCTGCCAGGCGCGCTTCCAGCTTGCGCACCGTCTCTGCATCGCCGGCCTGTCGCAAGACCTGCAAAACGGTTTCATGGTTGCGCTCATCCACCGGATCCAGGGCAAGCACGCGCTCTGCCTGCGTGCGCAATCCGGCCACATTGCCCGGTGCGATGGCATGCAATGCGGCGAGCGCACCCTCGAGCGTGGGCAATTCGGAACCCTGCAGGTTGGCACGCATCCATCCCTGAAAGCCGCCTGACGCCAGGATATCCACCTTCAGCCAGCCATCTTGCTGGCACAACACATCAATCCGGGTTGCAATTGGCACATATGCCAGCAAGTCGGCAGTCGCCGAGGGCGCGGCGCGGACGGCGGCCGAGCTTGCGATCACATAAGCCGGCGTGGGGTTCGGGTTATCGGGCTGCGCCGCACACTGTTGCGTGGGCGACGCAGCTTCGGCGGCGGATAGCGGGGAATGGGTACAGAAGGCGGTAACAAGAATGCTGGTTGCGAATAAGCTTCGTTTCATTAGTCCGGTGAGGTCAAGTCCGATTCTGCAGTTTCAAAGCCGGCTTCGTCGGCCGTCTGCTCGGTCGGAGGGCGGTTTTTTGCGTCCAGCTTGCGCTGGGCTTTTTCTTCTGCCTTGCGTTTCTTTTCCAACTCACGCTGCCGTTTTTCGTACTGGAAATTTGTCTTCGCCATGGTTTGCTCCTCCTAAGCCTCACGGTAAGCCGATTGGCGATACTGCGCAAACAAAATTATCCGCGTGGATGATGTAGCGCATGAATCTGCTTCAAACGCTCGCGGGCTACGTGGGTATAGATCTGTGTTGTAGAAATGTCAGAGTGGCCTAACAGCAACTGTACCACGCGCAAGTCGGCACCATGGTTCAGCAGGTGCGTGGCGAACGCGTGCCGCAAGGTGTGCGGGGACAGCGGCGCCGTAATGCCGGCCTTGAGTGCGTGCTTTTTCACCACGACCCAGAACATTTGCCGGGTCATTGGTCCGCCGCGGCCGGTAATGAACAGCGCATCGTCCTGCTGGCCATCGAGGATCACGCCACGCGCCTCGCGCAGGTAGCGCTCAATCCACAAACGCGCCTGCTCGCCGAACGGTACCAGGCGGGTCTTGGCGCCTTTGCCGGTGATGCGCAGCACGCCATCGTTCATGCTCAGTTCCAGCGTCTTCAGGGCAACCAGCTCCGACACCCGCAGGCCGCTGGCATACATCAGTTCCAGCATGGTGCGGTCGCGCATGCCAAGCGGCGTGCGCAAGTCGGGCGCGGCCAGCAGCGCTTCCACCTGTGCTTCGCTCAGGGTGTGGACAAAGCGCAGCGGCTGCTTGGCCGAGGCCATGCGCAGGCATGGGTCTTCCGAGATATGGCGCTGGCGCAGCGCAAGCTGGTAGAAACGCTTCAGTGCAGACAGGCGGCGGTTGGCCGAACTGGCCTTGGTGTCTTCATGGCGCGCCGCGAAGTAGGCTTGCAGGTCGGCGGTGCCGGCGCTGTGCAGGCTGGCGACGGCGGGACGTGCCGTTTCCAGCCATTTGGCAAAGGCGGTCAGGTCGCGCCGGTAGGCATCGAGGGAGTTTTTGGACAGTCCGTCTTCCAGCCACAGGCTGTCGCAGAACTCGTCGATCAGAGCAAGGTTGCCTGCTGCCATTGATACTCTTTATGACCTTCATGCGCCAGCAACCAGCGCTTGACGCCCAGGGTGAAGCCGTTCTGGTCGTCGCTGCCGGCAAAGCCGCCCAGGCTGTTGGCGCCCATCACGCGGTGGCATGGCACCAGCGGCGGGAACGGATTGCTGCGGCATGCCTGGCCCACCGCGCGCGCCACGGAATCGAGGTGCCTGGCCAGCTCGCCGTATGTGCGCACCTGGCCGCGCGGAATTTCGCGCAGCGATTGCCACACGCGGCGCTGGAACTCACTGCCGCGCATTGCCAGCGGCAGGTCGAAGACGTAGTCGGCATCGTCGCAATATGCCAGCAACTGCTGCACGGCCTTTTCAGCAAGCGCATTGACCGGCGCCAGCTCCGGCGTGCTGCCGGGCAGGTAGAACATTTCCGTTACCACCGCCCCGGCCGTGCCGATTCCCATAGCGCCGAACGGAAGATGGACGATGGCGCTGAAATCCCTGCCAACATGTTGTTTTTCGGTCACGCTTACTCCAATAAAACTGTGGCAATCATGCTACACCAGCGCGCCAGGATAGGGCAAAAAAAAACGCACCCGCAGGTGCGTTTTGAATCTTTTTTTCACCACCCCGGCCATCTAACCCCGCTTGTGGCGGCGGCCAACAGCATACTGTCAGGCAGCGTGTCTCCTCTATGTATCCGCGAGCTGGCCGCGTGTCTTCTTCTTCACTCCCCACTAAATCCTGTGCCCGTAACCATCATGGTGCAAGTTGCACCGTTCGGGGGCGTCGCCATAGTAACCGATCTTTTTCCGAATTTCGTTATTTATTTTGGGCAACTTGACAGGACTTCATTTTGCTGTTTCGCGGTTGATCGCCTGGATCAGGTCTTTGCCGATGCGCTCTTCCATCTGCTTTTGCACCGGCAGCAGCGCATTGCGCCACAGCGCCTGTTCCTGGGCGCTCAGGTTGTAGATCTGGGTCTTGCCGGATTTGCGGATCGCTTCCAGCGCCATATCGTTATCGCGCTGGGCGATGGCTTTTTCGTAAGTGGTAGCTTCCTTCATTGCAGCTTCCAGCTTGCTGCGAATATCGGAAGGCAGCCCGTCCCAGAACTTCTTGTTGACGATGACTGCGTAGCCCAGGTAACCGTGATTGGAAATGGTCAGGTGCTTCTGCACCTCATGCATCTTTTGCGTGTACATATTGGAGGGCGGGTTTTCGGTGCCGTCCACCACGCCGGTCTGCAGCGCCATATACGCCTCGGAGAAGGCCAGCGACTGCGGTACCGCGCCCAGCGCGCGCATCTGGATATCCAGCACCTTGGAGGACTGGATCCGCATCTTCAGGCCCTTGAAGTCGGCCGGCACGCGCAACTGGCGGTTGGCCGACATGACCTTGAAGCCATTGTCCCAATAAGCCAGGCCGGTGATGCCCTTGGTCTCGAGCTTTTTCAGCAGCGACTTGCCGATCGGGCCTTCGGTCACGTTGTACAGCGCAGTCTTGTTGGGGAAGATGTACGGCAGGTCGAAGACCTCGAATTCCTTTACCCCCAGCGGGCCGAATTTGGCCAGCGACGGCGCCAGCATCTGCACCGCGCCCAGTTGCAGCGCTTCCAGTTCTTCCTTGTCCTTATACAGCTGGCTGTTCGGGTAGACCTGGACCCTGACGCGGCCGCCGGTCGCCTTTTCCGCCAGTTGCTTGAAGCGCTCGGCGGCCTGCCCCTTGGGAGTGTCCGGCGCCACGACGTGGCTGAACTTGATGACGATGGGCGCCTGCGCAAACGCTTGGGACGTGACAAGTGCGGCCGCGCCGAAGGCGGCCAGGAGGGACTTCAAATGCATAATGTCTCCCGGCGATTTTGGTGCATTATTATTCTCACTTTACATTGTGTTCACCGGAATGGTGGCACACAACTGTGGAAACCCACAATACAAGCAGCAACTGGATTCGATACCCTCGGCGCATGTTAAAACGCATATCCCTGCCCTCTTCCGTGCGCTGGCTGCTGCCGGTGGTACTGGTGCTGCTGTTCGTCGCCATCGTGTTCTGGCTGCCCTGGCAGGCGCGCCAGCTTGAAAGCAATGAGCGGCAGGAGCAGCTGATCGCCGATACCCTGTGGGTCGAGCAGTCGATCCGCTTCCAGCTTGGCCGCCACGAAGAAAGCCTGCGCGGCCTGGCCAATGAAATCGCCACCGGCCATCCAGCACCCGCCGACGTGCAGCAGCGCATGGGCCGCATGCTGAAAAACGGCGCCGAACTGAAACGCGTGGTCGAGGTCGATCCAGAAGGCCGCATCGTGGTCGCCAGCGAAGGCGCACCGGCCGGCAGCACCGTGCTTGGCCCGGCCGCGCTGGCTGCGCAGGACCATGCGCGCCGCACGCACTCACCGGTCTACGCCGAGCCGGAACCGATCGGCGGCGACGCCCAGCCCGGCGCATTGAAAATGGACCTGCTGTTCCCGATCTATCGCGGCGACCAGTGGATCGGCAGCCTGGTCGCCACCTTCGAGCTCAGTAGCCTGCTCGATGAAATGGTGCCGTGGTGGTTCGCGCAGGACAACCAGATTTCCCTGCTCGACCGCGACGACAAGGTGCTCGCGCGCCGCAGTTCCGCCGGCCCGGGCCATGGCGTCTACACCCACAAGCGCGCCCTCGACCTGCCCGGCGCCACCATCACCCTGATGACCGACAGCGTGAAGAGCGAACCGAAACTGCTGCCCAACCTGCTGGTCGGCTCCGTCATCGCGCTCTCGCTGGCCCTGCTGTGGAGCCTGTTCGCACTGTGGGGCCACATCTCGCGCCGCCTGGCGGCTGAAGGCGAATTGCGGCAGCAGATGTCCTTCCGCACGGCGATGGAAAATTCGCTGGTGACCGGCTTGCGCGCGCGCGACCTGGAAGGCCGCATCACCTATGTCAATCCCGCTTTCTGCCAGATGGTCGGCTACCCGGCGGAGGAGTTGATCGGGCGCTCGCCGCCCATGCCTTACTGGGCGCCGGACGTGATGGAGGAATACCAGCACCGCCTGGCCAGCGTACTGGCCGGATCCATCACCCCGGAATTCGAAACCCTGTTCCAGCGCCCGGACGGCACCCGCATCCCGGTGCTGGTGTTCGAGGCGCCGCTGGTCGATAAGGAAGGCCGCCATACCGGCTATATGGGTTCCATTCTCGACATCTCCGACCGCAAGCGCATGGAGGAACTGAACCGCCAGCACCAGGAAAAGCTGCAGGCCAGTGCGCGCCTGGCCACCATGGGCGAAATCGCCTCCATGCTGGCGCACGAACTGAACCAGCCGCTGGCCGCCATCTCGAGCTACACCACCGGTGCGCTGAACATCCTTGCGCGCGGAGGCGACACCGCCATGCTCAAGCCCGCGCTGGAGCAAGCCGGCACCCAGGCGCAGCGCGCCGGCCAGATCATCCGCAGCGTGCACGAATTCGTGAAGAACCGCGAATCGGAGCGGCAGGACGTGGCGCTGCAATCGATGCTCGACTCGATCCTGGTCCTGATCGAGCTGCAAGCCCGCCAGCACCACGTCTCGCTGCAGATCGAAATCCCGGAATCGCTGCCGCTGGTGCGCGCCGACCGCCTGCTGATCGAGCAGGTGCTGCTGAACCTTACCCGCAACGGCATCGAAGCCATGGCCGACGTGCAGCCGCTGAAACGCGTATTGCGCGTTGTGGCCGAAAACGATCCGCAGGCGGGCATGGTGGTGGTGCAGGTCATCGACAACGGGCACGGCATCCCGCAGGACGTGGCCGAGCGCCTGTTTTCGCCCTTTTTCTCGACCAAGGCGGAAGGCATGGGCATGGGCCTCAACATCTGCCGCACCGCGATCGAGTTCCACGGCGGCACATTGACCCACCGCGACAACCCGCAAGGCGGTACCATATTCACTTTTACGCTGCCGGTCGCAGGCAAAGCGTAATAGAGCCAATTCGGGAGACCCAGAATGCTACATATCGTTGACGATGAAGCCGTGGTGCGCGATGCCCTGTCCTGGCTCGCTTCCTCGCGCGGCATCGCCGCCACGACCTACGAAAGCGCGGCAGCCTTCCTGGCCTTCGCGCAAAGCGGCGCTTTCGATCCCGAAGGCGACTGCGTGCTGCTCGACGTGCGCATGCCGGAGATCAGCGGCGTGGCCGCCTTCGACCAGTTGGCGGCGCGCGGCCTCACGGCGCGCCTGCCCGTCATCTTCCTGACCGGCCACGGCGACGTGCCGATGGCGGTGGATACGCTCAAGCGCGGCGCCTTCGACTTCTTCGAGAAGCCTTTCAACGACAACCAGTTGATGGACCGCGTGCAGGAAGGCCTGGCCGCCTCGCGCCAGGCCAGCGGCAAGGCAGCCGTGCAGGCGCGCCTCGCCACGCTCTCGACCCGCGAGCGCGAAGTGCTGGACCTGATCCTGGCCGGCAAGATGAACAAGGTGGTGGCCGATGAACTGGGCATCTCGATGCGCACCGTCGAAGTGCACCGCGCCCACATCTTCGACAAGATGCAGGTCAAGACCGCGGTCGAACTGGCGGGACTGCTGAAGTGAAGCCTGCTGGCAAAACAAATAATACATAAGCACTTATATATTGTGATAGCATCGGTCCATGAAACAAGGACTCGGAACCCAATTACGCCATTTGATCGAACTGCTGGACGGCGCCGTGCAGCAGTCATACCTTGACGCCGGCCTCGAATACCGGCCGCGCTACACGCCCGTGATGCGCGCGCTGGCCGGCGGCCAGCCATGCACCGTCAGCCAGGTTGCCGAAAGCGCCGGCATTACCCAGCCCGCCGCCACGCAGACGGTAGCCCTGATGCTGAAAGAAGGCTGGCTGGTGGCGCAAGCCAGCCCCACCGATGCGCGCCAGAAGCTGCTGCGCCTCAGCCCGCAGGGCAAGCGCCTGCTGCCGAAGCTGCAGGCGTGCTGGCGCGCCACGACAGCGGCAGCGGCTTCGCTCGATGCAGACTTGCCGTATCCGCTGTCCGAGACGCTGGCGCAGGCCATTGCTGCCCTGGAGCTGCGCTCTTTCGGTGAACGTATCCGCAAGGCGAAGGGGTAGCGATGCAACAGCCTAAACGCCCATGACCGCCTGGTTGCGGCCGGCCTGCTTGGCGCGGTACAGCGCGTCGTCGGCACGCCGCAGCCACTGTTCGTAGCTCGCCTCGTGCTTGTCGCTGACGGCGATGCCCAGGCTCACCTGGCACCTGAATAAATGAACATCGTGGCTGATTTCGCAGCTTGCCACACGCTCGCGCAAGCGTTCGGCGAACACGAATGCCCCTTCGCGCCCTGTTTCCGGCAGCACGATCAGGAACTCCTCGCCGCCATAGCGCGCCCCTGCGTCAACCTCTCGCATCACTGAGCGGATGCAGGTCGCCAGCATGCGCAATGCGGCGTCGCCGCCCGGGTGGCCATATTTGTCGTTGACCTGCTTGAAATGGTCGATATCGAGCAGCACCAGGGCGGAGGCATGGCCGGATCGGCGCGCGCGGTGCCACTCGGCATCGAGGTGGCGGTCGGCGGCGCGGCGGTTCAGCAGGCCGGTCAAGGCGTCCGTCGTCGCCAGGCGCTCCAGGTCGATATTCATGCGCTGCATTTCGTTCAGCAGGCCGTCGGTCGAATCCTGCCAGTGCGAGAACAGCTGGTAGCCGAAAATGGCGATGAAAATGATGATCGCCGCGAACACCCAGTAGAAGATCCACACGGTTTCCCGGAACACTTCCGGCGCGTGGACGGCATCGGCTTCGGCCAGGCGGATCGTGACGAAGCCGTAAATCAGCACGCCGGCCGCCACCGTGGCCAGCATGCGCAGCACCGAACGGCGCGAGCCGCCGCGCCGCCTGCGCATCAGCTTCTGGTTCAGCAACTGCCAGCGGTCCACCCGCGGCCACAGGATCGCCATTGCCGGCCCGCCAATCAACACGCTTTGCAGGAAGGAGCCCAGCCACCAGCCCTGCCAGATCGGCAACTGCGCCCCTGGCGCGATATGGTTGGTATAGCTCCAGATCAGGGCGCCGGAAGAGCCAAAGATGCTGGCCACAAAACACAACTGGATATAGAACAGCAGTGAAGTCAGGTGCCGCAAATCGCGCCGCATCACCATGGCGCGGTAGCCGATCGCCAGGATGCTGAATCCGAGCGGGTTGGCGCAGGCAAACAGCAGCGCCCAATGCAGGGGCATGCCGGCATACAGCGCCAGCACCAGGGTCGAACAGTAGGCGGGAATCGCGCCCCACCACCAGCCCAGGGTCAAGGTCAGCAGCAGGCAAATGGGCAGCGGCGGATAGACGGTAACGTAGGCGGTAACGCCGCCCATATTGACGGGCAAGCCGGACCAGCTCCATTTGACGGTCGCCACTCCCAGCGCCACGCAAAGCAGCAGCAACAGCAGCCAGCCGCCGAAGATGGCGCGCTGTTCTGCCGCACTGCCATGCCGCCACACATTCAGCGGCGACAATTCTCGATAACTCTGTACCGCTTCCGCAAAAGGAGACAATTCGTCACTCGGGATTTTTGACCAGGACAGGCCAATTATGCCCTAGTGCTGCCTAGTGGTGCTGCTTCAGCGCCCATTCCACATGCTCGCGCACCAGTTCCGATGGATGGTCGCGGCGCGCCTGCAAGGCGGCCAGGATGGCCGGGTCGCCCTGGGCGCCCATGCGCGCCGCGTTGCCAAGTCCGACCGCGATATTGCGCAGCCAGCGTTCATGGCCGATGCGGCGGATCGGGCTGCCCTCCATGCGGCGGTTGAATTCCTCTTCGGTCCATGCAAACAGCTCGATCATGCCGGCGCTGCCCAGGGCATGGCGCTCATCGAAGTCCGGCAGCGTGGCGCGCTGGGCGAACTTGTTCCAGGGACAGACGGTCTGGCAATCGTCGCAGCCGTAGACCCGGTTGCCCAGCAACGGCCGCATTTCTTCCGGGATGGCGCCTTTGAGTTCAATGGTCAGGTAGGAAATGCAGCGCCGCGCATCCAGCTTGCCCGGGCCGAGGATGGCCTGGGTCGGGCAGACGTCGATGCAGGCCGTGCACTGGCCGCAGTGCGCGCCGGTCGGTTCGTCGACCGGCAGCGGCAAATCGACCAGGATTTCGCCCATGAAGAACATGGAGCCCGCGCTGCGGTTGATCAGCAAGGTGTGCTTGCCGCGCCAGCCCAGGCCCGACTTCTCCGCCAGCGGCAGTTCCATCACCGGCGCCGAGTCGGTGAACACGCGGTAGCCGAACTCGCCGACCGCCGCGCTGACCTTGTCGGCCAGTTGCTGCAGCCGGGCGCGCAGCACCTTGTGGTAGTCGCGGCCGCGGGCATACACCGAGATCACAGCCTGGGTGGGATCGGCCAGCCGCGCCGTTTCCCGCTCGCGCCAGCCTTCGTCGGCCGCGCCAGGCAGGTAATTCATGCGCGCCGTAATCACCCGCACCGTACCCGGCACCAGTTCCGCCGGCCGTGCGCGCTTCATGCCATGGCTTGCCATATAGTCCATATCGCCGTGCATGCCGGCATCCAGCCAGGCTTGCAGGCCCGCCTCGGCGGCGGACAGGTCGATATCGGCAATCCGCACTTCCGCGAAGCCGAGCTCCAGCCCCCATGCCTTGATGCGGCTGGCTAATTCGTCTAAATTGGCTTGGGAGAGTGACACGGCCTTACAATGCGGGGAAATCCAAACCATCATTTTATTCGATGCAGCACTTTAAATCCCATCTCCACGACGAAGCCGGTACAGCGGCGCTAGGCGCTGCGCTGTCGCGCGCCCTGCTGCCCGGCATGGCGATCTACCTGCACGGCGACCTGGGCGCCGGCAAAACCGCGCTGACGCGCGCGCTGCTGCATGCGGCCGGCCATGTGGGGCCGGTGAAAAGCCCGACATACACCCTGTCCGAGCCCTACCGCGTGAAGGTCGACGGCAAGCTTGCCAACGTGGTGCATTTCGACCTGTACCGCATGGGCAGCCCCGAGGAATTCCTCGATGCCGGCTTCCGCGAAGAGTTCAATCGCGAGAACGTGTGCATCGTCGAATGGCCGGAGAAGGCGGACGGCGTGTTGCCGCCGCCCGACCTTCATGTTTACCTCTCTGTAGCCGGCGACGGACGTGATGTAGAATTGCAGCCGTCTTCCGCTCTTGGTACGTCATGCCTGCAACGCCTCCAATTCGCTCCAAACCTGTAAGTCGCCGCACGGTGCTCAAGGCCGGCGGCACGCTGCTGCTGTCCGTGCTCGCGCCGATGTCTGCGCAAGCTGCGCAGATCCTGGCAGTGCGCGTGTGGCCCGCGGAAGATTACACGCGTGTCACGCTGGAAAACGACACCGACCTCAAGGTCAAGCACTTCCTGGTTCCGGATCCGGACCGGCTGGTGGTCGACATTGAAGGCCTGGTGCTGAACTCCACGCTGAAAAGCCTGGTCGCCAAGATCGAGTCGAACGACCCGTACATCAAGGAAGTACGCGTCGGCCAGAACCGCCCGAACGTGGTGCGGCTGGTGTTCGACCTGAAAGAAAAAGTCACGCCGCAGGTGTTCACGCTGGAGCCGGTCGGCAACTACAAGCATCGCCTGATCTTCGACCTGTACCCGGTCAAGGCAGTCGACCCGATCGCGGCACTGATTGAAAAAGGCGAGTGGACGCAGGACGACAAGGCGCAGCCCCCTGCCGCCGGCTCGTCGCCCCGCCCCGCTCCAGGCGGCCAAGGCAGCGCCACCGGCCAACCAGCCCTGGCCGGCCAGCCCGCCGCGCAAGGCCAAGCCGCCAGCGGCGGCCAGGCGAGCCTGCCCAGCCAGGGCGCCGCCAGCAGCAGCGCTACCCAAGGCGCCGGCGGCCAATCGATCGCGTCCGCCACGCCAGCCGGCCAGCCAGGCACCGGCCAGTCCAGCGCAAGCGCAACGTCGCCAGGCGGCGTGAACGCCGGCACCGGCACGTCCAGCCAATCGCCTGCCATCGCGGCCCAACCAGGCAAGCAAATTCCTGACGAGCCAGAGCCAGCGCCGGCGCACCGCAAACCCGGCCAGAAATCCGGCCAGGACAAAATGGTCCGCATGCTCACCATCGCCCTCGACCCCGGCCACGGCGGCGAGGACCCGGGTGCCATGGGCGCGCGCGGCAGCCGCGAAAAAGACATCGTGCTGGCCATCGCCAAGCGCCTGAAAGACAAGATCGAAGACCATCCGAACATGCGCGTCATGCTCACGCGCGACGGCGACTACTTCGTCCCGCTCGGCAAGCGCGTGGAAAAGGCGCGCAAAGTCGACGCCGACCTGTTCGTCTCGATCCACGCCGACGCCTTCGTGAAAACCAGCGCGCGCGGCTCCTCGGTATTCGTGCTGTCCGAGAAAGGCGCGACCTCGTCCGCCGCGCGCTGGCTGGCCGACAAGGAAAACCAGGCCGACCTGATCGGCGGCGCCAACGCCAAGGGCCACGACCCGCAGCTGGCCAGCGTGCTGTTCGACCTTTCCACCACCGCCCAGATCAACGACAGCATGAAGGTCGGCAAGGCGGTGCTGGGCGAAATCGGCGGCATCAACAAGCTGCACAAGGGCTCGGTCGAGCAAGCCGGCTTCGCCGTGCTGAAAGCGCCCGACATCCCGTCGATCCTGATCGAAACCGCCTTCATTTCCAATCCGGAAGAAGAAGCGCGCCTGCTGGACGACGACTACCAGGACAAGATCGCGGACGCCATCGTCAAAGGCATTCGCCGCTATTTCGCCAAGAACCCGCCGCTCTCGAAGAACCGGCTCACCTAAGGAAAGCGCATGAACGAAGTTCGCATCTCCACTGCCGAAGGCGCCGAAGCCACCATTTCCCTGTTCGGTGCGCATCTGATGTCGTGGAAGACTGCGGACGGCAAGGAACGCCTGTTCCTGAGCCAGCGTTCAGCGCTCGACGGCAGCGCCGCCATCCGCGGCGGCATTCCGGTCATCTTCCCGCAGTTCGCCACCCGCGGCGACGGCCTGCGCCACGGTTTCGCCCGCACCTCCACCTGGCGCATCGCCGAGCAGGCCACCGGCTGGGCCGAACTGGCGTTGGCGCAATCCGACCTGCCGCGCAGCCACTTCCAGTCCTGGCCGCGCGCGTTTGAGCTGCGCCTGCGCTTCGAACTGAAAGCCAACGCGCTGGAAATCCGCTACACCGTGCACAACACCGGACAGCAGGACTTCAGCTGGGCCGGCGCCCTGCACACTTATTTCGCAGTAGAGGAATTCGACAAGGCCACGCTGGACGGCATGCCTTTCACCGGCGCCCTGGACGACATTCGGCCCGCAACGGCGCAGCTGCGCCTCGACACCGGCGCCGGCACGCTGCAGCTGGAGCAGCAAGGCTTTTCGGAATGGGTGGTCTGGAACCCGGGCGCGCAAGGCGCGGCAGCCGCCGCCGACATGGACGACGGCGACTACCGCCGCTTCGTCTGCATCGAGCCGGCCCGGGTGGACAAGCAAGTGCTGCCGGCCGGCGCCGAATGGACCGGCCTTCACACCATCAGTTTGATTCCTTGATCATGCGGCCGGAGCTGGCCTGGATCGGACGCGCGTTGAAAGGATACAGGCGGCTGAACAAGGCCAGTTGCGCAGGCGAGGCCTGCACCGGCTCCTTCATCACCAGCCACAGCACGCCTTCCGTGCAAGGCGGCGTGGTCAGCGATCCCATGAAGGTGTAATAGTCGCGACGCTGAGGCAGCATGTCGTTCGGGTCCAGCACGATGCTCGGCGTGGCCGTATCTCCCTTCTCCAGCGGCAGGTTGTTCCACACGGTCTGGATGGTCGGCTGCGGCTTGCCGCGCTCCAGCAGCAGCGCCAGCACCGCCAGCCTGCCCTCCGGGTCCTTGTGCACCAGGTGCACCACCATTTCAAAACCCTTGCCGTTGACGCGCTCTTCTGCCGGACGGTGGAAGTGGAATTGTTGCAGCTCGTAAGTGCGGCCCGCCACGCTCAGGTAATTGCCCGGGCTGACCATCACCTGCACGGTATGCCCGTTATCGGTCACATTGAAGCCGGACGGCCGGTAATCGAAGGAAATCTGTTCCAGGTCCACTTTCATGCCGTCGCGGATGTCGATCGGCGACTGGCGGCTGCCGGTCGAGCATTTCGCCCAGTCCGAATTGATCTTGGACCAGTTGGCCGGGCCGGACTCGCCCTCATACGTCCAGTGGGTGCCATACACGCGTGGCGGCGGCGCCTTGGCAGCAACTTCTGCGGCGGCAGCTTTTGCGGCCTTCTGCTTGCGCGCTTTTTCGGCCGCGGCAATACGGGCGGCCTGGTTGGCGCGCATTTCGGCCAGGCGCTGGGCAATTTTCTCCGACAGTTCCGCTTCTGCGCGCGCCTCTTCCTCGCGCTGGGCAGCAGCGGATGCTGCCGGATTCTTTCGCACGGGAGGGACGTACTTGGGACCACTGGACGAACTGGCATCCTTTTCGATATTCGCCTTGTCAGCCGCTGCGGCAGCGGCCAGGTTCGGGCGAATACTCGGAACGCCTTTCGATGGCGGGGTGGCGGGATCGGCGGCGCCTGCTGTCCCGATGACAAGACAACAGGCCGACAGGGCGATCAAGTTACGCATGTTAAATCCGGAGGAGAGACTGTTTCTCCGGTTAACGGTTGCGCTGGGGGAAAACTTGAGAGCGGCTTAACGCTTGAGCATGCGGCGGCCCAGTTTCCAGGCGCCGCCCACTGCCATCGGCACGACTGCCGCGCTGACCCCGACCAGCACAATGGCGCTCAGGTGGTCGCGCACGAACGGCGTATTGCCGAAGATATAACCAGCCACGCACAGCGACACCACCCAGGCGATGGCCCCGACGAAGTTGAAGAGCTGGAAGCGCGCATGGGTCATGTCCGACACGCCGGCCACGAATGGCGCGAAGGTACGCACCACCGGCACGAAGCGCGCCAGGATAATGGTCTTGCCGCCATGCTTTTCGAAGAATTCGTGGGTGCGGCGCAGCGCATCCTTGTTAATCCAGCGATAGTCATGGGTGAATACCCGCTGGCCAATGGCTTCGCCAATCCAGTAGTTGGTGGTATTGCCCAAAATTGCAGCAACCGACAGTAGGAACATCAACAATCCCAGGTGCATCTGGCCGGTGGCGCAGAATGCCCCGCCGATGAACAGCAACGTATCGCCAGGGAAGAAGAACAGAACAACGAGGCCGGTCTCGCAAAAGACGATGGCAAACAGCAGTGCATAGACATACACGCCGTATTGCGCGATCAGGGTACCCATCGCACGGTCTACGTGAACCAGCATGTCCAGCAATTGAACGAAATCCATTATTTGTCCCAAAAAGGTTGCGGCGGGAATGATACCAAACTGTCTATCTTACAGGCTAAAATTGCCCGGCATCTTAGCACCAGCTTAGAAACCTATAAAGGAGACCCTTAGTGAAGTCCACCATCCCTGTCGCCTTCGCGTTGGCCTTGCCCCTGGCCGCCATGGCCGCCCCGACCAAAGAATTGCCACCCAAGCCGACCGTCAGCGACATCGTCAAGGCCTCGCCGCAAGGCGACTGGCGCCAGCTTGACCCAGCCAACACGCTGTACATGGACCTCCCTGGCGGCCGCGTGGTCATCGAACTGGCGCCGGCCTTTGCGCCGAACCATGCCGCCAATATCCGCACCATGGCCAGGGAAGGCTACTGGGACGGCCTGTGGATCTACCGTACCCAGGACAATTTCGTGGTGCAGTGGGGTGATCCGCGTGACGACAAGCCAAAGGCAATTGGAACGGCCAAGGCCAAGCTGGAGCAGGAATTCACCGTTCCGATGAAGAACGACACCCAGTTCACCCGCCTGCCGGACAAGGATGGCTATGCGCCGCAAGTGGGCCACTCCAATGGATTCCCGTCGGCACGCGACCCGAAGACCGGCCAGACCTGGCTGGCGCATTGCTACGGCATGGTTGGCGTAGCGCGCGGCAACGAGTCCGACAGCGGCAATGGCGGCACCCTGTACACGGTGATCGGCAATTCGCCGCGCCACCTGGACCGCAATATCACCGTGGTGGGACGCATCGTCAGCGGCATGCCGCTGCTTTCCGTGCTGCCGCGCGGCCCGGCGCCGATGGGCATGTTCGAGAAGGAAGAACAGTGGGTGCCGATCAAGTCCGTAAAGCTGGCGGCCGATGTGCCGGAGGCCGAACGTTCGAAGTTCGAAGTGATGCGCACAGAGTCGGCCAGCTTCAAGTCCGTGGTCGAGGCGCAGCGCAACCGTGGCGGGCCATGGACCAAGTATGCGGCGGGCCATGTAGACCTGTGCAATGTCCCAATCCCCGTCCGTGAAGTGAAATAAGCCCTTGTGCGGGGTCGCCGGCCCCGCAGTTATAATCTTGCCCATGAACGCCCCAAGCCCACCCCGCCCGATCCGGGCCCTCCCAGACCAACTGATTTCCCAGATCGCCGCCGGCGAAGTGGTGGAACGCCCATCGGCCGTTGTCAAAGAGCTTCTGGAAAACGCCTTGGACGCCGGTTCGACCCAGATCACCGTGCGGCTGGAAGAAGGCGGCGTCAAACGTATTTGCATTACTGACAACGGCCGCGGGATTCCGCCCGACCAGATGCCACTGGCGCTGGCGCGCCACGCAACCTCGAAAATCGCCTCGCTGGACGACCTGGAAAACGTTGGCACCCTCGGTTTCCGCGGCGAAGCCCTGTCTTCGATCGCCTCCGTGGCAGCAGTCACGCTGACCTCGCGCACCGCCGACGGCGCCCACGCCTGGGAACTGGAAGGCTCCCACGAAGGCACGGTAGTGCCCTCCTCCGGCGCTCCCGGCACCACCATCGACGTGCGCGACCTGTATTTCAACACCCCGGCACGGCGAAAGTTCCTGAAGTCCGAGCAGACTGAATTCGGCCACTGCGCGGAAGTGGTGCGCCGCATCGCCCTGGCGCGCCCCGATGTATCGTTCACCCTGAGCCACAACGGCAAGACCGTCGACCACTGGATGGTCAGTGACATGGCCAAGCGCAGCGCCCAGATCCTCGGCAGCAATTTCGAAGAAGCGCGCCTGGCGCTCGATGAAGGCTCCGGCGTGCTGCGCATTCACGGCTTCGCCGGCCTGCCGACGGCCTCCAAAGGCCGTGCCGACAGCCAGTACTTCTACGTCAACGGCCGCTTCGTGCGCGACAAGCTGCTGGTGCACGCGGTACGCGCCGCATATGAAGACGTGCTGCACGGCGACCGCTATCCATCGTACGTGCTGGCGCTCGACCTCGACCCTGCGCTGGTCGATGTGAACGTACACCCATCCAAGATCGAAGTGCGCTTCCGCGATGGCCGCGCGGTGCACCAGTTCGTGTTCCACGCCGTGCAGCGCGCGCTGGCCGCGACCTCGGCCACTTCGCACGGCAGCGTGCCTTCGCCGCTGCCGGCCGCCGACAACCTGCAGGCATCGGGCCCGGGCTGGCGCCCGCAGCAGCAAACCAGCTTCGGTTCGATCCTGAATCCTGAATACCGCCCGACGTTCTCGCCATCGCCATTCGGCGGAGCTGGCAGCGGCGGCGTGGCGCAGAGCACGGAGCGCTACGGTGCACTGTGGTCGAACGACCCGCGCGACAATTTCGCTCCGGATGCAACCGCAGCCGACGGCGGCAATGGCTTCCGCGCTTCCTCCGACTACACGCTGCCGCAGGCCGCGCCGATCGCCGCATCGTCGGCCCAGATGGCCGGCGAAGAATTCCCGCTCGGCTTCGCGCTGGCGCAACTGCATGGCATCTACATCCTGGCCCAGAACAGCAAGGGCCTGGTGCTGGTCGACATGCACGCCGCGCACGAGCGCATCCTGTATGAGCAATTGAAGAACGCGCTGGATGCCCAGATCGACGGCACAGAGATGTCGGTGCAGAACCTGCTGATCCCGGTCACTTTCTACGCCGATGCGGTGGAAGTTGGTACCGTGCAGGAACATGGCGACACGCTGAAAACCCTGGGTTTCGACATTGCCGTGATGTCGCCGACCACGCTGGCCGTGCGCGCCGTCCCCGCCCTGCTGAAGAACGCCGACGCCCAGACCCTGGCGCGCGACGTGATCCGCGACGTGCGCGAATATGGCGGCTCGCGCGTGTTGATCGAGCGCCGCAACGAGCTGCTCGGCACGCTCGCCTGCCATACCGCCGTGCGCGCCAATCGCATCCTGGCCGTGCCGGAAATGAACGCCCTGCTGCGCCATATGGAAGCCACCGAGCGTGCCGACCAGTGCAACCACGGCCGCCCGACCTGGGTGCAGATCGACATCAACGCGC
>CAMLSG010000012.1 GCA_946482635.1 uncultured Duganella sp.
GATGGTGTTGGCCAGTTCGCCTTCCATGCGCTGCATGTGGTAGATGTCGTACTGCAGGAACAGGTTGGGGCGCGCTGCTTCGCAGATGATGTCGAGCGCCTGCCGGCTGTGGTTCAGGAAATAGCCGGGAATGTCGAAATGGTTGATCGGCTCGATCAGCACGTCAATGCCATGCGGCGCGAACTGGTCGGCGGCGTATTGCAGGGCGCGCAGGTAGGCTTCGCGCGCCCGTTCCGGCGCCAGGCCGCCAGGCAGGATGCCGGCCATGCAATGCACGCGCGGCGTGCCCAGTTCCCTGGCATATTCCAGGGCGAGGCCGACGCTGTCCTGGAATTCATCGAAGCGGCGTGGATCGCAAGCCATGCCGCGCTCGCCTGCCTGCCAGTCGCCCGGCGGCAGGTTGTGCAGCACCAGCTGCAGCTGGTGGCGCTGCAGGCGCTCGTTGATATCGTCGGTATCGAAGGCGTAGGGGAAGAGGAATTCCACGCCTTTAAAGCCTGCCGCATGCGCCAGCCCAAAGCGCTCGATAAAGGGCGCTTCGGTGAACAGCATGGACAGGTTGGCAGCGAATTGTGGCATGCCCGCGATTATAGCGGGCATGGTACTGGCTTAGCGAGGAGGGCGGTTGCGCGGGGCGTTGGATGGGCGCGATCCGCTCGGGCTGCCGCCTGGGCGGGCGTCGCGGCGGATGCCGGCCGGAGCCGCGCCGCGCGGTGCGCCACCGCTGCCGTTGGCGGCGACGCGCGGCTTGCCCTGGCCGTTCTGGCTGCGGTTGCCGCCGCCGTTACCGCCATTGCCGTTGCCGCCCTGGCGTGGCGGACGGTTGGTATGGCGGCCGACGCCGCTGCGCAGCTGGATCGGTTGCGCCTTGGCGTTCGGGTCCGGCTCGAAACCGGGGATGACTTCGCGCGGCAGCGTGACCTTGATCAGGCGTTCGATATCGCGCAGCATGACGTGTTCATCGACGCACACCAGCGAGACGGCCTCGCCCTTGGCGCCGGCGCGGCCGGTACGGCCGATGCGGTGCACATAGTCTTCCGGCACGTTCGGCAGGTCGTAGTTGACCACGTGCGGCAACTGGTCGATGTCGATGCCGCGCGCGGCGATGTCGGTGGCGACCAGGCACTGCAGCGTGCCATCCTTGAATTCGGCCAGCGCACGGGTACGCGCGGTCTGGCTCTTGTTGCCGTGGATCGCCATGGCTTTCACGCCATCCTTGCCCAGTTGCTCGACCAGCTTGTTGGCGCCGTGCTTGGTGCGGGTGAAGACCAGCACCTGGGTCCAGGCGTGGGTGCGGATCAGGTGGGACAGCATCGGGTGTTTCTTGTCGCGGTCGACCGGGTGGATTTTCTGCGAAATGATTTCCACCGTCGAATTGCGGCGCGCCACTTCGATGGTCTTCGGGTTGTCCAGCAGGCCGTCGGCCAAGGCCTTGATCTCGTCGGAGAAGGTGGCCGAGAACAGCAGGTTCTGGCGCTTCGGCGGCAGGGCAGCCAGCACTTTGCGGATGTCGCGGATGAAGCCCATGTCCAGCATGCGGTCGGCTTCGTCCAGGATCAGGATCTCGATCTTGTCGAGGTTGACGGTGCCCTGGCCCATATGGTCCAGCAGGCGGCCAGGGGTGGCCACCAGGATGTCGACGCCGTGCTTGAGCAGCTTGATCTGCGGGTTGATGCTGACGCCGCCGAAGATCACGGCCGAATTCAGCTTGGTGTATTTGCCGTAGGTCTTGACGCTTTCTTCCACCTGGGCCGCCAGTTCGCGGGTCGGGGTCAGGATCAAGGCGCGGATCGGGCGCGGCGAAGTATTGTTGGCCAGTTTGCTGCCGAAGGCATCGGTGGACAGGCGGTGCAGAACAGGCAGCGTGAAGCCGGCGGTCTTGCCGGTGCCGGTCTGGGCGCCTGCCAGCAGGTCGCCGCCATTCAGTACGGCAGGAATGGCCTGGCCCTGGATCGGAGTAGGGGCTGTATAGCCGGTTTCGGCGACCGCGCGCAGAATGGCATCGGACAAGCCGAGATCGGAAAAGTTCATAGTTATTATATAAATTATGTGGAAATTATTGCCATACGGAAACGTCGGCCCTGTGCGGAGTATATCAGCAACTCAGAATCGTTGACGCACGGCAATAGCAAAAGAGGCCCCGCAGGGCCTCTTTTGTGGCGGTTTTGGGCTTGTTTTTATGCAAATTCTGCCAGCAGGCCAACCATCTGGCCGAACACCTTTGGCGACGCCGCGATAATGTGGCCGGTATTCATATAGTTGGATTCGCCGTTGAATTCGCCGGCGATGCCGCCGGCTTCGGTGACCAGCAGGGCGCCGGCCGCGATGTCCCACGGCTTCAGGTTCTTCTCGTAGTAGCCGTCCAGGCGGCCGCAGGCGACGTAGGCCAGGTCCAGGGCGGCGGAACCGGCGCGGCGGATGCCGTGCGAGCGCTCGGCCATGATGGTGAACATCTTGGCGAATTCAGCAATGGCAGCCGGGCTGCCTGGCTTGTAGCCGGAAGCGAGCAGGGCGCCGCTGATGCGGTCGAGCTTGTTGACGCGGATGCGCTTTTCGTTGAGGTAGGCGCCGGCGCCCTTGGTGGCGGTGAACAGGTCGTTGTGCACCGGGTCGTAGACCACGGCCTGGGTCACTACGCCTTTTTGCTGCAGGGCGATGGAGATGCAGTACTGTGGGAAGCCGTGCATGAAGTTGGTGGTGCCGTCCAGTGGATCGATGATCCACACGTATTCGCTCTCGTCATTTACGGTGCCGGTCACGCCGGATTCTTCGGCGAAGATGGCGTGGTCAGGGTAGGCTTTCAGCAGCACTTCGATGATGGCCTGTTCGGCGGCCTGGTCAACATCAGTGACGAAGTCATTGTGTTGTTTTTCAGTTACGTTCACGCGATCCAGATCGAAGGATGCGCGGTTGATCACAGCGGCGCCACGGCGCGCGGCCTTGATGGCCGTATTCAGCATTGGGTGCATACTAGCTTCCGTAAAATAGACATTGCCGCCCACGGAAACGCTTCGCGCATCCGGCAGCGGAAATGATGACAAGATTGAAAAAGAGCGGCGCGTTGTGCGGGCAGAGTAAAATGCGGCCCAACGCAGAATCCCGCTATTGTAAATGAAGCAGACCGAAACCGCACCTTCCGCCTTCCATCGCCTCCGGGTCGTCCTGGTGGAAACCAGCCGCCCGGGCAATATCGGATCGGTGGCGCGCGCCATGAAAACCATGGGTTTTTCCGACCTGGTGCTGGTCAATCCGCGCTTTGAAGGGGCTTGCGAACATGAGGAAGCGGTGGCGTTTGCCTCCGGCGCGCAGGATATCCTGTCCTCGGCGCGCGTCGTGGGCAGCATGGCCGAAGCGCTGGATGGCATCAACTTCACGGCGGCCGTATCGGCGCGCTTGCGCGAATTCTCGCCGCCGGTGGTGACGCCGCGCGAATTTGCCGGGCAACTGGCAAGCGGCGCCGAGTTGCACGCGGCCCTGATTTTCGGCAACGAACGCTTTGGCCTGCCGAATGAGATTGTCGAGCCTTGCAATGTGCTGGTGAACATTCCGGCCAATCCCGACTATTCCTCGCTCAACCTGGCGCAGGCCGCCCAGGTACTGGTGTATGAATGCCGCATGGCGGCGCTGGATGGGCAGCGCGCGGCCAGCCCGGTCGGTTTCCATGGAGCGGCAGCCAGCGCGGCGCAGATCGAGGGCATGTACGAGCACCTGGAGCAGGCGCTGGTCGAGGTCGGTTTCCTCGATGCCAGCAATCCGCGCAAGCTGATGCCGCGCTTGAAACGGATGTTTGCGCGCGCCGGGCTGGAGACGGAAGAGGTCAATATCCTGCGCGGCATTGCGCGCCAGATGCAGGTGCGCAGCCGCAAGGATTAGAGTCCTTTCTCTAGCCGGGGCGCGGCGGCGTCCTTAGAATCCCCCTATAACTATTAAGAGGGGACTAGATGCAACGCAGATCATTCTTGAAGGCTGGGCTGCTGGGCGGCCTGGCGCTGGTCGCCGGCGGGGCCGTCTACCGGCAACTCCGTCCGGCCGTGGCGCAGCGTTTTGCGCTCGACGCCGAGGGCCGCACCATGCTGGCGGCCCTGATTCCTGCCATAACCGGGGTGTCGCCCGACGCGGCTGCGCTGCAGGCGGCAATCGACCGCGTCGGCGCGGCCATCAGTGGGCTGCCGCTGCGCGTGCAAAAGGAAATCAGCGACCTGTTTGGCTTGCTGAACATGGCGCCCACGCGCCGCCTTCTGGCCGGCGTGCCAGCCTGGCAGGAATCGACGCCGGAGCAGGTGGCGGCTTTCCTGGAAGGGTGGCGCACCCATCGCACCGAGATGCTGCAGACCGCTTACCACGGCTTGCATGACCTGGTGCTCGGCGCCTGGTATGCCGAATCTTCCACCTGGGCGGCGATCGCCTATGCCGGCCCGATGAAGGAGTTGAGCGCATGAGCAGCCCGATCCCTGATCCAATCCAGGCCGGCATCGCCGCCGGCTGGCAAGTCATCGATGCTTCCACCTTGCAGCAGGACCGCAGCTTCGACGCCGACGTGGTCGTGGTCGGTACCGGCGCGGGCGGCGGCGTGACCGCGGAAATCCTGGCCCAGGCCGGCCTGAAAGTCCTGATGGTCGAAGAGGGCGCGCTGAAATCGTCGAAGGATTTCAAGATGCGCGAGGCTGACGCCTATCCATCGCTGTACCAGGACTCGGCTGCCCGCAAGACCGCCGACAAGGCAATCAACATCCTGCAGGGCCGCACCGTGGGCGGCACCACGGTGGTCAACTGGACATCCAGTTTCCGCACCCCGGCCGACACGCTGGGCTGGTGGCAGTCGAAATACGGCCTGCGCGACTATAGCGTCGAAGGCATGGCGCCATGGTTCCAGAAAATGGAAGAACGCCTGCACATCAACGACTGGCCAACCCCGCCAAACGCCAACAACGACCTGCTGCGCACCGGCGCCGACAAGCTGGGCATCAAGACCGCCCTGATCCGGCGCAACGTCAACGGCTGCTGGAACCTGGGCTATTGCGGCATGGGCTGTCCGACCAATGCCAAGCAGTCGATGCTGGTGACGACCATTCCGTCGGCACTGGAAAAGGGCGCCGTGCTGCTGACGCGCGCCCGCGCCGAGCGTTTCGCGCTGGCCGGTGGCCAGGCCACGTCGCTCGAATGCGTGGCGCTGACCGCCGATGGCATGGAGCCGACCGGGCGCCGCCTGACGCTCAAGGCGCGCCACTTCGTGGTGGCCGGCGGCGCCATCAACTCGCCGGCGCTGCTGCTGCGTTCCGGCGCGCCCGATCCGTACCAAGTGCTTGGCCAGCGCACCTTCCTGCATCCGGTGGTGGTCTCGATGGGCCTGTACCCGCAAGCGGTGGAAGCTTTCAATGGCGCGCCCCAGACCGTGTATTCCGACCATTTCCTGCATACCCAGGCACTGGACGGGCCAATGGGCTACAAGCTGGAAGTCGCTCCGCTGCATCCGGTGCTGGGCGCAACCACGCTGGCGGGTTACGGTCCGGCCCACGCCAACCTGATGAAGCGCTTTGCCAACGTGCAGGGCATGCTGGCGCTGCTGCGCGACGGCTTCCATCCGGAAGCGGCCGGCGGCCGCGTGACGCTGCGCAGCGACGGCTCGCCGCAGCTGGACTACCCGTTGACGCCTTACTTCTGGGAAGGCGCCCGCCGCGCCTTGCTGACCATGGCGGAAATCCAGTTTGCCGCGGGCGCCGACGGGGTGGGCCCGGTGCACGAGCTGGTACGGCAGCCTTACAGGAACTGGGATGAAGCGCGCCAGGCGATTGCCGCGCTGCCGATGCAAAAGCTGCTGACGCGGGTCGTCTCGGCCCACGTCATGGGCGGCTGCGCAATGACGGGCGATGCTGTTACCGGCGTGGTGGCGCCGGATGGCCTGTACCGCGGCATCAGCAACCTGTCGGTGCACGATGGCTCGCTGTTCCCGACCTCGATCGGCGCCAATCCCCAGTTGTCGATCTACGGCGTCACGGCGCGCCTGGCAAGCGGCCTGGCCGAGCGCCTGGCAAGGAAGGCCTGACCAATGGTAAAGCGCATGCTGCTGGTGATCATGGCCATGCAAGTGGCCGTTGCGATCGTCATCGCATGGGCGCTATCGCACCTGGTTCCGGCCGACGTGGCGCTGTTGCTGGCGGTGATCGTTGTGCTATTGGTACGCCTGGCGATCACGGCCAACAATTTCCGCATGACGCTGCGGCCGGTGCCGGAAGAGGCGCATCTGGGCTTGCTGCAGCGGATGCAACTGTTCTTTCACGAGTATGCCTCCACCATGGCGGTGACATCCTGGCATATGCTGCGCCACCAGCCGCGCATGCATATTGCAAGGTCGCCGCGCGGCCTGCCGGTGCTGCTGGTGCACGGCTATGGCGCCAACGGCGGTTTCTGGGTACACCTTGCCGCCCAACTGGAGGAGCGAGGCTACAGCCATGCCACCGTCGACCTGGAGCCGGTGTTCGGCGATATCGACGATTTTGCCGTGCAGCTGGAACAGGGCGTGCAGGCGTTGCTCGCCGCCAGCGGCAGCGAAAGAGTCATCATCGTGGCGCACAGCATGGGTGGGCTGGTGGCGCGCGCCTGGCTGCGCCGCTTCGGGGCCGCGCATGTGGCGCGCATCATCACGCTGGCCACGCCGCACCATGGCACCGACCTGGCGCACCTGGGGCCGGGCCACAATGCGCGCCAGATGCAGCGCAATGCAGAATGGCTGGCGCAACTGGATGCCGCTGACCGCCGCCAGCGCGGCCTGTTCACTTCCATCTACTCCTGGCACGACAACATCATCGCGCCGCAGGATTCCTGCCACTTGCCCGGGGCCCGCAATATCGCGCTGCATGGCGTCGGCCATGTCGGCATGGGCCGCCATCCCGCTATCGCAAGCCATATTCTTGCGGAGATTTTGGGGATCACTTAGACTGTCTTGAGGCCAAGCAAGAAACGCTGCAATTTTGACCCTAGTTGGTTTCAATAAGAAAGCGGGACGATGGCGAAAGACTACGGCAAGCTCGAAGAAACCCTGGAGGCCGAAGAGTGCTTTGGCAGCCTGCTCGAATCCATGCCGGACGCCATTGTGGTGGCCAACGAATGTGGCCGCATTGTGCTGGCCAACTGCCTGGCGGAAGACCTGTTCGATTACTTGCCGGGGGAAATGCGCGGCATCGCCGTCGAAGCGGTCCTGCCCAAGGGGACCGAGGCTTGCGGAGTGCGCAAGGACGGGGACAAGTTTCCGGCGGACGTGCGCAGTAGCCAGTTGGGCGCCGGCGACAGCAGGCTGCAAGTCTATTCCGTGCGCGATATCAGCGAGCTGGCGAAGGCCAGCCAGGCCAAGGAGCGCTTCCTGGGCAGCATGTCGCACGAATTGCGCACGCCGCTGAATGCCATCATCGGTTTCACCGGCACCTTGCTGATGCAGCTCCCGGGGCCGCTGAATGCCGACCAGGACAAGCAACTGCGCACCGTGCAAGCCAGCGCGCGCCACCTGCTCGCCCTGATCAACGACTTGCTCGACTTTGCCAAGATCGGTTCGGGCAAGGTGGAGCTGAATTCCGAGCTGTTGAATTGCCGCGCCATTGTCGAAGAGCTGGCGCTGGTCTTTCGCCGGCAGGCGAAACAGAAAGGGCTGGTGCTGCATTTCCGCGCCCCCGCGCAAGCCGTGATGGTGCGTACCGATCGCCGCGCCCTGCAGCAGATCCTGGGCAACCTGATGAATAACGCGATCAAATATACCGAACGCGGCGAAGTCAGTATCGCGCTGGAACGCAGCGAGGCGCAGGGCAAACCCGTGGTGCAAGTCAGTATCAGCGACACCGGGACCGGGGTTACGGAAGACATCATGCAGCAACTGGGCATTCGCCTGAGCCAGAAGTTGGCAGCATTGTTAAACGGGTCGATCCGGCATTTCGACAAACCGGGCAATGGCAGCATATTTGTGCTCACATTGCCGCTGGAATAGCGGATACTAGAGGCGATACATTGACAGGAGTACCAATGTCAGCACGCATCCTGATTATCGAAGACAACCCTACGAATATGGAGCTGATGGTTTACCTGCTCCGTGCCTTCGGCTATCAGCCGCTCCTGGCCCACAACGGCGAGGAAGGCGTGGAAGTAGCGCGCCGCGAAGTACCCGACCTGATCATCTGCGACGTGCACCTGCCCAAGCTCGATGGCTACGGCGTGGTGGCGCAACTGAAGCAAGACCCGCAATTGAAAGATATCCCGGCGCTGGCGGTGACCGCGCTGGCCATGGTCGGCGACCGCGAAAAGCTGCTGGCTGCAGGCTTTGACGGCTATATCGGCAAGCCGATCGAACCGGACACCTTTGTGTCGCAAATCGAGTCTTTTTTGCCGGGGGAGATGTCGCCCCGGGATGAGAACGACATCGCGACGATCCTGATCGTCGACGACCATGTGCTGAACCGCGAATTCCTGATGACGCTGCTTGGCTACAGCGGTCACCGGCTGCTGGAGGCGTCCAGCGGCATGGAGGGCTTGAAAGTGATGGAGTCGGAACGGCCGGACCTGGTCATTTCCGACATCCTGATGCCGAACATGGATGGCTATGAATTCGTCAACCGCATCCGCAGCAAGCCGGAACTGGCGGATGTGCCGATCATCTTCTATACCGCCACCTACCGCGAACGCGAAGCGATGGCGGTGGCCGAAGCGTGCGGCGTGCGCTGGGTGCTGCCCAAGCCGTCCGACCCGGACGTGATCCTGAAAACGGTGCACCAGGCGCTGGGTATGGCGGGGCAGGGCGAGGCGCTGCCGGCATTCGCCCCGGAACCGCCCAGCCAGGGCCGCCTGTTCGATATCGAGCACAAGGTCGCGGAATACATCGACGAACTGGAGTCAAGCAGCCAGCTCATTACGCGCATCGCCAACAACGGCGAGTCGCATGAAGGCGAGCCGGAGCACCTGAACCAGATGACCGAGCGCCTGTCGCGCTCCCTCTCCAGCCTGCAGGCGGTCAGCCTGCGCCTGACGGCCCTGATCGAACTGGGGATTGAGCTTGGCGCCGAGCGCGATGCGCAGGGCCTGATCGAAATCGGCGTGCGCGTGGCGCAAAATATCTGCGTGTCGCGCTTTGCCTGCATCGGCGTACTGGAACAGGATGCGCATGAAACCAGCTATTTCGCTTCCTGCGGCGTGGGCGAGCAGGCCAAGGTGGTGGCGAGCCAGGCGCGCGCCGGCATCCTCGACAGCCTGTTGCAGCAACGGCAGCCGGTGCGCATGAGTCGCCTGGGCGGGGATCCCAGAGAAATCGGGCTGCCGAGCGGACACCCGCAGGTGCATTCCTTCCTCGGCGTGCCTATCGCCTCGCGCGAGCGCGTGCATGGCTGGCTGTACCTGGTGGACAAGCTGGGCGCCGACGAATTCAACGAAGTCGATGAACGGGTGGCGGTGACGGTGGCGGCGCAGATCTCGGTCGCTTACGAAAACCTGCTGCTGTACGAGGAAATCAGCCGCCACCATGCCCAGCTCCAGCTGGACATGAACGCGCGCATCCGGCTTGACGAGGACCTGCGCCGCTTCCGCCTGGCGATGGATGCCACGGCTGACGCGATCTTCCTGGTCGACCGCGCGAATTCCTGCTTCATCGACGTCAACGTGACAGCCTGCCGCATGCTGGGCTTTGCGCGCGAGGAATTCCTGAAAGTCGGGCCGGACCGTGAGCTGGATCCCGGCCTGCAGCCTTTGCAGGACCTGTACGACAAGCTGCTGGCGGGCGACCAGAGCGGGGCGATGGCCGAGCTGCTGCTTGAATGCAAGGACGGGGCGCCGCTGTCGGTGGAAGTGCAGCGCCGCACGTTGCGCTCGGGGCAGAACTGGATCCTGGTGGCGGTTGCGCGCGATATCACGGAGCGCAAGGAAGCCGAACGCCGCCTGCTCAAGCTGGCCCATTTCGACACACTGACCGGCTTGCCGAACCGCAGCCAGTTCTACGATTCGCTGACGCTGTCATTGAAACAGGCGGCCGAGCATAACTGGGCGCTGGCGGTGCTGTTCCTCGACATGGACCGCTTCAAGAACATCAACGATACGCTGGGCCACACTATCGGCGACGAGCTGCTGCGGCAGTTCTCCAGCCGCCTGGTGGAGTGCCTGCGCGTGCGCGACACCATCGGCCGTTTCGGCGGCGACGAGTTCGCGGCGATCCTGATGCTGCCGGAAGGCGCGCAAAATGCCATCGCGGTGGTCGACAAGATCCGCGAGGCGATGCGCCAGCCCTTCGACCTGAAAGGGCATGAGGTAACGGTGACGGCCAGTATCGGCATTTCCGTGTTCCCGGACGACGGCAGCGATCCCGATACCTTGATCCAGTACGCCGACACGGCAATGTACCGCGCCAAGGAGGCGGGACGCGACGCCTTCCGTTTCTTCACGGCGGAAATGAACGCGCAATCGCTGGCGCGGCTGGACATGGAAAATGCGCTGCGCCGTGCCATCGACAACAATGAGTTCCGGCTGTTCTACCAGCCCAAAGTGCATATTGCCTCTGGCCGCATCAGCGGCGCAGAGGTGCTGCTGCGCTGGGAGCGTCCGGGTCATGGGCTGGTGTCGCCGGCGCTGTTCATTCCGCTGCTGGAAGAGACCGGGCTGATCGTGCGGGTCGGAAGCTGGGTGATCCACGAATCCTGCCGCAAGATCTCCGAGTGGGCGAAAGGGGATGTCGGGCCGGTGCATTTGTCGGTCAACGTGTCCGGCATCCAGTTCTTCGTTGGCGGCCTGGAAGAGGAGGTGATGCGGGCCATCAAGGAGAACGATATCTCGCCGGAACTGCTGGAGCTGGAACTGACTGAAAGCTCGCTGATGTCCAATGCCGAGGAAACCATCACGGTCCTGCAAAACCTGAAGGCGCTGGGCGTGAAGATTTCGATCGATGATTTCGGCACCGGCTACTCTTCGCTGGCCTACCTGAAGCGCTTCCCGATCGATAAGCTGAAGATTGACATCGCTTTCGTGCGCGAGGTCACCAGCAATCCGGACGATGCGGCGATTGTGCTGGCCATTATCAATATGGCCCACAGCCTGAAATTGAAGGTGATTGCCGAGGGCGTGGAAAAGGATGCGCAACTGTCCTACCTGCGGCGCCATGACTGCGACGAAATGCAGGGTTATTACTTCAGTCGCCCCTTGCCGGAAGCCGACTTTGTGCAGATGCTGCGCGAAGGCCGGCACCTGCAAACGCCAACCGACGAAAGCATTGTCGACCAGCAGACCCTGTTGATTGTCGATGACGACGCCTTCATGCTCGATGTGTTGAGCGACTTCCTGGCACAGGATGGCTACCGGATTTTGACCGCGCAGACCGCGGCGGAAGGGTTCGACGTTTTGGCGCGGCACCGTGTTCAAGTGATCCTGTGCGACCAGTGCATGCCGATGATGACCGGGACCGAGTTCATGGAACGGGTCAAGAACCTGGCGCCGGATACGTTCCGCATCATGCTGTCGGCCTATGCCGACCTGACGCCGATCATGGCCGCCATTAATCACGGGGCGATCGACCGCTTCTACACCAAACCATGGAAAGGCGCCGTGCTGCGCGAGAATATTCGCGAGGGCTTCCGGCTGCATTCGCAAATCAGGGCGCCGCAATACCTGAATTAGTCTGCGACCTGGCCGAGGGCTGCAAAGTGCAGGACCCAGCTGCCTTTTTCAGCCTTGACCAGGGCCGCAGCTTCGTCGTCGTAGAATGCACCGACGGGACAGGCGCCCAGCCCCCTGGCGACCGCGCCCAGCAGCCAGCGTTCGCCCATCAATCCCGCTTCCAGGAAGGCCATGCGGTAGCCGCGTGCGCCGTTTTTTAATGCTTGCGCGCTGTCCGCCGACAGGATGAGGACGACAGCGGCGTCGCCGACGACGTCCTGGTCAAGTGCCGCATTGCGGGCCTGGATCGCGAAGTCGCCAAGCTGCACGGGTTGCAATGCATGCCGCGTTGGCAGGTAGCGGTAGACCCCGGGCTTAAGTCCCGCTACGCGGTTCACCACCAGGTCAGCATGCAGGGCGCCTGACAGGAGCGGTGCTTGCGCCATGTCCGCCAGTATCGATGCCAGTTGCCGGAGCTGGATCGGCTGTTCCGAGAAGCGGCGCTGGCTGCGGCGTTGCAGGATGGTGCGGGCCAGGTCCATTGTCGCCGCATCGCCCGCCGGAAGCGCGACCAGTCGCTCGGTGCCGGGCTCGTGCGCGCCGGGTACGGCGCTGTCGGCGGTACGGCCAACCTTGCCATCGATATCGTCGGCGCCGACCGTGGCCATCAACGTGGCAGCGTGGACCTGGCCGGTGACGCCGAGGCCCATCGACTTTGCAGAATTCTCGTCGCCGGCGCGCTGTCGCTGTGCCGACGGCTTCGCTGGCGCGATTACAGTAGCGCTGGAAAAAGCCGTCACGGCAATGACACCTTCCTGCAAGCCGTCCAGCTCGAACGCTGACGCAAGAGCCGTTTCGTCGAACTGTTCGAGAGGGACGGCGTGTGCTCCAACATAGTGTCCCGCCAGCCGTGCGTTCTCCAGCAAGTGCCCAAGGTCGGCCGCGACGTAGCGGTACGCGCGATCGCGGTATTTGTAGCCGGTCCGCTGGAAGACTGCCGACACCACCATCAGCAAATCCGCCTCGACCGCAAGCAATCTGGAAGGAAGTCCGCCGAGCCATGCCAGGCGATGCTGGTCGGGATCGAAGTGGTAAAGCCCTGGCTGAAGGCCAGCTACGCGCCGGACCAGCAGGTAAAGCTCGGCAGGAAAAAGGGCGCCCGAGGAAGGCGCCGCGCGCAGTGCAAGTCCGCCGCGCCTGGCGGTTACCCCTGCGGTCAGGTGGAGTAACTGCCCGACAGCTGAAAGGTCAAGCGCGCGCCCCGAGGCGGGCGCCGCCGGGCCGCGCAGCATGGCGCCAAGACTTCGAGAGCCTGCCTCGCCCGGTGCCGCGCGAGGCAACGCAATATGCGGCGACGCCGGATAGCTTTTGAAGGGCGCTTGTTGCGCGCCCCAATCCACCGCCGGAGCGCGGCGCAAGACGCCGCTGCGCGAGGAAGAAGACGCTTCGTGGTAGCGCAGCACCGTCGCAGTCGTCGCCGCAAAGGAGTCGCCAGGTTCGCCCGGCACGCCAGCTGCTGGCTGCACGCCGCGCCCGCCCCAATGCGCACCAAGCGCGAATGCGAGCGCCAGGGCGCCTGCGGCGCCGGCGGCACGCGCAAGACCCCGCCAGGCACTGGCGTCGTCCTGGCGGGGGCCGCGCACCGGCGGCTGACCGGCCTTGTGTTGCCGCAGCCAGCGCAAGGCCGTCGGCAAATTGAAGAACAAGTGCAGTGATACCAGCAGCAGCGTCGCATAGCCGAACAGGTAATGCCAATCGAACACCGGAAGCTGCTGGTTGGCGACCCAGAACAATCCCAGGCCAGCAGTGCAGAGAAGGTAGGCCATCAGCAACAGGCTGCTGTGCATGTTGACCGCCAGGCGCGACGGTACTTTCCCGCGCCAGGCCAGCGCGAGCAGGGCGGCATACACCGCCAACGGCAGCAGCACCCACAGGATTTTCGGCCCCATGCGGGCATTGTAGAACGCATTAGAAGCCCTGTTCTAGAGAGTGCGCCGTAAAATGATCAAAGAACAAACAGGAGCCGCCGCCATGGGTAAAAAGACGAAATCGTTTGAGGAAAGCGAAGAACGGCTGACCAAGGCAGTACGCGAATCGGCACAGGAGATCTGGAAGGCGGGGCTGGGGGCCTTCACCGACCTGCAAAAACGTGCCCGGGCCGTCGAAGGCGACCGCGCCGGCCATGTGCGCGAAACCGTCAACTCGCTGGAAAAAGTGTTCGAGGAGCGGGTCACCCGGGCGCTGGACTCGATTGGCGTGCCAATGCGGCAGGACATCAACGCACTGATCGACCGGATGGATGAATTAAGCCGCCAGGTCGAAGAATTGAAAGCGTTGGTGAAAAAGCCAGTCAAAAAGGCCACAACGAAAAAAGCGTAACTTCTGGAAAACTTCTAATAGTGATATCCTTGCAGGGGAAACAATAGAGCCCCCCTGTTATGCTACAAAAAGCGCCAAGACGAACCCGCGAACGCATCCTGGAACTCTCGCTGCGCTTGTTTAACGAGTTCGGCGAGCCAAATATCACGACGACTGTCATTGCCGAGGAGATGAATATCTCCCCGGGGAACCTCTATTACCATTTCAGGAACAAGGACGACATCGTCAACTCCATCTTCGTCCAGTTCAAGGCCGAGGCGGAGCGCATGCTGCAGGTGCCGAGCGGCCGCCGTTCGAACGTGGAGGACGTGTGGCTGTACCTGCACCTGATGTTTGAGCTGATCTGGCGCTACCGCTTCTTCTACCGCGACCTGAACGACCTGCTGTCGCGCAACCGCAAGCTGGAACTGGAGTTCAAGGAACTGCTGGCGCACAAGATCAAGGTGGCGCGCAACCTGTGCCTGGACCTGCGCAGCGAAGGCTCGCTGGAGGCCAGCGATATGGCGATCGATGCGATGTCGGTGAATATGGTGGTAGTGGCGACCTATTGGCTGTCTTACGAATACGTGCGCAACCCGCGCAAATACTCCGAGCAGCAATCGATGGCCGATGCGCTGGCGCGAGGCTGCTACCAGGTGCTGTCCCAGATCGGCCCTTACCTGCGCGGCGAGACCAGCCTGCTGTTCCAGAAACTGTCCGAAGAATACCTGAAGAAGCTCAAATGAAATCGATTTGCGTATATTGCGGCGCCAATGCCGGCGCTTCCCCTCGTTACGCCGAACAGGCGCGTGCGCTGGCAGCCGCGCTGGTGGAGCAGAACCTGGCGCTGGTGTATGGCGGCGGCAACGTGGGCCTGATGGGCGTGATCGCCGACGAAGTGCTGCGCCTTGGCGGCGAAGTGACCGGCGTGATCCCGACCGCACTGGTGGAGCGCGAAGTGGGGCATACCGGCTTGACGCGCCAGTTCATCGTCAAGGACATGCACGAGCGCAAAGCCATGATGGCGCAACTGTCAGACGGCTTCATCGCCATGCCGGGCGGGATGGGGACGCTGGAAGAACTGTTCGAGATGCTGACCTGGTCGCAGCTCGGCATCCACAGCAAGCCAGTGGGATTGCTGAACGTCGATGGTTTTTACGACAAACTGGTCGGCTTCATCGAGCACGCCCGCGACGAGGGCTTCATCAAGCCGCAGCACGCCGCGCTGGTGCGCGTGAACGCTTCGCCAGACGCGTTGGTGCAAAGCCTGCGCGGCTAAGGCCAGAGCTTCTTGCCGGACGCATCGAGGTGCGTCAGGTACAGGCGGGTGTCGAACTCGTATTGGTGATAGTTTGGCTCCATGTAGGTGCACAGCTTGTAGAACGCCTTGTCGTGTTGTTTTTCTTTTACGTGGGCCAGTTCGTGCACCACGATCATCCGCAGGAATTCCAGCGGTACTTCCCGGAACATCGTCGCAACGCGGATCTCGTGCTTGGCTTTCAGCTTGCCGCCCTGGACGCGTGAGACGGATGTGTGCAAGCCAAGGGCGTGGTTGATCACGTGGATCTTGCTGTCGAATGCCACTTTGTCAATCGGAGCCGCATTACGCAGGAATTCGTTGCGCAGGTCCTGGACGTAGTCATACAGCGCACGGTCATTGCGAATATCGTGGGCTTTCGGATAACGTTGCAGCAGTACTTCGCCAAGGCGGCCCTGGTCCAACACCTGGCGGACCTGGGAAAGAGTCTGTTCTGAGTAAGCGCTGAGGTATTTCATGGCGGGGCGAATGGTATCATGGCCGCATGCGCACCCACGTCAATTCGGTGGGACTGCTGGTGGTCAGCGACCCCGTTTTGAACTTCAGCTATCCCGCCCACATCCCCCGAGAATGCATCGATGCCTTGCCGTCGCTGCCGGGTGTTTACATCTTCCGTGACGCCGCAGGCAAGCCAATCTACATCGGCAAGAGCGTGAATATCCGCACGCGGGTTCTGTCGCATATGCGTACTGCGGAAGAAATGCAGATGCTTGCGCGCGCCGCCACCATCGACTTTGAGCGCACCGGCGGCGAAATTGGTGCCTTGCTGCGCGAATCGGAACTGGTCAAGCAATACCAGCCAGTGTTCAATTCAAAGCTACGCCGTTTGCGGGAAATGTGCTCGATCAGCATGGCCGGCGAGCAGCCCGAGATCGTCTTCGCGCGAGAAGTGGATTTTGCGCTGGCCGAGCAAATATACGGCCTGTTCGGCAGCAGGAAGGCCGCCACCGAAACGCTGCGCGACGTGGTACATGCGGGCGGACTGTGCACGGTGGCCACCGGAATCGAGAGGGGAGTACCTGGACGGCCTTGTTTCGCGCGGCAGGTGGCACGCTGCCGGGGCGCTTGCACAGGCGAGGAGTCCGTATCGGATCACGCGGCGCGCGTGCGGCTGGCGCTGGCGCCTTTGCGCGTGACGCGCTGGCCGTTCGCCGGCGCGGTGGCTATTGTCGAAGAATCGGATGGTCTGCGCCAGCGCGCGATCGTCGACCGCTGGTGTTACCTCGGCGTCGACAAGCCGCGAGCAGCCGCCGCGAGCTTCGATATCGATGTGTACAATATCCTCGTGCGCCCGCTGCAGTCGGGCACGTTACGCATCGAGGAGCTTTGAATGTCGTTGAAGTTCAATGTATTCGGCACGCGCATCCATATCGAGCGCCAGGGCGGCCAGTGGGCGGCTTTCTATCCGGGTTCGGACGGCAAGCGCCGCGCGGCCGATTTCGTCATTCCGCACGACGTCGAGGAGGCCGACCTGGCGCTGTACCTCGGCGATCTTTTCCATGAAGAGGCGCGGCCTGCCTATCCTGAAGTCATCAGGGTAGCGTAATTGTTCCGTCAACACAGGTGATGGCGTTGCCGCCGACGCGGATGACCTCATCGCCAATTGACAGCTTCAATATTCCTGCGCGTCCGACACGCGCGCCTTGCGACGCAAGGAATTCACGGCCGAAGGCGTCTGCCTGGCCGGTGTGACGCAGGTAGGCGGCCAAGCTTCCATTGCCGCTACCGCAAACAGGATCTTCGTTGACGCCATGTGCAGGCGCGAAGGCGCGCACTTCGATCTGTGCCGCAGCCCCCGCCGCGTGTGGGCCGAAGATCACCACGCCAGTGTGGCGGCCCTTGGTGTCTTGCACCTTCATCCGCGCAAAATCAGGAGCGCATGCCAGCACGGCTTCTGCGCTTGGCAATTGCGCGATCACCCAGCGCGCGCCAACATCGACCAGGTGCGGCGAGGCGCCTGGCGCCAGCGGCGTGTTGAGGATGGCAAGGAGTTCGTCAGCCTGCCCGCCATCGAGCGCAGTACAGGTCGGGGTGGGGAGGTCAAACGCGATCCATTTGGCGCCGTCCGGGGCGTTTTCGACCGTCAAGCGGACCTGCCCGGCGGCGCATTGCTGGACCAGCGCGCCATCGAGGGCAGTCACCATGCCGGCCTCCAACAAGGCGTACGCTGTGCCGATGGTTGGATGACCCGCGAACGGCAGTTCACCACCGGGCGTGAAAATTCGCACGCGGTAGTCGGCGCTGCTGGCCGTCACAGGGAGCACAAAGGTGGTTTCGGACAGGTTGGTCCAATTCGCGATTTGCTGCATCTGCGCCGTGGACAGGCCAGTGGCGTCAAGCACGACAGCAACCGGGTTGCCCTTGAAGGGCGCGCTCGTGAAGACGTCAACAGTTTTGAGGGGAACGGTTCTCATGGCCTCAAGTGTATTTGCCGCTTACCGCGGGCTAAAGCGACACTTGTGCAATCCTGGGCCAGTACTGTACTGGTCCTGTGACCATCACACATCGGCGTCGCGTGCGGACTCGAAGCGGGCGCGTGTCTGTTCTTCGTTGCGTTCGCCGAAAGCGTAGTTCGCCTCCAGCCACATCACATTGATGATCGCGGCGAAGACGGCGACGCAGATGCCGAGGATCCAGGTGAAATACCACATGACTGATTCCTTTCAATAAGCGGTGTGTTCGTTTTCGTGGATATGAGCGCTGGTGACCTTGCCGCGCACCACGCGGTATACCCAGCTTGTGTACATCACGATAATCGGCAACATGATCACGACCACCCAGAACATCACGGCCAGCGTCTTGTGGCTAGAGGTGGCGTCCCACGCGGTCAGGCTGTGCGACGGCAGCAGCGAAGAAGGCAGCACGAAGGGAAACATGGCGCCACCGGCCGTCAGAAGGATCCCTGTCACGCTCATGCCGCTGGCGAGGAAGGCTGCAACCGTGCGACGTGCGGCGCTGAGCACGATCACCAGCACGGCGCCGAGGAATGCTGCGGCAGGGAAGGCCAGCGTTATTGGCCAGCGCGAGTAGTTGTCCATCCAGGCGCCGGCGGCAACGACCACAGTTTTTGCCGGTGGCATGAAGGCGGTACCGGCATCGGGCATGGCGGTGATGCGGTAGCCTGGCAGGGATGTGGCGACCCAAGCCCCGGCAGCGGCGAACAACACGATTGTCAGCGCGGCGGCGACCATCGCCATGCGGCGTGCGCGGTCGGCGATGACGCCTTCCGTCTTCTGGTGCAGGAAGGTTGCGCCGTGCATGGCCAGCATGGCAACAGCCAGCACGCCAGACAGTAGGCCGAATGGATTGAGCAACTGGACGAAATTGCCCGTGTATTCAAGCCGCAGCAAGTCGTCGTAGCGGAACGGCAGGCCTTGCAGCACATTGCCCATGCCGACGCCGAAGATCAGCGGAGGCACGAAGCCGCCGATGAACAGGCCCCAGTCCCAGGCATTGCGCCAGCGCGGATCGGCAACCTTGCTGCGGTAGTCGAAGCCTACAGGCCGGAAGAACAGGGCAAACAGGGCCACGATCAGAGCGATGTACAGGCCGGAAAACGCGGCGGCATATACCAGCGGCCAGGCCGCGAACAGGGTACCGCCGGCGGCAATGAACCAGGTCTGGTTGCCTTCCCAGGTCGGGCCAATGGTGTTGATGATGACGCGCCGTTCGGTGTCGTCCTTGCCAAGGAATGGCAGGGACATGCCGACGCCGAAGTCAAAGCCGTCGGTCAGTGCAAAACCGAGCAGCAGCACGGCGACGAAACACCACCAGATCACTTTATAGGTTTCGTAATCGAAGATCATGATTGCTGCTCCCAATGGTATTTTCCGGTATGCAGGGCGCTTGGGCCGAGGCGGGCGTACTTGAACATCAGCTTCATTTCAATCACCAGCAGCACCGTATAGAACAGGGCAAAACCGGCCAGGCTGAAATACAGGTTGGATGGCTGGACGTTGGAGGCGGACAGGTGGGTCGGCAGGATGCCCGCAATTGTCCAGGGCTGGCGGCCGTATTCCGCCACGATCCAGCCCAACTCCGCAGCAATCCACGGCAGCGGAATCGCAAACACGGCCAGTTTGAGCAGCCAGCGCTGCGGCGCCAGGCGCTGGCGGATCAGGAAGTAGAACGAGGCGCTGAAGATGAACAGGAATAGAATCCCCAGGCCGACCATGCCGCGGAAAGCCCAGAAAAGTGGGGCCACTTTGGGAATGGTGTCGTCTACCGCCATCCTGACCTGCGCATCGGTTGCGTCGACAACGTTCGGCGTGTATTTTTTCAGCAGCAGTCCGTAGCCCAGGTCTTCCTGCAGCGCCTTGAAGGTGGCCAGCGACTCAGGCGATTTGTCGCCGGACTTGATGCGCGTCAGCGCGGCGTAGGCCTTCATGCCGTTGCGAATGCGGACTTCATGGTGCGCCTTCAGGTCCGAAATACCGGTGACCGGCTTGTCGACCGAACGCGTCGCAATGAGGCCCATGACGTATGGAATCTTGATGGCGTAATCGGTACGCTGCTGTTCGTCGTTGGGCAGGCCGAATACAGTGATGCCGGCAGGGGCAGGTTCCGTATGCCATTCGGCTTCGATGGCGGCCAGCTTGACCTTGTTCACTTCACCCACCGTGTAGCCGGATTCGTCGCCCAGCACGATCACGGACAGGGTCGACGCCAGGCCAAAGCCGGCGGCAATTGCGAACGAGCGCAAGGCAAAGGCTACGTCGCGTGCTTTCAGCAAGTACCACGCCGAAACGCCAAGCACGAACATCGAGGCTGTCACATAGCCCGCGGCGACGGTATGCACGAACTTCACTTGCGCCACCGGGTTGAAGATCACGTCGGCAATGCTGGTCAGTTCCATGCGCATGGTTTCGACATTGAACTCCGCGCCGACCGGGTGGTTCATCCAGCCGTTGGCGATGAGGATCCACAGCGCCGACAGGCTCGAACCCAGCGCCACCAGGAAGGTAACGAACAAATGCTGGCGCTTAGACAGCTTGCTCCAGCCGAAGAAGAACAGGCCGACGAAGGTCGATTCGAGGAAGAAGGCCATCATGCCTTCAATCGCCAGCGGCGTGCCGAAGATGTCGCCCACGTAGTGCGAGTAATAGGCCCAGTTGGTGCCGAACTGGAACTCCAGCGTGATGCCGGTGGTGACGCCCATGGCGAAGTTAATGCCGAACAGCTTGCCCCAGAATTTGGTCATGTCGCGATAGATTTCGCGGCCGGTCATCACATAGACCGACTCCATGATGACCAGGATCCAGGACAACCCCAGCGTCAGTGGAACAAACAGGAAATGGTATAAGGCCGTGAGCCCGAACTGCAGCCGGGACAGGGCAACAACTTCATCGACGGGTGCCATCATTCACCTTTTCGGTCAGGGTTGGCGCGGGCGTTGCCAAGAGGTGATTCTCCACCTGCTCGGTCGGCAGCCGCATTTTCTTGGTTTGGGGATGCGAGAAGAAGGCGTACCACAGGCCATACAGCAGCAAGGCCTTCACGGCCAGCGCGAGCGTGATCGTCAGTGCCAGGCTGCGGCGGCCGGGGGGCTTCATTTGCTGTCCTCTTCCGCCTCGCTGCGGCTGGAGCGGAATTTGCCGCGCACCACATCGCCGACATCGAGCAGCTTCTTGACGGTGGAGCCCATTTTCATCAGCGAAGCCAGGGTATCTGGTGAAAGGCGTTGCACGTCGTCGAACCAGGAGCTGGAAAGCTCGATCAGTTCATACATTTCACGCATGCGTTCCTGGGCGTAGCGGTCTTCCGCGGTGGAAGCGGATTCCAGCATGGCGTCGCGCAGCATCGACAGGGTCGGTTCAACTTCGCGGCGGCGCCGTTCTTCCAGCAGGGCCTTGAAGATGTCCCACACGTCTTTCGGCGGTTCGAAGTACTCGCGGCGGTCGTTCGGCTGGTGCAGCAGCTTGACCAGGCGCCAGGACTGCAGCTCCTTCAGGCCCATGGAGACATTGGAGCGCGAAAACTCCAGGTGTTCGGCGATTTCGTCGGCGTTCAGCGGGCGGTTGCTGACGTAGAGCAGGGCATAGATTTGCCCGACGGTGCGGTTGATCCCCCAGCGGCTGCCCATTTCGCCAAAGTGGAGGATGAATTTCTGCGCGAGCGGGCTCAGGTTTACCATTTCTTGATCTACTTCCTTGAGTTTTTGAATTTTCAGGATTTCCTGAAATTATAGGACGATTCAAAAAATTTTGCGCTGTATAATCGTGTATATTGCGCTTTTGGAAAGGAATGCTGATGAAACGTATCACTGCTGTCTTGCTGTTATGCGCGGCCGGCGCTGCCTCTGCCGCAGATATCACTGTATCCGCCGCAGCCAGTCTCAACAACGCTTTCCGTGAGGCAGCAGCAGCCTACGAGGCGGCGCACCCGGGTGACAAGGTCCTGCTGAACTTCGCAGCATCCGATGCGCTGGTGGCACAGATTGCCAAGGGAGCGCCGGTGGACGTTTTTGCCTCCGCCGACCAGGAGGCCATGAACAAGGCGCAGCCGCACCTGGCGCCGGGCAGCCGCCGCGACTTCGCCAGCAACCGTCTTGTGGTGGCCGTACCGTTTGGCAGCAGGCTGGAACTGCGCACGCTGGCCGATTTGCGCCAGCCGGCGCTGCAGCGCCTGACCACCGGCAATCCGGCCAGCGTACCGGTGGGCCGCTACACCAAGAGTGCACTTGAAAAAATAGGGCTGTGGGGCGAACTGGAGCCGAAGTTCGTGTTCGGTACCAATGTGCGCCAGAGTCTCGATTACATCGCGCGTGGCGAGGTCGAGGCGGGGCTGGTGTACCAGACCGACGTCGCTTCGCAAGCGGAGAAGGTGCGTACCGCAATGGTGGTGCCGACCACGACGCCGATCACCTATCCGCTGGCCGTCATCAAAGACGCGCCAAATCCGGCGGGTGCGCGCGGTTTTGCGGAGTTCATCATGTCGGCCGGCGGCCAGGCCATCCTGGCGCGCCACGGCTTTGGAAAACCATAAGCAATGGATGCTGCGCTGATCGCCCTTGGCCTGTCACTGAAGGTGGCGTCGTGGGCCACCTTGATTGACCTTGTTCTGGGCGTCGGCTTCGGCTACCTGCTGGCGCGCGGCCGCTTCCCCGGCCGCGATGTGCTGGATGCCTTGCTCACGCTGCCGATGGTGATGCCGCCGACGGTGCTTGGTTATTACCTCCTGGTGCTCATTGGACGCAATGGCCCGATCGGGCATTGGCTGCAGCAGCACTTTGGCATCAACCTGATTTTCACCTGGCAGGGTGCGGTCATCGCGGCAGCGGTAGTTTCTTTCCCGCTGGTGCTGAAAGGCGCGCGTTCGGCATTCGAAGCTGTTGACGTGCAGTTGGAGCAAGCAGCCCGCGTGCTGGGTGTGCCGCCGATTGGCGTGTTCCTGCGTGTCAGCTTGCCGCTGGCGTGGCGCGGCGTACTGGCCGGGACCTTGCTGGCCTTTGCGCGTTCGATGGGCGAGTTTGGCGCCACGCTGATGGTGGCGGGAAGCATTCCCGGCAAGACGCAAACGCTGTCGATTGCCGTCTATGAGGCGGTGCAGGCGGGGCAGGACGATACGGCCAACCTGCTGGTGATCATTACGTCGCTCACCTGCATCATCGTGCTGGTAGCTGCGAACCGGCTGGTGCCGAATCGCGCGCAGGGGGCGGTATGACGATCAGTGTGAACATTCGCAAGACCCTGCGTGCCGGGGCGCGCACTTTCCAGCTCGATGCGCAGTTCGAATCGGCAAGCAAGCGCGTGGTGATTTACGGCGCGTCGGGCGCAGGCAAGAGCCAGATGCTGAAGGCGATTGCCGGCTTGTCGCGTCCAGACGGCGGCGTCATTGAACTGGATGGGCAGAAGCTGTTTGACAGCAGCGCAGGCATTGACGTGCCGGCGCGCAAGCGGCGTGTCGGCTACCTGTTCCAGGACTACGCATTGTTCCCACACCTGAATGTGCGGCAGAACATCGGCTTCGGCCTGCAGCGCGGCTGGTTCAATCCAGCGCCACGCGGCGAACCGGAAGCAGTGCGCTACTGGCTGGAAGCTTTCGGCCTGGCCGAGGTGGCGCACCAGCGGCCTGGGGAATTGTCCGGAGGCCAGCGGCAGCGCGTGGCGCTGGCCCGTGCGCTGGTGGCGGATCCGAGTGCGTTGCTGCTTGACGAGCCATTCGCTGCGCTGGACCCGGCCCTGCGCGTGCGCATGCGAGCCGAACTCGATAGCCTGCAGCGTCGGCTCGATATCCCGATGCTGCTGATTACGCATGATCCCGACGATGCCGCCACTTTCGGCGGCCACGTCTTGACGATGGCGGACGGCCGCGTGGCCGGGGAGGGCAGCAATGGTTAAAGAGGTCGCACTGCAAGGCGAAGTGTGGATCACGCTCGATGGCAAGGACTTCGGCGGGCACCAGCGCGTCGAGCTGCTGGCCAGCATCGCAGAGCATGGTTCGATCACGCAAGGCGCGAAGGCAATCGGCATGAGCTACAAAGCCGCCTGGGATGCGATCGATGCGATGAACAACCTGGCCGGCGAACCGCTGCTGGAGCGTTCCGCTGGCGGCAAGGGAGGCGGCGGCACGCGGCTGACGCATCGCGGCGCGCAACTGGTCGCGAACTTCCGCCGCATCGAGTACGAACACAATGTGTTCATGAAGCACCTGAGCCGCCAATCGCAAGGGTTGGCAGATGATTACCTCCTGTTGCAATCAATGAAAATGAAAACGAGCGCACGCAATCAATTCTCGGGAACGGTGGTGAGCATCAAGCCTGGCGCGGTCAACGACGAAATCATCCTGCGCATTGTCGGAGGCCAGGAGATTGTTGCAATCATCACACACGAGAGCGCAGAAAGCCTGTGTTTGCAAGAAGGAACTGAAGCTTTCGCTTTAATTAAGGCTTCTTCGATCATCCTGGCAACCGGCGAAACCGGCAAACTGTCGGCGCGAAATCAGCTGCGCGGCACGGTATGCCGCGTCCAGCCTGGGGCCGTTAATTCCGAGGTGACCATCGCCTTGCCCGGCGGCGGCACCATCTCGGCCACCGTCACGCGCGACAGCGAGCAATCGATGGAGCTCGAAGTGGGCGTCGAAGCGACTGCCTTGTTCAAGGCATCGAGCGTGATCATAGGTGTTCCGATATGAATTCCGTTTTGCAACATTATTAGGATTTGCTAAGCTAGTCCACTTTTCGGGCCCGCCCCGTCCTTTGTGGGAAATGAGATGGAACTGCTAGCAAAATATTTCCGATGCCAGGGGCGCATCAATCGCCGTACCTGGCTGACACGCATCATCGCACTTGCCCTGGTCTGCCTGGCCTTCGGCATGCTCGCCAACGAAGTGCTGGGCGATCCCGGCGCCGCAGTGTTTGCGGCAGCATTCATGTGGGGCGCGCTGGCCGTGTCCACCCAGCGCCTGCACGATATCGGCCGCTCCGGCCCGAGTCTTCTTTTGCTGTTGATTCCTGTCCTGGGCCCACTCTGGGTACTGCTCCTGCTTTGCCGCCGCGGCGGGGAAGGCAAGAACCGTTACGGCGACGACCCGCTGTCGCGCCACGATTACCTGCAAGTGAACATCGCAAAGTAAGACTATGCCAACCGTAAACGACGTCACCCAGCTCAACCCGATCAATGTCTACGCCGTAGCGACACCCAGCACCACGGCGGATTTGCAGGACGCACTGCGCAAGACCAGCTTGCCGATTTCCATCGGCGGCGGCCACTTCAGCATGGGCGGCCATACTGCCAGCCCGGGCAGCCTTCACCTTGATCTGCGTGGCATGAACCGCGTGCTTGAATTCTCGCCGGCGGACCGCCTGATCCGCGTGCAGGCCGGCATTCGCTGGTGCGATATCCAGCGCTTCATCGATCCGCACGGCTTGTCGGTGAAGATCATGCAGACCTATGCCAACTTCACCGTTGGCGGCGCGCTTTCGGTCAATGCGCACGGACGGTATATGGGCCTGGGCCCGGTGGTGCTGTCGGTGCGTTCGATCACGCTGGTACTGGCCAGCGGCGAAGTGCGCGAGGCGAGCCCGAAAGAAAACAGCGAGCTGTTTTACGCGGCCATTGGCGGCTACGGTGCGATCGGCATCATCGCCGAGGCGGAGCTGGAACTGGTGCCGAACACGCGCGTGCAGCGCAACAGCGTGAAGATGCTGACCAAGGATTATCCTGCCTGGTTCGACGTGAATGTGCGCGGCCGCAAGGAGATCACTTTCCATAACGCCGACCTGTATCCGCCGTATTACAACCGCGCGCGCGCCGTGACATGGACCGAAACGGACCTGCCGGCCGACAAGCCGCGCCTGCAACCGCTGAATCGAGCCTACCTGGCGGAGCTGTATTTCCTGTGGTCGGTGTCGGAATCGCCGTTCGGCAAATGGCGCCGCGAATACCTGCTCGATCCGCTGCTGTACCGGAAGAAGAAGGTCCACTGGCGCAATTACGAGGCTGGCTACGACACGGCGGAACTCGAGCCCCTGGGCCGTACCGAGCGCACTTACGTGCTGCAGGAGTATTTCGTGCCGTGCACGCGCATGGACGAATTCGTGCCGAAAATGTCGGCCATTCTCGCCAAGCATCGTGTCAATACGATCAATATCTCGATTCGCCACGCTCTGTCCGATCCGGGTACGCTGTTGTCGTGGGCACGCGGCGAGACCTTCGCTTTCGTGCTGTACCACAAGCAGCGCACCCGCGACAATGCGCGCGAACGCGTTGGCGTGTGGACGCGCGAACTGATCGACGCAGTGCTGGAATGCGGTGGTACCTACTACCTGCCGTACCAGCTGCACGGCACCCACGAGCAATTCCACCGCGCCTATCCGCGCGCGAAAGAACTGTTTGCGCTGAAGCGCGAGCTCGATCCCGACTACCGCCTGCGTGGCGCGCTGTGGGACAAATACTATGCGCCGACGCTGGACCTGGACCCGGCAGGAGAGGCGGCACGCCGTTCGCTGTTCCATTCCGTATATGGCAGCGAGCGCGAAGCGGACAAGTTCTACGCCTTCCTGCAGAACATTTTCAACCTGTTCCCGGAAGACCGCTTCCACACGCTGATCCGCAAGGCGACCACCGAAAACCACGACGAGGAATCGATCTACCGCGCCTTGCAGGCCGGCCTGCCGGGCATCACGCCGCCGCTCTCGTTGCTGCGTTATGCCTTGCCGTCGCTGATGGTGCAGAAAGAAGAGATGGGCGTACAGGCCAAACGCCTGCTGGGTGACCAGGTATTGAGGGACTATGTGGAAATCGGCACCACCGGCCGCTACGTCAACGCACTGCGCAAGCATCTCAAGCTGAAGGGCAAGGTGACGCTGGTGCATGACAAGGCGCCGGGCTATTCGCCGGTCGACATCGTGGAGCGTGGCGGCTTGCTGCAGGTCGGTAAATTCGTGCACATGAAAGACTATACGCCACTCGAACTGCCGGAACAGAGTGCGGACCTGGTGAGCTGCTTTGTCGGCCTGCACCATATGGAACCCGAAAAGCTGAAGCCTTTCCTGGCTTCGGTGGCGAGCATCGTGCGCCCTGGCGGCTACTTCGTCGTGCGCGACCATGACGTGAAAGACCGAACGATGGACGATTTCGTCAGCCTGGCACACTGCGTGTTCAATGCCGGCCTGGGCGAGCCGTGGGCGGTCAATTCGTCCGAGCTGCGTTTCTTTGCGTCGGTGGATGAATGGATCAAGCGCGTGGAAGCCGCCGGCTTCCAGCACACGGGCGAACGAATCGTGCAGGATGGCGATCCGTCCGCGAACGTCCTGATGGCCTTCAAACGGATCTGATATGCGCAAACTCTTGCTGGCATTAAGCCTGCTGGCCGCTTGCCTGACCAGTTCCGCTGAGAGCCCGATTGCGCCGGAACAGCGGCGCAGCGTCGAGCAGACCTTCCTGACTTTCCCGGAATGGTTCCTGGTGCACAGCCCGGCCGAATATGCCCGTTATGTGAAGAAGCATCCGGCCCATAATTTCCCATTCCTCGGGCATGTGGGCCAGATCTGGAGCAGCTATGCAGCGGTAACCGAGGAGCAAGTGCGCGCCAAGTACCCCGGCAACCCCGGCTACCACGTCATGATCGGCGTGATCGGGGGCAGCACCACGGTGGAATACGGCCTGCGCTCGTTGTATGAAAATACGCTGGGCCGCGTCAGCTGGGCCACGGCGTCGGCCTTGACGCCGGAAGATGAATACGGTGCACAGGTGGCACAGGATTATGTCGATTTCATCCGCAAGGAGCCTTGGTATCTGTACGACTTCAGCGCCAAGCTAAAAGGGCTGTGGGCCGACACGCCGCTGTTCGGCGCGAATATGCTGCGCAAGCTGGAGCGGCGCTATGCGCTGACCACCGAATACCTGGTGAAGGCTGCCTACGGCAAGTTGATCAAGCTGGGAACCAGTGCCGCCTATGAGCCTGCCTTGATGACGACGCAGGTCGTCGCCGACCACGAACCTTACGACCTGGCCGACATGCCGAACGTCAAGCTGCTGCGCATGCTGGACGATGGCCGCGCCGTGCTGGAACTGCCGCGCTATTACGACTTCCGCCTGGCGGCGACGCGCCTCGGGCTGCAGGACGTTCAGCTGCAGGACATTGCCGGCAACAGCGGCGTGATCCTGGTGACGGTGCTGACGCGAGGGCCGGGAACAGCGGCGCCGCCGGACACCCGGGTACTGTTCGAGCAGCCGATCCTGACCGAGCCAGGACGCAAGCGGGTAGCGCTGGTCATGCGGGTGGCGGCACTGTCGCGCTACCTGGTCGACGCGCCGCGCCAGGGCGTGGAAGTCGAACACGTGTATGACTATTAAGCGGCTGCTGGCCTATGCGCTGCTGGCGCTGGCCGGCGGCGTGGTCATATTGGGAGCTGTGGCGGTATGGCAGGCGCAGGCGCGCCAGACCGGCAACCGCGAAGCGCTGGCGCCGAAGGGAGGCGAGTTCGTCGATGCCGGCGATGCGCGGGTATTCATGCAGCGAGCCGGTAGCCGGGATGCGCCGGCCGTGGTCTTCCTGCACGGCACGGGCTCCTGGAGCGAAACCTGGCGCGCATCGATGGCGACCGCCACCAGCCTGGGCTACCAAGCCATCGCACTGGACATGCCGCCATTCGGTTATGCGATTCCGCCCGCGTCGGGCGAGTACGACAAGCAGCAACAGGCAGCGCGCTTGCGCCGGGCGCTGGACAATGCCGGCATCCGCCGTGCAGTGTTCGTGGCGCATTCCTTCGGCGCGGCGCCCTTGATGGAAGCCTTGCTGTCCACGCCGGACGAGGGCAGGGTGCAAGCCCTGGTGCTGGTCGATGCCGCGCTGGGCCTGGACGGTGAACAAGCGCAGGGCGACAGCATGCTGCAATCCGTGCTGCGATGGCGCTGGATCAGCCAGCCCTTGGCGGCCGGCTTGCTGACCAATCCTGCCTACACGGAAAAACTGCTGAAAAGCTTCGTCAGCGAAAAAGAAAAAGCCACGCCTGCCTGGCTGCAGGTCTACCAGCAGCCGCTGGTGTTGGAAGACAGTTACAGGCACGTTGCAGCGTGGCTGCCGGAATTGCTGGCGCGGCGCGGCCATGCAGCCAGCGACCTGCTGGATGCCTATGGCCGGATCACCTGGCCGGTGACCCTGCTTTGGGGCGAGACCGACACGATCACGCCCCTGTCGCAGGCGGAGAACCTGCAACGCCTGATTCCCGGCGCAAAAATCGTACGCATCCCGCGTGCCGGGCATATCCCGCAAATTGAGGAACCCGAACTGTTCCAGGACGCGTTGGCACGCATCCTGCAGGACGCCAAGCCCGGCCGCTGATGCCGTGGGGCGTCAGCCTGGCTCGCCTTTTTCGCCTTGCCGGTTGCCGCTGCGGGCAGTCTGTCGACTCTCGCCACCCTTGCGGCCGATTTCGGCCATGTGCTCGCGGTCGCGGCTCACTACTTCACCGCCTTTCTGGCCGGCGCGGCGCGCTTCTTCCGAGGTGAATTCATGCGCCGTACCCTTCTGGTGCGCGGCCTGGCCGCCCTTGCTGGCAATCATGCGCTGGGTTTCCTTGTCCATTGCCGCGAAGCCGCGCTTGCCATTACCGGTCCTGACCTGCTCGTCCTGTGTCGCCATGATCCACCTCCCTCAATGTGCCCTAGAATCCGGGCGCGGGCCCGGGCCGGAAACAGCGCCGTGGCTGCTTCTTGGGCTTTGAGGGAAGGTCGGCGGTAAAAGTTCAAATTATTTTTCGGGTTCAGGAGCCGGCCTGGCCGGTGGCAGAACGCTCGCCCTCCGCTTCGGCGGTATTGTTGCCGCGCACCGGTTGGGCGCCGAAATCGTGCTCCAGTTCTTCCTTGCGGTCTTTCAACTGTTCGCACAACTGAACCAGGTCGGCATCGCTTTGCCTTACTTTGGGGAACATTTCCCGTTCTTCTTCGGTTACGTGGTGCTCCACGCATTCACGCAATTTCTGCACCGTGCCATCCAGTTCGCTGTCGCCGGCGGCCATGCCCCGGATGTGCTCGACCAGTTCCTTGATGGTGCCATGTTCTTCCAGCGCTTCATCGACCTGCTCTTGTTCGCCGGTTTCAGCACGGACGGCGGGGTAGAAGATTTCTTCTTCAATCGTTGCGTGGATGGTCAGGTCCATGCAGATCTGCTGCGCCAGGTCGTGCTTCAGGCCCTGGTGCGAGGCATCGCATTTTTCGAATTCGTGGAAAAGTTTTTTGACCTTGTCGTGGTCTGTGGTGAGAAGCGCCACGGCATCCTTTGCCGTGGCGCCTTGATTTTGCTGGCTCATGCTGGCTCCCTTCGCTGCGTCGGTTAGGCCGCGCCGCCGCAAGGAGGAGCGATCAAGCGACTTGGAGAACCAGCTTGCCGAAGTTCTTGCCTTCGAACAGCATCGTCAACGCCTGCGGGAATTTCTCGATGCCTTGCACGACATCTTCCCGGCTCTTGATCTTGCCTTCCTGCAGCCATTTGCCGAGCGCGGCAACGGCTACGTGGTAGCGGTCGGCGTAGTCGAACACGACCATGCCTTCCATGCGCGCGCGGTTCACCAGCAGGGCGAGGTAGTTGGCCGGGCCCTTGACCGCCGTCGTGTTGTTGTACTGCGAAATTGCGCCGCAGATCACGATGCGGGCCTTCAGGTTGATGCGCGTGAGAACGATGTCGAGGATGTCGCCACCAACGTTGTCAAAGTATACGTCAACGCCATTTGGACAGTGTTCCTTCAGGCCGGCACGCACGTCGCCGCCCTTGTAATCGATGCAGGCGTCGAAGCCGAGCTCATTGACCACGAAGTCGCATTTTTCCTTGCCGCCGGCAATGCCGACCACGCGGCAGCCGAGCTGCTTGGCGACCTGTCCGACGGTCTGGCCGACGGCGCCGGCCGCGCCGGATACCACCACGGTTTCACCGGCTTTCGGCTGGCCCACTTCGAGCAGGCCGAAGTAGGCGGTCATGCCCGGCATGCCGAGCGTATTGAGCCAGGTGGTGGCAGGGGCCAGGCGGGTGTCGATCTTGTGCAGGCCGGCGTGGCGGTCGTCGGCAGCGCCAATCCAGTACTGCTGCACGCCGAAGCCGCCGCCGACCTGGTCGCCCACGGCAAAGCGCGGCGACTTGGAGGCGACCACTTCACCCAGGCCGCCGGCGCGCATCACTTCGCCGATACCGACTGGGCGGATATAGGACTTGGCGTCGTTCATCCAGCCGCGCATGGCGGGGTCGAGCGACAGGTAGAGCGTCTTGACCAGCACTTCACCGTCGGCCAGTTCGCGTACCGGCTCTTTGGTGATTTGCCAGTCGCTGTCCTTGGGCAAGCCGACCGGGCGGGCGGCGAGGCGGAACTGGGTGTTCTCCATATTTGCTCCTTTTAAGAAATAGTACGGTCATTCTATTCCGGAATTTGGCAGCCGTGGCAATGTTCGTGCGACAATACCGTCCCGCCTTTGACCTGAAAGTGCCATGAATCACCCAGAATACATCCTCACGCTCTCTTGCCACGACCAGCGCGGCATCGTCCATCGTGTATCGGGATTCCTGGCTGAACATGGCTGCAACATCATCGATTCCGCCCAGTTTGGTGACGCGGAAACGCAACGCTTCTTCATGCGCGTGCACTTTGCGCGCGAGGATGCGGCGTTCAGCGATGCCGTGCTGCGCGAGGACTTCGCCAAGGTAGCCGAGTCCATGGGCATGGAATGGGCGCTGCACGATGCCCACGCCAAGCCGCGCGTAATGCTGATGGTGTCCAAGATCGGCCACTGCCTGAACGACCTGCTGTTCCGCTACAAGAGCGGGCTGCTGCCGGTCGAGATTCCGGCCATCGTGTCCAACCACATGGACTTCTACCAGCTGGCGGCCAGCTACAACATCCCGTTCCACCATCTGCCGCTGGCGACCGGTGCGCCGGAAGAAGCCAAGCTGGCGCAGGAGAACCGCATCGCGGAACTGATGGAAACCCACAAGGTGGACCTGGTGGTGCTTGCGCGCTACATGCAAATCCTGTCGCCGTCCATGTGCGAACGCCTGAAAGGGAAGGCGATCAATATTCACCACTCCTTCCTGCCAAGCTTCAAGGGCGCCAAGCCGTATGCGCAGGCACACAAGCGTGGCGTGAAGCTGATTGGCGCCACCGCCCACTTTGTGACCGGCGACCTGGATGAAGGCCCGATCATCGAGCAGGACGTGGAGCGCGTCGACCATGCCATGGATTCGGATGCGCTGACCGCGATCGGCCGCGACGTCGAGTGCGTGGTGCTGGCGCGCGCAGTGAAATGGTTCGTCGAGCACCGCATCCTGCTGAACGGCGACCGAACTGTAATTTTCAAATAACAAGTAATGGCACTGAAATCTACGATCTACAAGGCGGAGCTGTCCATCGCGGACATGGACCGCAACTACTACGCAACCCATATGCTGACCCTGGCGCGCCATCCGTCCGAAACGGATGAACGCCTGATGGTGCGCATCGTCGCCTTTGCGATCCACGCCGATGAAGCGCTGGTGAACGCGAAAGGCATTTCCGATACTGAAGAACCGGACCTGTGGCAAATGGACCTGACCGGCGCGATCCAGCTGTGGATCGAAGTAGGCCAGCCGGACGAGCGCCGCATCCTGAAAGCAGCCGGCCGTTCCGATAAGGTGATGGTGTACTCCTACAGTTCCGCCTCGCACGTGTGGTGGAAGCAATTGGCCAGCAAGATCGACCGCGCCAAGAACGTCAGCGTGGTGAATATCGATGCCGATGCCAGCGCGGCGCTGGAAAAGATGGCGCAGCGTTCCATGCAGCTTCAATGCACCATCCAGGACGGCCAGATCTGGCTGACCGACGGCGCTACGACCGTCGAAATTCCGCGCGAGGTCTGGAAGGCCTGATCCGGCAAATCGGTGGCAGAATGTGCTCACCATGCTGCGCTACCTTATTGCCTTGTTGTTCATCGCCCTGGGGGCCGCAGCCCAGGCAGTGACGCAGGCTGAAGTCATGGCCGGTTCGGCCAAACTGTACCGGGAGCAGGTCGATGACCTGCGAAAGGGCTATCGGCTGGACGACGACGAGCGCTTCGGCGCGAGGGTGGTTTCACTGGCACGTCCACTGATCGAGCAGGCGAAGCGCGAGTTTCCCGAGTCTGCCGCTTGGGATTGGGAGCTGCACACCACCACCGACGGCGATGCCAACGCTTTTGCCATGGCAGGCGGCAAAATGCTGGTCAGCCGCGCCTATGTCGACGAGTTGGCATTGAAAGATGCGGAGCTGGTCATGCTGCTGGCGCATGAAATCATGCACGCAGTGCTGCGCCATAACCTGAAAGAATTCGAGGAAGCGCTGCGGCTCGAGCCCGCGCGCGCGACGCAGCCGTTCTCTGAGTTTGAACACGATATCGACCACGATCATGCGCTGATGCGCAAGCTGGCGGGCTTCAACCAGCAGCAGGAGATGGAAGCCGACCGTGAAGGCTTGCTGTTTGCCGCGCGTGCCGGTTGGTCACCGCAAGCGTTGGTGGGGTATTTCCGTAAGCTGGCAAAGCATAGCCACTATCCCAATTTCGAGCGTTTCAACCATCCTTCCCCTGCCAGCCGATGGCGTGCGGCGCGCGAGCTGGCTGCGCAAATGGAAGTGCCGCGCTAGGCTATAATGCCCGCCATGCATATGAAATCGTCAACCCGCTTGCGCTGGATCTGGATCGCGTGCTTCGCCATCCTGATGAACGCGCTCGCCCCGGCGATTTCGCATGCGGTGAACGGCAAGCCTCGCACGTGGGAGATTTGCCTGAACGACGGCACGCGCGTGACGGGCATAGGCGAACTCGATTACGCCACCTTCGTCGCCGTGACCGATCGCAGCAAAGCGCAGTCCCCGGCGCAACCGATGGCGCAGATGAACATGGAAGACTGTTCCTACTGCCTGCCGCACGCAGGCGGGTTTGGCCTGCCTCCTTCCGACCTTGCGTTGCCCCTGCCGCTCGATGGCGCGACCATGCGCCCAACCCTGTTCTACCAGTCGCCACAACCATTGCCGGTGTGGTCGGCGTCCAATCCGCGAGGACCGCCTGCACACGCCTGATTTCGTCCCCCATTTAACGAATCAAGGAGTGATAAATGAAAAAGCAGTTCTTCGCGCTCGCAATGTCGATCGCCTTCGCCGCATCCGCTGCGGCACAAGTTACCGTGCGTGAACCATGGATTCGCGCGACCGTTCCGGCCGCCCAGGCGACCGGCGCGTTCATGGAGCTGGTCTCCAAACAGGATGCGCGCCTGGTTGAAGTTCGTTCGCCGGCTGCCGGCATTATCGAAATCCACCAGATGTCGATGCAGGGCGACCGAATGATGATGTCGGCCGTTGAAAGCCTTGACCTTCCGGCCGGCAAGCCGGTAGCGCTGGCGTCCGGTGGCTACCACATCATGATGATGGACCTGAAGCGCCAAATGAAGGCAGGCGACACCGTCCCCATGACGCTGGTGATCGAACAAAAAGGCAGGAAGCGCGAGACGGTGGACGTACAAGTGCCAGTCAAGCCGCTTTCTTACACTGCTCCCAAGCACTAAGGAGCCGACCATGAAGAAATACCTGATTGCCGCAGCACTGCTCGCGGCGACGTCGGCGCACGCCCATATCTCGCCGGAGCAACGCGAGTTTACTGCGGGCAGCAACCAGATCGGCACTGCGGACCGGAATGTCGTCCGCGAAACGCGCTAAGGACCGATCATGAACTTCCAATACAAACCGCTGGCCGCAATGCTGGCGGCGATGGGCTTCGCTTGCCCGGCGCTGGCGGATCATGTGGTGACGATCAATGGTGGGCGCCCGACATCGCTGCCGACACAGATCCCGACCACGATTGAGGGCATTACCGGCGCGCAGGTGGAAGACCGCATCAACGCCTTCGACAGTGAGGATGCGTTGAAATACCTGCCAAGCCTGAACGTGCGCAAGCGCTTTATCGGGGACTATGACCATGCTGTGCTGGCCAGCCGTGCTTCCGGTACCGGCAATAGCGCTCGCTCGCTGGTGTATGCCGATGGCATCCTGTTGTCCAACCTGCTGGGGAACGGCGCGACGTACACGCCGCGCTGGGGCCTGGTGACGCCGGAGGAGATCGAACGCGTCGACGTGCTGTACGGCCCGTTTTCGGCGGCGTACGCCGGTAATTCGGTCGGCGCAGTGGTGGATTTCCAGACGCGCATGCCGAGCAAGCTGGAGGCGCATGCCAAGCTGTCGTGGGTTGGGCAGGACTTCGAGCAGTACGCGACCGATTCGCGCCATACCGGCCGGCAGTACAGCGCCTCGCTGGGCGACCGTGCAGGCGCACTGTCCTGGTGGGTGAATCTGTCGCGCCTCGACAGCGACGGCCAGCCGATTGCGTTCGCCAACAAGCTGCTCTCCGCCGGCGTCACGCCAAAGGCAGGCGAGCCGTCCGGGGTGCCGGTGACAGGCGCAATCGCAGACCGTAACCCGTCCGGCAAAGACTGGTACATCCTGGGCAGCACCGGCCAGGTGAACACGGTGCAGGACCATGTCAAGGTGAAGCTGGCTTACGACCTTTCACCAACGCTTCGCGCCAGCTATACGTTGGGCTGGTGGCAGAACGACGTTGTGCGCAGTGTCGAATCGTATTTGCGTGATGGCGCCGGCAATAACGTGACGAGCGGCGCGATTAATATCGGCGGCAAACGCTTTACGCTGCTACCTTCCGACTTTGCCGGCGCCCGCGCCGACCTTGAGCATGTAATGCACGGGCTGTCGTTGAAGACGCATGGGCGCGGCAGCTTCAACTGGGAGATTGCCGGCAGCGCTTACGACTATTCGCGCGACCTGGCGCGCGTGCCGACCGGAGGCGGGCAGGGCAACCTGACCGATATGGGCGGCAGCGGCTGGAATACGCTGGCGTTGCGTGGCAACTGGCGCGCCGGCGCCTCGCACCAGGTGGAGTTCGGCGTGCAGCGAGAGAGCGCCAAGCTACGCACGCATGTGACCAGCGTGGCGGACTGGATATCGGGCGAAGGCGGCAGGCACCTGTCCACTTTCAATGGCAATACGGGGCTGGAAAGCTTGTATGCGCAGGATACCTGGCGGCTGTCCCCGGAGTGGAAGGCGACGTTCGGCCTGAGGCACGAAACCTGGCGCGCGTATGGCGGCGAAATCTCGGGTGCCGCTGGCAAGCTGCTGCCTTTCACCGACCGCCGCGAACAGGCCTGGTCGCCCAAGGCGGCGCTGGCATGGCGCGCGGGCGAGGTCTGGACTTTGAAGGCGTCCGCCGGCCGTGCTGTGCGCAATCCGACGGCGGCGGAGCTGTTCCAGGGTTCGATTGTTGACGACCAGATCGTCAACACTGACCCGAACCTGCGCGCCGAACGGACGTGGACCACCGAGCTGACGGCGGAGCACATGACAGCCCAAGGCAGTGTGCGCGCCACATTGTTTGGCGAAATCACGCGCGATGCGCTGTATTCGCAGCCGCTGACTGCGACTGTGAATACGGTGCAGAACGTGGGCAAGATCCGCACGCGCGGGCTGGAGTTGTCGCAACAGGCCGATGATGTCGTGACGCACGGGCTGACCCTGCAAAGCAGCCTTACTTATGCGGATTCCGAGATCGTGTCGAACGATGCCATGCCTTCCAGCGTCGGCAAACGGCAACCGCGTGTGCCGAAGTGGCGCGCGAATGCGCTGGCGTCCTACCATGTCGGCCAGCACTGGACCGGCACGTTCGGCGTGCGTTATAGCGGAAAGCAATTCGGCACGCTTGATAACAGCGATTCGAATGGTGCGACATATATGGGCGTGTCGGACTACCTGGTTGCTGACGTGCGCCTGCGCTACCGCCTCAATCGGCAGTGGACTGCCTCAATAGGGATCGACAACCTGAATGGCGAAAAATACTGGGCGTTCCACCCATATGCCCAGCGTACCGTCAGCGCTGACCTCAAGTTTGACCTCTGATCCCAGTGAGCAACGCCCCGCTGGGGCGTTTTCCTTTGCGCTACACCAAAACCAAAGGATGCGAGTCTATTCAGGCCTGCTGTCGCAGGACCTGTACGCCCAGCATAAAAATGCGGAACCTTTGAACCTCTTGCCGGTCGTAGTCTACTCGGGACGTCGCAAGTGGGCCTCGGCCGATGCTGTGGGCCTTGAGTGGCTAAAACCATTGCAGGATGGAAAAGTGTATGTGTTGATAGACGAAGAGTCGGCTGGCGATTCCATCATCGGTGACGTTATCCGAATGGTGCGCGCGGACACACTTGCTGATGTGGTGCGATCGCAAAAAGTATTGTTAGCATGGCCGACGGCAAGCGAAGGGTTACGGCGGGACGTATTAAAGGTAGCCAATGAGCGTCTGGCGCATTTTGGTGCCAACCAGGAGGCAATCATGAGTGAACGTGGGAATGAAGCAGGTCGAAAAGAGTTTACCGCGGAGGAACATGCCCTCATCCAGCAATATATCCTCGATGTTTATAACGCGGCTAAGGATATACCCGAGTTCAGGCGGGTGGTCGAAGCGCGAATGGAAGCGAAACGCGAAGGGCGAAAAGAAGGCCGGGAAGAAGGCCGGGAAGAAGGCCGGGAAGAAGGCCGGGAAGAAGGTCGAGAAGAAGGTCGAATTGAAGCGTTTCGGGAAATACTCAGCAAGGCAGGTAAGCAGCGGGGTGGCGGGAAGCACTTTGAGGCGCGGATCGCCTGCGCCGATAGGGGACAGCTGGAAAGTTGGTGGGGTAAACTGATTGCTGGCGAGAATTTGGAAGAATTTCTGGGGGAAGATGGCCCGTGACGCTTGTGGCGACACGGGCCGGGACAAACTGCTGATCAGTTCGGGGCGCCAGCAAGGCGCTTGACGCTGCCGGACCCCATGACGCTCTTGGTGAGTTGCGGCTCGCCGTAATAGCTCACGTCGCCAGAGCCCGCTACGCTGACGGACAGCGATTGCTTGGCCCATACCACAGCCTGGCCCGAGCCGCCGATGCTGACCGCTGCTTCACGCGTCGCCAACTGTCCGGTGCTGACCTTGCCCGAGCCGCCAATCGACACTTTCAACTTATCTGCCGAACCGGTCGCTTTCAGGTTGCCGCTGCCACCAAGGGAAACGGTCACCGATTCGCCTTCGATATTGCGCAGGTTCATCGAGCCCGACCCGCCAACGTTGAAGGACAGCTTGCCGCCGCGCAGGCCTTCCGCATCAACCGAGCCGGAGCCGCCGACCGAAATGCGTTCCAGTTTCTTTGCAGTGATGACAACCTTCAGGTTACGGGTATCGAACTGCAGGTTAGGGCGAACCGGGCGGATCTGCAGGGTACCGTCTTCCACCACAGTTTCGATCAACGGCAGGATATTGTCATCCGATTCAATGCTGACACTTTCGGTATTGCCGATGCGGACTTCGACGCTGCCCGGTAAGCCCAGGCCGAGGCCGGTGAAGTTGGCCGCTTCGCGTGCCTGCTTCAAAACTTTGCCATTACCCTGCACCCGTTCGCCGGCAAACCAGCCCAGCGGGGCGGCCGACACCACCGCGACCGGGGCGGCAACTGCAAAAACGGAAGCGGCGACCAGGGCGTTGCGCATTGCGGCAGACATCTTCATCTTGTTTCTCCTCTGTGAATCATTGTTCGATGGTTGCATCGTAGCGAAGCCGGCGATAGCGCGCCTGTCCGGTGCGACAGGACGCTGCCTCGCAGGAACAGAATGCAAATGCCGGGGACAGGGCGTCGCTCCTGTATCATTTCGCCCATGCTTACAATCATCATCAAACAGGGCAAGGAGAAGTCCATCCTTGCCGGCGACCCCTATATCTACCTGTCCGCCATCGAGCGCGTCGACGGGCGTCCGGCAGAGAAAAGCAAGCCTGGCGCCACCGCCACGGTATTGTCCTCGTCCCGCAAATTCCTGGCCCGTGCCGCTTATAACGGCAAGTCGCAGATCGCAGCGCGCGTCTGGACCCTGCGCGAAGACGAGCCGATTGACCATGCCTTGGTGAAGCGCCGTGTGCGTGCTGCCATCTCCCGCCGCATCCATTCCCTGCAAGCGGCCCGCCCCGATGAGCTGGTGCCGATCGTGCTAGGCGATGAAGACGGATTGTCGGGGCTGCTGGTGCAAAGTTACGGCGGCAAGGACGGCTACCTGGTGTGCCAGTTCCAGTCGGCAGCGGTGGACGCCTGGAAGATCGCTATCGTACAAGCGCTGATCGCGGAGACGGGTTGTCAAAATGTTTATGAACGTGCGGACAAGCTGATCCGGGAAGGCGAAGGCTTGCACGTCAAGTCGCGCGTGCTGGCTGGCGAAGAGCCGCCGCAACGGTTAACGGTGACCGAACGTGGCCGCAGTTTTCCTTACGATATTCGCACTGGATTTGAGTATCCGAAATAAATGTTGTTCACCAGCCACTTACATTCCGCCGAGCAAATGCAATAAAATCATGCGAACCTATTGGAGAGCACAGGCACTATGGAATACTCGCAAATTCGCACCCTGACGTATATCGAGAACGAAGACCATCCGGTCTTTGGCACTCTCGTCGAGCAAATCCTGCACCTGCTGAACTCCAAACTGGTCTTTTCCGACATCCTGATCCACCAGAACAGCCCTTTGCTGCTGCGCCAGCCAAAGGGCCTGGTGGCCGTGACCGATTCGCCGATCACGCGCGAAGAGCTGGAAGAATTCTTTGAAGTGGTTGAACCGAACTGGCGCGAACGCATCCAGGACCGCGCCTTCGACCGCGCCATAGACCTGCATACCGCCCGCATCCGCGCCAACTGCTTCAGCTTCCAGGGCAAGAAACGCCTGGGTTGCGTGATTCGCCGCTTCCCGAAAGAACCGTTGCTGCTGTCCGGCCTGGGCTTGCGCCCGACGGAAGAGAAGTTCGCGCAACTGTCGAGCGGCCTGGTGCTGATCATTGGCGACACTTGCCAAGGCAAGTCGACCACCATTGCATCGATGCTGGACGATATCAACAAGAACCGTTCGGGCCACATCATCACCATCGAAGATCCGGTGGAGACCCTGATCCCGCAACGCAAATGCGTGATCACCCAGCGCGAGGTGGGCTTTGACGGCGACGTCGAAACCTTCGACCTGGGCGCCAAGGACGCGCTGCGCGAACGCCCGGACGTGATCGTGATCGGCGAAATCCGCGACGCCGAAACCGCGCACGAAGCGCTGGCGCTGGCTGAATCGGGGCCGCTGGTGCTGGCCTCCCTGCACGCGCGCTCGACAGAACTGGGCCTGCAAAAGATGATCCGCCTGCTGGGCAATACCGAACCGCAGCGCCAGGCCTTGGCGCACGCCCTGCGCGGCGTGCTGTGCCAGGCGTTGATGCCGGCGATGGATGGCGACCGCTACTACCTGGCTACCGAAAGCCTGACCGTCAATCCTGAAGTGGCAGCAGTGATCGAGAACGGCAGCGTGGCCGACCTGCGCAACGTCATGGAACGCAAATCCGCGCCAGGTTGCTACACGATGAACGAATGCCTGAGCAAACTGCTGGCCGAGAAAAAAGTCAGCATCGAAGACGCCCGCCACGCCACCACCGACCGCATCGGCTTCGCCGACATGCTGTAAATTCAATGGGGACGAATTAAATGGGGACGTACCCCATTTTTCTGCGAAAAATAAATGGGGTACGTCCCCATTTAATTTCACTCGAGCGGGACGTTGCGGTAGCGGTTGACCGTGGTGCTTTCGACCGGTGGGGCGTTGTTGCCCCAGGCGGCGCGCAGGTAGGAGACTACTTGTGCTACTTCCACATCATTCAGTGAATGGCTGAACGGCGGCATGCCGTACGGGCGCGGGTTGCCTGCCGTGCCGGGGGCGAACCCGCCATTCAGTACGATGCGGATCGGGTTCACCGCTTCATCCATCGTCAGCGCCCGGTTGCCGGCCAGGGGCGGGTAGTGCGGTGCGATGCCTTCGCCTTTTTCACCGTGGCAGTCCACGCATTGCTTGCTGTAGATTTTCTCGCCGGCTGCCAGCCATGCTGCGGCTTCAGGTTCCTTTGAGCGTTCGTATGGCTCGCGATTGCCGCTTTCGTTCGGCAGCGATTTGAGGTACACGGCCATGGCGCGCGCGTCTTCATCGCTCAGGTGTTGCAGGCTTTCGCGCACCACTTCCGCCATCGGGCCAAATACCGTCGCACGCTGCGAGACCCCGGTTTTCAACAGGTCGGTGATGTCTTTCACGTCCCAGTCACCGAGGCCGGCTTCACGGTCGGAGGTGAGCGAGGGCGCATACCAGCCAAGCACCGGAATCAGGCCGCCAGACAAGCCTTTGTCGCTGGCCCCCAGGGCATTGCGTTCGCTGTGGCAGGCAATGCAGTGGCCAGGGCCTTGTACCAGGTAGGCGCCGCGGTTCCATTCTGCCGATTTGCTGGCGTCGGGCGCGTACACTGCAGGCTTGAAGTACAGGGCGCGCCATACGGCCAGCATGGCTTGCTGGTTGTACGGGAAGCGCAGGGTATGCGGCTGGCTTGCCTGTTTTACCGGCGTGATGGTCTGGAAGTAGGCGTACATCGTGTCCGAATCGTCGCGTGTCATTGCCGTGTAATTCGTGTAGGGGAAGGCGGGATACAGCAGGCGGCCGTCCCTGGCCTTGCCGTTGTGCAGGGCATTCCAGAAATCGTCGGCAGTCCAGTTGCCGATGCCGGTTTCCTTGTCCGGCGTGATGTTGGGCGAGATCACGTTGCCGAACGGCGTTTGCAGGGCGCGGCCGCCGGCAAAGGCAGCGCCGCCGCGCGTGGTGTGGCACGCCATGCAGTCGGCGGCTTTGGCAAGGTAGGCGCCGCGCGCCACCTTTTCTGCGATCGGCATGTCCTTCGAGGCGGCGCTTGGCGCCGGGCCGGTGTCGTGCTTGGGCCAGATGAAGCCTACCGCTGCGACGATCAGCAGCAGTGGCACGGCGATGGCGATTTTCGTATTGCGCTTCATGATCGTTTTTATTTATTTGGGAACGCCGCCGCATTCCATCGGCAATGGCTTGGGCAGGGAGGCCGCGGGACGTGCGTTCATGTCGGCTGGCTGTGCGGCCAGCCAGCCGGATACCGCTGCGACGTCCGATTCGCTCAGGCGATTGGCCACTTCGGCCATGCAGTCCGGCGCATGCGCCTTGCGTTTCTGGTTGCGCCAGGCGCCGAATTGAGCATTGATATAGTCGCGCGGCAGGCCAATCAGTCCGGGGATGGCGGGTGCGACGCCGGTCATCGCGTCGCCGTGGCAGGCGACGCAGGCGGGAACTTTGCGCGACGGGTCGCCCTGGTGCACCAGCACGCGGCCACGTTCAATCATCTGCGGGGTGGCGCTGGTGGCTGCCGGCGGCGGGTAGGGGGCGTGCTGCTCGGAGAAGTATTGTGCGATTTCACGAAGATAGGCGTCCGGCAGTTGTTCGACCATATAGGTCATCATCGGGTACTGGCGGCGGCCTTCCTTGAAGTTCAGGAGCTGGTTGTACAGGTAGCCTGCCGGCTTGCCGGCAATACGCGGAAAGAAGGCGTCGCCTTGCTCATTGGCTTTGTGGCAGGTGATGCAGGCGGCGACGCGTTGCTCGACCGTGTCCGGCAAGCTGGCCGGGGCAGCCGGGGCGGCGGTGGCCACAAGCGCGGCGCCAAATGAGAGAATGCGGAGGAAAAGTCGCATGATGAATCCGTTTTTCTTGTGATGGGTCAAGGATACGCCTGCGAAGGAAAGAATAACAGGCTCAGAAAGGCCAGGGAATGAGGGTATCAGTTTGAAGCTTTACGAGGCGCTAGCCGACGAACTGGCGGGCTTGATGGCGTCCGGCGTGCTGCGCCCGGGCGAGAAGCTGCCGTCGGTGCGGCAGCAGCAGGAGCGGCGCGGCGTCAGCCCATCTACCGTGTTCCAGGCGTATTACCTGCTTGAGGCGCGCGGCCTGATCGAGTCGCGCCCGCGCTCGGGCTATTACGTGGCTTCGCGGCGCTTTGCCGCCACGCCGGAGCCGGATGTGTCGCGGCCCGATCCCGCATCTACGCTGGTTGATGTCAGTGAGCTGGTATTCCAGGTGCTGGAGGCCAGCAGGGCGCCGGGCAATGTGCCTTTCGGCTCCGCTTTCCCAAGTCCTTTGCTGTTCCCGCTCGATAAGCTGGGCCGCGCGGTCACGGCCAGCATGCGCCATATCGACCCATGGAGCACGATTGCCGACCTGCCGCCGGGGAATGCGGAGTTGCGGCGCCAGATCGCCTTGCGCTACCAGCTCGATGGCTTGCAGGTGCCGCCTGACGACATCGTCATTACCAACGGCGCGCTGGAAGCCCTGAACCTGTGCCTGCAGGCGGTGGCGCGGCCGGGCGATACGGTGCTGGTGGAATCGCCAAGCTTCTATGCAGCTTTGCAGGCGCTGGAGCGCATCGGCTTGAAGGCGCTTGAAGTGGCAACGCATCCGCGCGAGGGGATCGACCTTGGGGCGCTGGCGTCGGCACTGGAGCAGCATAAGCCGAGCGCCTGCTGGCTGATGACGAGTTTCCAGAATCCGCTCGGCAGCCTGATGCCGCCGGAGAAGAAGCAAGCTTTGGTCGAACTGCTGGCGGCGCATGAGGTGCCGCTGATCGAGGACGATGTTTACGGCGAGCTGTATTTCGGCGCGCAACGGCCGGCGCTGGCCAAGCGTTTCGACAGCAAGGGCATCGTCATGCATTGCAGTTCGTTCTCGAAATGCCTGGCGCCCGGATTCCGGGTCGGCTGGGCGGCGGCGGGCCGCTTTGCGCGGCAGGTGGAGCGGCTCAAGCTGACTACCAGCCTGGCGGCGGCGATGCCGTCGCAGCTGGCGCTGGCGGAGTACCTGGGGCAGGGTGGGTACGAGCGGCACTTGCGGCAGTTGCGCGGTGCGCTGGCGGGGCAACAGCAGCAGATGCTGGCGGCGATCGAGGCGCATTTCCCGGCGGGGACGCGGGTGACGCAGCCGCAGGGGGGATATTTCTTGTGGGTGGTGCTGCCGGAGTCAGTCGATGCGCTGGAGCTGCATCGGCAGGCGTTGGGACATGGGATCAGTATTGCGCCGGGGCCGATGTTCAGTGCGAAGCGGGCGTTTCGTAATTGCATCCGCTTGAACTACGGGCATATCTGGGATGAGAGGCAGGCGGTGGCGATTGCTACGCTTGGCCGGCTGGCGAAAACCGGTCAACCAGTGTCAGACCCAAGGCTCTGACACGCCCTGAGACAGCCGCGTAACCTGCAGTGAGCGACGAGAGCCGGGGCCAGGACCAGTTCACGCCGGTTTGCCGGTTTTCGGGCGCTTGGGCGGCTTGATCGGCGGCAGCACGTTGCCGATGCCGATCCAGTGCCGATAAACGCGCAGCGCCACTTGCGCATCATCGGCTGCATACAGGATCTGCTTTTCGTTCAGCCGTGGCGTGGCCCAGTTGGTGGTCGAGATCTTCTTGGACTTGGTCAGCGCCTGCCCGAAATACTTGGCAACCGCGCTCTTGGCGCCCAGGTCGTTCTTCTGCCCCGGCACGCGCAGCACAACTCCCAGGTCCACAACTTTCAGCGGCTCGATGCCCAACTTGGCGCGTACGCGCTTGATGTCGTCGGACAGGCCGAAGCCGATCTTCAGCGTCATGTCGGATTCGAGGATGGCCTTGACCGTGGCCAGGTGGGGGAATGCATCGCCAACCTGGAACAGCCAGGCATGGCGGTCGTCGGCAAACTGGATCAGGTGCGGACCATCGGAGCTTTCGCCTTTGACGAAGGTGGGTTTCGATTCTGTGTCGAAACCGATGGCGTCCGCCGCCAGCAAGGCCGCCTTAGCAGCCTCCGCATCGGCGGCGGATTTTACGAGCCTGACGTCGGCCAGCCGGATGCCTTCATAGGGAGGCAGCTCGGGGACGGCTTCCGGCGCGTCGCTCATTACTTCTTGGAGAACTTGGCGGTCAGCGCCTGCAGCTTCTCCGCGCGGCGGCGGTCGGCCTCTTCGGCGGCTGCAGCTTCGCGTTCGGCGGCGCGTTCGGCCTTGCGGCGTTCCACTTCTTTCTTGTAGCGCTCCGCCAGGGTTTCCTTGGCGTGCTTGCGGTGTTCGTCGGTGACTTCAGCGCCGGTGCTGCCGTCCAGGTTGAAGCGGACGGTGGCTTTTTCCATGGCGCGCAGGTAGCGCTGCGAGGAAGTGTGGATGCCCAGGGCAGCGCGCATCAGCTTGCGGTTAAGTTCCGGCATCGCGGCGATGAGCTGTTTGTCGATGCCGATCGACAGCGGCAGGCTGTCGCGGAACGGGGCATACTGTTGCTGCAATTGCTTGAGCAGGGCGCGTGCGGAATTGGGGGCGGCAGGTGCGGCGGCCTGGCCTTCGGCCGGCTGCTGAGGGGTAGTGCTAGTGTTCATCGACTTCATAGGTTAATCAAGAGCCGCCAGCATACCACGATGCAGGCGCCGGGCGCATTGTGTTTTAGCTCATGATGTGGTTTTGATATCGAATTAATGGGTGCGGTGCGAGCTAAAACCTTGTATAATGACAGACGCACCAAATGCAGGACGGTGCGAATTCAGATTGGTAAAGAGTTTTCGGCCGGGGCCGCGCCGCCCTGTGAAGTCCAGTTCCAGGGCATGTGCCCTCTCTAATCACTGAATCATCGGAATCGAGCCCGGTCATGCGGGCTTTTTCTTTTCCTGATTATCCCTGAAACCGGGCCATCGCGAGCCTTCGATAAGTGCATCTTCGGGTGTGCTGAGAGAGATATTGAATGACGAAACCTAAGACCCTGACGTTGTCCGCCAAGAAATCCACTGGCTCCTCCACTACCAGCGCTCCGTTGGCCGTGCCAAAGACCAGCCTTTCGTATGTGATCGACAACGCTCAAGAGGAAGCAGGAAAAGTCACGGTAGTAAAGAAATCCCGCCGCCTGGCCGCCGTGCCGGTCGAGGAAGCGCCAGTGGAAGCCGTCGCCGAAGAGCCGGTCGTCAAGACCCGCGCTCGCAAGACCGCTGCCGCCAAGCCGGTGTCGCTGGCTGTCGTCGCTGAAGAAGCGCCGGCCCCGGCGCCTGCAAAGCGCGGCCGCAAGCCGAAGGCTGCCGAACCGGCGCCGGTGACTGTGACCACCGGCCCAGCCGCCGTGACCGAAGTGCGCGACGCCGCTGTGCTGGCGTCGATCGACACCTCCGGCTACCTGCTGCCGCAAGTGAAGGTGCCGGGCCGCCGTGGCCGCAAGCCAAGCGAATTCACCCCGGAAAACGATGAAGTGGCGGCACTGAACGCCGTGGAACGCGCCGAGCTGAAGGCCGCGTCCAAGGCGCGCGAGCGCAAGGCCAAGGGCATCGACGCTTTCGGCATGGCCGACGGCGCCAACGCGGAGGAGCTGGAAAAGCGCCGCACCCAGTTCAAGAACCTGATCAACCTGGGCAAGGACCGCGGCTACCTGACTTACGCCGAGATCAACGACCACCTGCCGGAAAACATTGTCGATCCGGAAGCGATCGAAGGCATCATCGCGACCTTCAACGACATGGGCATCG
>CAMLSG010000013.1 GCA_946482635.1 uncultured Duganella sp.
GCCACGCGCTGTACTGGCGCCAGACGTTGGTGCCGGTTTCGAAGGTGTTGACTGCCGCAATCGGTTGCGCCGGCTTGATGCCTTTTAACTGCTCTTCGAAGAACGGGAACAGCAGCTTCTTGTTGAAATGCTCGCTGGTCTTGCTGTCGAATTTAACGTGACCCAGGCGCTTTCCTTCGCCCCCGGCCCAGCCGCCGTGCGCCCACGGGCCGATCACCAGGCCGTTGAAGATGCCGGGGTTGTTCTTGCCCACCGCGCGGTAGATCGAGAACGGACCGGCCGGATCTTCCGCATCGAACCAGCCGCCCACCGTCATCACGGCGGCCTTGACGTTCTTCATGTGCGGCGCAAGGTTGCGCGTCTTCCAGAACTCGTCGTAGGTATCGTGGTCGATGGTGGGCTTCAGGTAGGCGAGCTGCTTGGGCTGCATGCCGGCCAGGATGTTCGACATCGTCAGGCGCTGCAGGAAGTAGTCGTAGCCGCTGGTGGTGCCGTAGTCGAAGTCGCTCCAGCTCTTGGGCAGCGGCGACGGATTCTGTTCTTCGGTGAAGGCGGCGTAGAAGTCGAAGTTGGCGGCCAGCATGAAGGCGCCGCCATGATAAGAGTCGTCGCCCATGTACAGGTCGGTGACCGGCGCTTGCGGCGAGGCGGCCTTGATCGCCGGGTGCGAATCGATGATGCTGGCTGCGGTGTAGAAGCCGGGATAGCTGATGCCGTAGATGCCGACCTTGCCGTTGTTGTTGGCCACGTGCTTGAGCAGCCAGTCGACGGTATCGTGCATGTCGCGGCTTTCGTTGCCTTCGCCCGCTTCCAGCGCCGTCTTGGCATGCGGCGTCATTTCCTGCCACTTGCCTTCGGACATATAGCGCCCGCGCACGTCCTGCTCGACGAAGATGTAGCCGGCGTCGCTGAAGTCTGCCGATGGACCGAGGCGGCGCGGGAAAAAGTCCGGGCCGTACTGGAGCTGGCCGTCGACGTTCGCGCCTGCACTGTATGGCGTGCGTTCGATCAGGAAGGGATATGCCTTGCTGGCATCCTTCGGCACGTAGACGGCCGTAAACAGGCGCACGCCGTCGCGCATCGGGATGCGGAATTCGTACTTGGTGTAGGTGGAACGCAGGTCCGGTTTTTCATCAGGCGCCGCGTGGGCGGCGCCTGCGAAGGCCAGTGCAAGGGAAAGGGCGAGGGGACTGAGTTTGTTGAGCATAATTCCTTTAATGTGCCGGTGCTAGGGCCCAACACGCTGCGCGTGTCAGGCACTGGCACCGGAGACTTCATCTTGTTATTTAGATTTCTCCCGGTCGAAGACGGGCTCGCGATTCGTAAAGGCGCAGGTTCGCCAGTTTGCCGGCGTAGATGGCGCTGTCGCCGCGCGTGGTGCTGTTCATCAGGGCCAGCGTCATATGCTTGTCGGCCTCTTTCAGGTTACCCAGCAAGAAAGAGACCTTGGCCAGCCAGAAGTGGAACTCGTGGTAATACGGGGCTCGCTGCACTTCACGCACGAACATCGAGCGCGCCTTCTGGTAGTCGCCGTCGGCCATGGCTTTCTGGCCGATGTGGAAGAAGTAAAACGGCGGGTAGGGTTCCAGGCGCGCCAGTTCAGCCTTGAATTTGGCCGATTCTTCGGTCTTGCCGAGCGCATTGGTGACTTCGGCCAGGTTGAACAGGATGACCGTGTTGAGCGGATCGTGCTGGTGGGCGAATCGCAGCGTGCTTTCGGCCAGCTTGATGTCGCCGTGGCGCTGGTAGATGGTGGAAAGGGTGTTATACCCCATCAGGAAAGCGGGCTCGTACTCGATGGCGGAACGGGACCACCAGTACGCTTCATCGAGCTTGCCCTGCACCAGCGATTCCGCTGCGCGGTTGTTCATGTACATGGCCACCACGGTGCGCTCCGAAATGGCTTCGGTTGGCATCAACTCGGCGTCAGGCGGCGGCAGGAAGTCGATGGTCACGTACTGGGCCGTGTCGTAGAAGCGCATCGCTTCCGATTTCGGCCGGCTCAATACCAGGTTGACGTGACCGCTGCTGAAGTACAGCGAGCCGGAGCGGCTCCAGGTGTCTTCGCTTGTGATGCGCTGGAATTGCACATCGAGCCCCAGTTCCCTTGCAAAAGCGGCAGTCATGATCACCAGCGACATGCAGTTGCCGGCGCGTGCTGCAAAGGCTTGCGAGGCCGTGCGCGTGATTTCGGAGTCATATTCGAGGCGCAGCTGGTCGCGGTGGTACAGCGCCTCATACAGCGCCTGGTGCTTCGATTTGCCGTTAAGCGAAGCGCGGATCTTGGCTGCATAGGCCTTCATTTCCGGCGACAGCTCGAAAACCTGTTCCGGCGTGATCATGCCGGCCGGCTTGCTGAAAGCAGCGTCGGTAAACAGCGCTCGTTCAGGTGCGGTAACTGCCGGCGGACCGCTTGCGCAGCCGGCCAGCAATGCAGCGAAAATCAATGTTGACAGCAGTTTCATGGTGGCGTCTCCTCACCTCTATGAAACAAGTATGTGCGTGTCTCAGGGGGCTGTCAATTCGACCGCAATGTCCTCGATGCCGAGGGTGGCCAGGGCGTCGCGCAGGTCCTCGATTTCCGCTTCCACGTCGGCGCCGACATCGAGGCGGCGGTCGGCATGCGCCAGTTCTCCGGCTGCGCCGACCAGTTGTACGCCGAGCGCCGCATCTTCTTCGGTTTCCACCAGGGTGATGACCGCGCGCGCCGGGCCATGGCCGTCGAGGGCGGCGCCGAATTCGGCCATCATGGCCAGCATCCAGTGCTCGGACTTGCCTAGCAGAAGGGCGCCGTGGAACAAGTCCTGGTACAGGAAATTCAGGCGCAAGCTGCCGGCTCGGGCGGGGCCGGCCAGGCAGCGCTGCACCAGTGGCGCGGCGGAAACGGTCCAGTCCTGGTAGCGCTGCATGCGCGCTTCGAACCACGCATCCTGCTTCTTGCCGGCGGGCGGGATGGCGTAGAACGGGTCGTCGGCGCGCTTCAGGGCGAAGCCGAGCAGGAAACGCAGCTCGACAGCTTCGTCATCGGCGCCGAAAGCGGATGGCTGCCAGCCGGCGATGCTGCGCAGCAGGGCAGGGGCTTCGGCCACTTTCTTGTCCATCATGGCCGCTGCCGCTTCGTGCACCATGGCGTTCAGCTGGCTGGCGCTGATGCGTTCCATCTCGGCCAGGTCGTAAGCGTGCTGCACCAGCACCACCCTGGCTTTCGGGCCTTCCAGGCCGGCGCCGGTAAAGCTGTCCAGCAGCGCGGCATACGCCGCCTCGTCCTGGAAACCCTCCGCTTCGCGCAGGCCGCCCTGGCTCTGCACGAAGACGGGAATGGCGAAGGCGTTGATTTCCATCTCGGGGCCGTCGCCCTTGCGCAGCAGGACGGTGCCGGCGTCTTCTTCGATGGCTTCCTTCAGCGTGCGGTAGGCGTCGGCATCCTCGCCGCGCGCCAGTTCGAGGGCGCCGTACAGGACGGCGTCCTTGCCCTGGCGCAGGTAGCGCCGCACGGCGTGGCGCAGGTCGTCTTCCTGTGCCAGCGCGAGGCTGAACAGCTCATGGCTCAGGGTTTCTTCTTTGTCGGCAGGTGGATTATTGGGCTTGCGTGGTGCTGGGCGCTTGTTCTTTGTCTTTTGCATGCGGCTCAGTGTTCAATGTGGAAGGTTTCGTGCAGTTCGTCCAGCAGGTCGGCGGTTTCGTCCTCGTTCATGCCGAGGTGGCGGCAGGCCGCCTCGCCGCCCTTGTCCCATTCCAGCGATTCGCCGTTGCCGTGGTAGCGCTGGATGGCGCGTTCGGCCAGCACCGCGCCGGCCACCAGCGAGCGGATCGCGTCGTCGGTGGCGTCGTCGCACAGCACTTCGTAATCGTGGTGATGCAGAATGGCCCAGGACACGTCCGGCGACAGGCCCCAGTTGCGCGCCAGCAGGCAGCCGATGGCGGCGTGGTTGGTGGTGTGGCGGGCGTCTTCGATGTCGGTGAACTTGCGGCTGGCGGCGCCGTTGCAGATGTCCAGCGTCTGGCCATAGTCTTCAAAGCGTCCCATCAGGATCGGGATGCCGATGTCGCAGAACAGGCCAAAGGTATGGGCGATATCCGGCGGCGCCAGGCGCAGCTTGCGCGAAATGAAGACCAGGGCCTGGGCGCGGCAGGAGGAGACTTCCCAGAACTGGTTCAGGGCCGGGTTGTTGGCGCCCACTGCTTCGCGCGCCAGGATGCCGGTCAGCATGGCCGCGCACTGGTTGATGCCGAGGAAATTAATGGCCTGTTCGACCGACTTGGCCTTGCGCGCCGCGCCGTAGAACGGCGAATTGGCCAGTTTCAGCAGGGCGCCCGACATGCCCACGTCGTTGCCGATGATGCGCGCGATGGCGCGCGGCGACGGATCGTCCTGCGCCAGTTCGCGCTGCAGGTCGACCAGCAGGCTGGGACGCGGCGGGATACGGATGGAGCGCAACAGCGCGTCTTCTGCGGTCGCTACGCTCGTGTGTTGGGCCGGTAGCCGGGCTGCTGCTGTTGTCATTTTGCTTCGAGATTGTTCTGCTGGGCGGGCCCCGCCATTATCGCCTGTTTTTTGCGTGCAACCCGGGGCACGAATGAGTTTTTTTTCATGCATAAATGGCAGGATTGCTACAATCGGTAGCATGTCTTCCCACATTTTGGCCGGTATCGATTTCAGTGCACCTGCTCAGCAAGTGGCGCGCCGCCTGATCGGCGTGACGGTGCTCGTCAATGGCGTGGGCGGCCGCATTGTCGAAGTGGAGGCTTATGACCGGGAAGATCCGGCTTCACATGCCTTTGTCGGCAAGACGGCGCGGAACTTTGCCATGTTCGGGCCGCCGGCCCATACCTATGTCTACCTGTCGCATGGCATCCACTGGTGCATGAATTTCGTCTGCCGCGAGGAGGGGCATGGGGCCGGGGTGCTGATCCGGGCCATCGAGCCGCTGGCCGGCATCGAGCAGATGCAGGCGCGGCGCGGCATGGAGGATGTGCGGCTGCTGTGTTCCGGGCCGGGACGGCTGGCGCAGGCGATGGGTGTGACCCGTGAGCAGAATGCCATGTCGCTGGCCGCGGCGCCGTTCGAACTGCTGCCGCGCAAGGGGCGCGTGCAAGTCGTGGTTGGGCCGCGTATCGGTATTTCAAAGGCGGTGGAGGTGCCCTGGCGTTTCGGCCTGGCCGGCTCGCCGTTTGTCAGCCGCCCATTCCGCTAGGCCCTGCCGCGCGCGCATTGGGCTGTCCGCCGCCCGTCGTTCGCCATTGCTTGCCACATCGCGCCAGTCATCCGGGTCGCCATCGCGCGCCGCAGGCCGGGCATCCGGCGCGCGCCGCCCTGCGGCCGGTCCCGGCTCAGCATCGCCAGGCTGCGTCCCGGCCTCGTCTCCCAGCTCAAACACGGCGACTGCCTGCGCCAGCCCGGCGGCCTGCTCCTGCAGGCTGGCCGCCGCCGCTGCTGCCTGCTCGACCAAAGCAGCGTTCTGCTGGGTGACATCATCAATCTGCCCAACTGCCTGGTTCACTTCCGTAATCCCGCGCGCCTGCTCCGCGCTGGCATCGCTGATACGCTGGATGATGCTGCCGACCTGCCGTACCGAAGCCACGATGTCTCCCATGCTGCCACCCGCCACGCCCACCGATTCCGCGCCGCGGTCAATTGTCGCCACCGACGCGTTGATCAACGCCTTGATCTCATGTGCGGCCGTGCCGCTGCGCTGCGCCAGCGTGCGCACCTCGGCCGCGACAACGGCAAAACCGCGTCCCTGTTCGCCCGCCCGCGCCGCCTCCACCGCGGCATTCAGGGCCAGGATATTGGTCTGGAACGCGATGCCGTCGATCACCCCGATGATCTCCACGATCTTGCGCGAGCAAGACCGGATCGCCTCCATGGTCTGCACTGCATCGGACACCGCCGCGCCACCCCGGGCCGCGAGTTCGTTGGCATTGGCCGCCACCTGGCAGGCTTCGCGCGCATGCTCGGCATTGCTGCGTACCGCCGCCGCCAGGCTGTCGACCGCGCTGGCCGTTTCCTCCAGCGAGCTTGCCTGCAATTCGGTGCGCGCCGACAAATCCATATTCCCTGATGCGATCTCGCGCGAGGCCAGGTCGATCTGCTGCACCGCCCCGCGAATCGAGCGGATGGTGCCGTTGAGCAGCGCCATGCTGCCATCCAGCGCCCGGGCCGTATCGGCGATCTCGTCGCGCCCGGGCGCCGCCGGCCGTGGCGCCAGCTGGCCCGACGCCAGGCAGCGTACCCCGTCGCCGATGGCATGAATATCGCGCAGCAGGGCGCGCCGCACCAGCATCGATACCGCCAGCGACAGGGCCACCGACAGCAGCAGCAAGCCCGCCATCGTCATGCCCAGCAAGCGGAACTCCTGCCGCGCTTCCGCGTAGGCCGCCTCGCTCAGCGCCTTTTCCAGCGCCGCCAGTTGCGACAACTGCAGGTCCAACGCGGCAAACTGGCGCTCCGCCTTTGCCATGGCATTGGTGGCGATCGACTGGTCCACTTGCGCCAGTTCGATGGTTTCCTGCACTGCCTTGCGATAGCTTGCCAGGGCTTCCCGCGAACCCGACAGCAAGCCACGCTCGTCGGTGACGGCATCGCGGGAAAGCAATTCCAGCCGCGTGCCGACCGCGCCATGCCGGTTGCGGATCTGCGCATTCAGGGCGTCGAGGCGGGCCTGCGCGAAGGTGCCGTTGATCCAGGCCAGCAACTGGTAAATGTTTGCATGTGCCATGCGCGCCTCGCCCGCCACATCGGCTACCGATTGCAGCCGCGCCGCGCGCAACTGCACCAGGTTTTCCATCGATGCGTTCTGCCGCACCATGCCGAACCAGGCGCATGCAGCTGTCGCCAGCAGCAGTGCCAGTACCACGCCCGGCGCCAGCAACAGCTTGGGTCCAATCCGCAGTCGGTTCAGCATGGCTGCCTCCTACTTCTTATAGATGCCTGCTTCCAGCACCGCATCGCCGACGCGCTGGATGTAGGTGGTCTTCGGTTCGATCTTGCCGGTGGTGGGGTTCTTGTACATGTAATCGACCCAGCCCTTGCCCTTCTTCGCGGCCAGCTCGATGATCTCGCGCCGGTACTTTTTGCCGCTGGCATCGGGCACGTCGGTCAGGTCCTTGCCTACGATTGTTGGATTGACCGGGTGCGCCAGCACGATGCCCGACTGAAGGTCGCGGATGTCGACGTACAGCGCGCCCTGTATGAATTCAGGATCCTTGGCGGATACCTTCTCGATGAATTTGTCCTTGCCATGCTGCTTGATGAAGGCGGCGCCTTTTTCCACCATGGCGATGGCGTCCTTCTCGGTGGGTTCGCTGGCCTGCACTGCCGCCATGGCGAGGAAGAGCAGGGATGCGGTCAGGATGCGTTTCATGCCGGGCTCCTTGGGGTGGGATGGAAGCCCAACTGTACGTCTGCGCACCCGGCCGGGAATTGCGCAAACGCAAGCCCGTAGGATTTTTCCGGCTAGGTATTGAGCTACGGCAATAGGCCGTTTCTTAACCGGACCATCATGAAGTCCTAGCCCACCCATTCAGGAGTACGCCATGACCGCCGATGCGCTGCCCAAGTTCAAGCCATACACCCGCCAGACCATCCGCCAGGCGCCGCAGTGGGAGCGGCTGACGCCTGAGCAGCAGGAGGCGGTGCAGGTCATCTCGCATGTGCTGCCTTTCCGCACCAACCAGTATGTGCTGGACCAGTTGATCGACTGGGACCATATCCCCGACGATCCCATTTACCGCCTGGTGTTCCCGCACCGCGACATGCTGCCCGCGCACGAGTACTGGCAGCTGCGCGACCTGGTATTGGTGAAGCAGGATGACGCGGCCGCGCAACAGCTGGTGCGCCAGATTCGGCTGCGCATGAATCCCCATCCGGCTGGGCAGATGACGCACAACGTGCCGCGCGTGAATGATGCGCCCCTGCGCGGCCTGCAGCACAAGTACAAGGAGACGGTGCTGTTCTTTCCCAGCGCGGGACAGACTTGCCACGCCTACTGCACCTTCTGCTTCCGCTGGCCGCAGTTCGTTGGCATGGACGATATGAAGTTCGATGCGCGCGAAACCACGGAGCTGGTCGAGTACCTGAAGAACCACAAGGACGTGACGGACGTGCTGATCACCGGCGGCGATCCGATGATCATGAACACGCGCTCGATGGAAGAGATCATCGCGCCCTTGCTGGGACCGGGCCTGGAACACATCCAGAACATCCGCGTCGGCACCAAGTCCGTTTCGTACTGGCCGCAGCGCTACGTCAGCGACCGCGATGCCGACGATTTGCTGCGCCTGTTCGAACGCGTGGTTGCATCGGGCAAGAACATGGCGATCATGGGCCACTACAACCACGCCGTGGAATTGCGGCAGGAGGTGGCGCAGCAGGCAGTCAAAAGGATTGTCGGCACCGGCGCGACGCTGCGCATGCAGGGGCCGTTGATCAGGCATATCAATGAGGACCCGGCCAGTTGGGCGGAGCTGTGGCGCACCGGCGTGAGGCTGGGCGCGATCCCGTATTACATGTTCGTGGAACGCGATACCGGGCCGCGCGAATACTTCCAGTTGCCGCTGGCGCGTGCGCACGAGGTGTTCCAGCAGGCGTACCAGATGGTGTCCGGCCTGGCGCGCACGGTGCGGGGGCCGTCCATGAGCGCCTTCCCCGGCAAGGTGGTGATCGACGGCGTGGCGCAGATCGGCGGCGAGAAGGTGTTCGCGCTGCAGTTCCTCCAGGCGCGCAATGCGGACTGGGTACGCAAGCCGTTCTATGCCAAATACGATCCGACTGCGACCTGGTTCGACCAGCTTCGTCCGGCCTTTGGTCGCGACAAGTTCTTCTTCGAGGAGGGGGAGCAGGGGGAGGGGCATGTGCCGGGCGTGGCGACGGTGCCGGTGCTGCCGCGGCGCGTGATTCCGCTGGTCGCATAGGGCCATGGCATGCGCCCGCCCGCCGCCAGTTCCGTGCCGCCGCGGCTTCCCGGCGAATGGCGCAGGCATTGGTCCGCAGCACCGGCGCGCTGGTGGCGCGGGCGCGAGCGGGTGCCGGGAACGCTGTCCGGTTCCGCCACGCTGCTGCTGGTGTTCATTCCCTTCGCGCTGGGGCACTACATTTCATGGCTGCTGCGCAGCGTGAACGCCATGCTGGCGCCGCAGCTGGTGGCGCAGGCGAACCTGACGCCCGCGCAGCTTGGCATGCTGACCAGCACTTATTTCCTCGCCTTTGCGTTCGCCCAGCTGCCGATCGGCATTGCGCTGGACCGCTATGGCCCGCGCCGCGTGCAATTCGTGCTGCTGCTGGTCGCCGCCATCGGGACGCTGGCCTTTGCCGGTGGCAGGGACTTCACCGGGCTGGCGATTGCCCGCGCGCTGATGGGGTTTGGCCTCGCCGCCTGCTTCATGTCCGCCATCAAGGCCTTGACCACCTGGCTGCCGGCGCACAAGGTGCCTTCAGTGCAAGGCTACCTGATCGCAGCCGGCGGCCTGGGCGCCGCAACCGCCACCTTGCCGGTGCGCCTGGCCTTGCACCATATGAGCTGGCAATGGCTGATGATCGGGCTGGCCGGCGCCTGTATTGTCGTCGCGCTGATGATCCTGCTGCTTGCCCCCACGCCGCCAGCCACGCCGCCGCGTCCATTCACGCGCAGCGCGCTGGTGGATACCTTCACCCACCCGGTGTTCCGCGAAACAGCAATGCTGGTCCTGTTGCCGCACACCGTTTTCTTCGGCGTGCAAGGGCTTTGGATCGCGCGCTGGCTGGCCGACGTGCCGCGCTACGGCGAACAGGCGATTGCCTGGCTGCTCTACCTCGGCATGGCGGCGGTGATTTTCGGTTCGATTGCAGTCGGCATGCTGACCGAATGGGCGGCAAAGCGCGGCTGGCGCACGCTCGACGTGGCGGCTGCGGGCGTGCTGCTGTTTGTGCTGATGCAATGCGCGTTGGCATCCGGCTGGCGCCCGGCGCAGCAAGTGCTGCCGGTGCTGTTCATGCTGGTGGGTTGCGTCACCGGTATGGAATACTCCATCGTCGCGCAAGCCATGCCGCCGGCATTGACGGGGCGCGCGTCGACTTGCTTGAACCTGCTGATCTTCGTCGGCGCCTTTGTGGTGCAGGCGGGCTTCGGCCAGGTGATCGGCTTGTGGCAGCCCTCGCCGCTAGGGCATTATCCGGGTGTCGCCTACCAATGCGCCTTCGCTTTGCTGGTCCTGATCCAGTTGCCGGGCCTGTGCCGCTACCTGCTCCGGCGCTTCCGGTAAAATGTCGCCTTCAACAAGAAGGAAGATGTTATGAAACTGGTTCGTTACGGCCGTATAGGCAAAGAAAAACCTGGCCTGATCGATGAATTCGGCAAGCTGCGCGACCTGTCCGGCGAGATCAGCGACTTCGCTGGCGTTAACCTGTCGGACAAGGTGCTGCGCAAGCTGGCTAAAATCGATCCAGAAACGCTGCCGGTAGTGCGCGGCAATCCGCGCTTCGGCGTGCCGGTTGCCAAGGTAGGCAAGTTTATCGGCGTGGGCCTGAACTACGCCGACCACGCGAAGGAAGCCGGCCTGCCGATTCCGAGCGAACCGATTATTTTCATGAAGGCGATCACCTGCCTGTCCGGCCCGGACGATCCGATCATGCTGCCCAAAGGCTCGAAGAAAACCGACTGGGAAGTGGAACTGGGCGTGGTGATCGGCACCCGCGCCCGCAATGTCAGCGAGGAAGACGCGGAAAAGCATATCGCCGGCTACTGCGTGGTGAACGACGTGTCGGAACGGGAATTCCAGCTGGAGAGCGGCGGCACCTGGGACAAGGGCAAGGGTTGCGATACCTTCGGCCCGGTGGGCCCTTGGCTGGTGACGCGCGACGAGGTATGGGATTTGGACAAGCTGGATCTCTATCTCGAGGTGAACGACAAGCGCATGCAGACCGGCTGCACGGAGACCATGATTTTCAAGGTGCCGCAGCTGGTGGCTTACATCTCGCGTTTCATGACGCTGGAGCCGGGCGATATCATTGCCACCGGCACGCCGCCGGGTGTTGGCCTGGCGCGCAAGCGCTTCCTGAAGAAGGGCGATTTTGTGCGGCTTGGTATCGCCGGCCTTGGCGAGCAGCAGCAGGATGTGATTGGGTACCAGGAATTCTAAAACCGGTAAACCAATGTCTGACCCACAGGGTCAGACACTGGGGTACAGGTTTTTAAGCGGGCCGCACTCGCAACAAAGCCCGCTCCAGCCCATCCCCCAAGCGCGCCACAATCTGCTGCAAATCCGCCTCCGTCGCAATAAACGGCGGCGCCAGCAGCACATGATCCCCCCGCCTGCCATCGATGGTGCCCCCCATCGGATACACCATCAACCCGCACTCCATGCAGGCATCCTTCACCGCCGCATGCAGCCGCAAATCTGGATCGAACGGCCGCTTGCCCTCCCTGTCCTGCACCAGCTCCAACGCCAGCAGCATGCCGCGCCCGCGTATGTCCCCCACATTCGGATGCATCCCGAACGCATCGCGCAGCATGCGCTTGAACGACGCGCCGCGCACGGTCACCGCGCCCAGCAAGGAATCGCGCCGGATCACCTTCTGCACCGCCAGCGCCGCTGCGGCCGCCACCGGATGCCCCACGTAGGTATGCCCATGCTGGAATACCCCGCTGCCTGAACGCAGCCTTTGCACGATGTGGTCACGCGCAACCACCGCACCGATCGGCTGGTAGCCCGCCCCCAGCCCCTTGCCCAGCGCAACGATGTCCGGCACCACGCCTTCCTGCTCGACGGCGTACAGGGTGCCGGTGCGCCCCATGCCGCACATTACTTCATCGGCAATCATCAGGATCCCGTACTTGTCGCATAGCGTCCGCACGCCCTTGAAGTAGCCCGGCGTTGGCGGCACCGCACCGCTGGTCGCGCCCACCACCGTCTCGGCACAGAAGCCGATCACATGCTGCGGCCCCAGGTCGAGGATCTTGGCCTCCAGCTCCTGCAGCAGGTTGGCCGTATACTCATGCACATCCTGCCCGGCGCGGCGCTCGCGGTACTCGAAGCAGGGCGAGACGCGGGCTACATCCATCAGCATCGGTTCGAAATGGCGCCGGCGATACTCGTTGCCGCCCAGTGCCAGCGCCCCAAGCGTGTTGCCGTGGTAGCTCTGGCGCCGCGCGATGAAGACGCGGCGTTCCGTTTCGCCGTGCTCCACGAAATACTGGCGCGCCAGCTTCAGCGCCGCTTCGATGGCTTCCGATCCCCCTGATACCAGGTAGGCATGATTCAGGTCGCCCGGTGCATCCTGTGCCAGCCGTTCGCCCAGTTCTTCCGCCACCTCGGTGGTGAAGAACGAAGTATGCGCATAGGCTGCCACCTTGAGCTGCGACTGCATTGCCGCCAGCACGTCCGGATGGCTGTGCCCCAGCGAGGACACGGCCGCGCCGCCACTGGCATCGAGATAGGTCTTGCCCTCGCTATCGCGCACTTGCATGCCGAAAGCGCAGACGGCAACGGGCGGCGTGCGGCGCAGGTCACGGTGGATCAGGTGGGTCATGGCGGCTCCTCGCAAGGGTGGTGGTCCAAGGACATTAGCGCGCACGCTGCCGTGGCGTTTTGATTTTTCTCCTGTCCTGTGCGACCATTTGTCGTTATGAATGAACGACTAGGACCAATTGCCGCCGCTGCGATGACCGGCGAACAGCGCGCCGCCGCCCAGGCGGTCATCGATGGCCCGCGCGGCGCCCTGTACGGGCCCTTCGTGCCTTTGCTGCACAGCCCCGAACTGATGGCCTGCACCCAGCGGCTGGGTGAATACCTGCGCTACCGCAGCGCGATCGGCACCCGGCTGACCGAACTCGCCATTCTCGTGACTGCGCGGCAATGGGACCAGCAGGTGGAATGGGCGATCCATGCTCCCATCGCGGCCCAGGAAGGCGTGCCGCAGCCTGTTATCGATGCCATCGCGGCAAGGCAGGCACCCCAAGGCATGCGGCCTGACGAGCAGGCGGTCTACGACTTCTGCCACGAGCTGCACACGACAAAGCAAGTCAGCGATGCCACCTGGGCCGCCGCCATGCTGCAATTCGGCGAAAAAGGCGTGACGGACCTGATGGGCATCAATGGCTATTACACCCTGCTGGCCATGGTGATGAACGGCGCTCGCTCGGCAGCACCACCCTCGACCGCAACGCCGCTCGCCGGATAGCCTTTGTGTGCGCGGGCTAACGGAAGCCCGCCGCCTTACACGGCACCATCGATATCGCTGCTTTTTTCCGGGGAGCGAACGATGCCCGACCGCCGAAGTTTCCTGCAATCTGCGCTGGCCGCTGTCGGCGCCACCCAGGTGCCAGTTGCCGCCAGCGCATCTCAGCCGGCCGCTCCGGCCGTTCCGGCTGCACCCCCCCAGCCGGTCCGCCTGAATATCAATGGCCGCGACTACAACCTGTCGCTGGAACCGCGCGTGACGTTGCTCGATGCCCTGCGCGAGCATATCGGCCTGGCCGGCACCAAGAAGGGCTGCGACCGCGGCCAGTGCGGCGCCTGCACGGTGCTGGTGGACGGGCGCCGCATCAACGCCTGCCTGACGCTGGCCGTCATGCAGGAAGGCCGGCGCATCACCACCATCGAGGGCCTGGCGCAGGGCGACAAGCTGTCGCCGATGCAGCAAGCTTTCCTCGAGCATGACGCCTTCCAGTGCGGCTATTGCACGCCGGGCCAGGTCTGCTCGGCCACGGCGCTGCTGGAAGAGGTGCGCGCCGACGGCGCGGGCTTCACCGATGACGAAATCCGCGAGCGCATGAGCGGCAATATCTGCCGCTGCGGCGCTTATCCCAATATCGTCGCCGCCATCCGCGAGGTGGCGCTGCGGCGCAGCTGAGGGAGCGCGCCATGCAATCCATTTACTACGAACGTGCCCGCGATGCGGCAGAGGCATTGCGCCTGGCGCAGCAGGATGGTGCTCGCTTCATCGCTGGCGGGACCAACCTGCTGGATCTGATGAAAGGCGATGTCGAGCATCCGTTGCGGCTGGTCGACATCACCCACGCGGGGCTGGACCGCATCGACGAACTGCCTGGCGGCGGGCTGCGCATCGGCGCCGGCGTGCGCAATGCCGACGCGGCGCGCCATGCAGTCGTCCGCCAGCGCTATCCCTTGCTGGCGCAGGCCATGCTGTCCGGCGCCTCGGCGCAACTGCGCAATATGGCGACCATGGGCGGCAACCTGATGCAGCGTACGCGCTGTCCCTATTTCACCGATACGGCTTTCAGCCATTGCAACAAGCGCCAGGCTGGTTCCGGTTGCGATGCCCGCCAGGGCTACCAGCGCATGCATGCGATCCTCGGCGCCAGCCCGGCCTGCGTGGCAGTCAATCCTTCCGACATGAGCGTGGCGCTGGCGGCACTGGACGCGGTGGTGCTGCTGCGCGGCCGGCAGGGCGACCGCGAGGTGGCGCTACGCGACTTCCATCGCTTGCCGGGCGACACACCGCAGCAGGACACGGTGCTGCAGCCCGGCGAGCTGATCGTCGCCATTGACCTGCCGCCATCGCGCATGGCACGCCACAGCCACTACCTCAAGCTGCGCGACCGCGCCAGCTATGCGTTTGCCCTGGTATCCGTCGCGGCGGCGCTGGACATGGACGGCGGCGTCGTGCGCGAAGCCCGCATCGCATTGGGCGGCGTTGCGCACAAGCCGTGGCGGCGCCCGGAGGCGGAAGCTATCCTGCACGGCCGGCCGCTCGATGACGCGCAATGCCGTGCCGCCGCGCAGCGCCTGCTGGAAGGCGCCCAGCCGCTGGACGGCAATCGCTTCAAGGTCGAACTCGCGCAACGGGCCATCGTGCGTGCGCTGCGCATCGCAGGAGAGGGCGCATGAAACAGATCGGACAAGCCATCCCCCGTACCGACGGCCGCCTGAAAGTCACCGGTGCCGCCACCTTCTCCGCCGAGCATGCCTTGCCGCGCGTGGCGCACGGCGTGCTGGTGCTCAGCACCATCGTCAAGGGCCGCATCAGCGTCATCGACACGGCACGCGCAAGCGGCATGCGCGGCGTGCTGGCAATCATGACGCACAAGAATGCCCCGCGGCTGCCGCGCGAAAAGCCGGGCGGCGAAGAGCAGAAGCCGCCACCGCCAAAACTGAACCTGCTGCAGGATGACGAGATCAAATACAACGGCCAGCCGATTGCGGTCGTGGTGGCGGAAACGCTGGAACAGGCGCAGGATGCGGCGCGCGCCATCAAGGTGCGCTACGCGCCGCAGCCGGCCTTGCTGGATTTCCAGGCGGCCAAGCGCCAGCTGCGCAAGCCGAAAGATCAGCCGGACCGGCCGATGCAGACGCAGCGCGGCAACGTGCAGGCCGGCCTGACGCAAGCTGCACAGCGCGTCGACGTGCAATACACCACGCCTGTCGAAAACCACAACCCGATGGAGCCGCATGCCACCATCGCTGCCTGGGACGGCGACCGTCTCACGCTGTACGACGCCACGCAATACGTATCCGGAGTAAAGAAGAACTGCGCCCGCGCGCTCGGCATCCCGACGGAAAAGGTGAGGGTCGTGTCGTCGTACGTCGGCGGCGGCTTTGGCTGCAAAGGCAATATGTGGTCGCACGTAGTGCTGGCCGCCATGGCCGCGCGCATGGCAGGACGCCCTGTCAAACTGGCGCTGGAACGGCCGCAGATGTTTGCGCCGGTCGGCGCACGGCCGATGACCGAACAGCGCTTCCGCGTCGGCGCCGGAGCCGATGGCCGACTGCTGGCGGTGGTGCACGACACGATTTCCCACACCTCGGTGCAGGACGATTTCACCGAGCCATGCAGTTCTCCAACCCGCATCCTGTACGCCAGTGACGCCTTGCAGACTACCCAGCAACTGGCAACGTTGAACGTCGGCGTGCCGACCTATATGCGGGCGCCGGGGGAGGCGACAGGCAGCTTTGCCCTTGAATGCGCCATCGACGAAATGGCCTATGCGCTGAACATGGACCCGGTGGCCCTGCGCTTGCAGAACTACGCCGAACAGGATCCCGAAAAGAACATCCCCTTCTCGGCCAAGCAACTGCGCGAATGCTACAAGGTGGCTGCGGAACGCTTCGGCTGGGCAAGGCGCACGTCGGCGCCGCGCTCGATGAATGCGGGACGCCTGCTGGTCGGCTGGGGCATGGCCACAGCGACCTATCCGGCCAACCGCATGCCGGCCAAAGCCTGGGCCAGCATCGCGCCGGACGGAACCGCGCTGGTACGCTGCGGTTCGCAGGACATCGGCACCGGCACCTACACCATCATGACGCAGGTTGCAGCGGATGCCCTCGGTCTGCCACTCGAGAAGGTTCGCTTTGAACTGGGCGATACGGAAATGCCGGAAGCGCCCGTATCGGGCGGCTCCATGACTGCGGCCAGCGTGGGGCCAGCTGTACACCGCGCCTGTACGGCCGCGCGCGACAAGCTGGTGGCCCTGGCGGTAGCCGACAAGGCGTCACCGCTGCATGGCTTCAATGCGGCGGAAGTAGAGGCAGCGGGAGGCTGGCTGCGCCTGCGCGCAACGCCGGAAAAAGGCGAGCCCGTGGCGGCAGTCATCGCGCGCAATGGCGGACAGGCGGTGACCGGCGATGCAGAAGCAAAGCCGGGCGAAGAGAAGAAGCAGTATTCCATGCATTCCTTCGGCGCCGTCTTCGTGGAAGTCACCGTGGACCCCGACCTGGGCACGCTGCATGTGCCGCGCATCGTGGCCTGCTACGACGTCGGCACTGTGCTCAACGCGAAGACTGCGCGCAGCCAGTTCATTGGCGGCATCGTCTGGGGCCTTGGCATGGCGTTGATGGAGAAGACGGAAATGGACTGGCGCTACGGCCGCGCCACCAACGCCAACCTGGCCGATTACCACGTGCCGGTGAATGCCGATGTGGGCGAGATTGACGTGGTGGCACTGCCTGGCAACGACACCCATTTCAATGAACTGGGCGCGCGCGGCATCGGCGAAATCGGCATCGTCGGCGTGGCCGCCGCGGTGGCGAATGCGGTCTATCACGCCACCGGTAAGCGCGTGCGCGACCTGCCGATAACCCTGGACAAATTGGTTTGAGGCTTGGCAGACGGGTATCGCTGGGCTTTATTTCAGGTCGCGAACGATCGTGCTGTAAAAATAATTTGCACACTAAGGATTAGTGCGCTACATTTCTGGTCATGCGCTTAGCGCGCTAACCATTAATATACTAACCAATAGGAGTTTTGCCATGAAATCGACCATCAAATCCGCCCTGTTCGCTGCTTCCCTGGTTGCCGGCGCCGCCCTGGTTCCCGCCCACGCTGCCGAAGACACCACCGTCGTGCTGGTGCACGGCGCCTTTGCCGACGGCTCCGGCTGGAACAAAGTGATCCCCATCCTGCAAAAGCAGGGCGTGAAGGTGGTTTCGGTGCAGAACCCGCTGACTTCCCTGGCGGATGACGTGGCCTTTGCCCAGCGAGTGATCGATTCGCAGAGCGGCAAGGTGGTGCTGGTTGGCCACTCCTGGGGCGGCGCCGTGATTACCCAGGCCGGCGCCAGCGACAAGGTGAAGTCGCTGGTCTACGTTGCGGCCTTCGCGCCGTCGGAAGGCGAGGTCGTTGGTGAGCTGGGAAAGGACTTCCCTGTGCCGCCGGGCATCGCCACCCTCAAGCCTGACAACAACGGCTTTATCTACCTGTCGGCCGAATCGATGGCAGTCAACTTCGCGCAAGACCTGACCCCGGCCGAGCACCGCCTGATGACCGCAACCCAAGGCCCGATCAAGGCCAGCGCCTTCGGCGACAAGGTCGACGTGGCAGCCTGGAAGACCAAGCCAAGCTACTACATCGTGGCATCCAAGGACCGCATGATCGACCCGGGCCTGCAGAAGTCCTTCGCCGCCAAGATCAACGCGACCACCACCACGCTGCCGACCAGCCACGTGCCGATGGCGTCGCAACCGGAAGCTGTTGCCAAGGTGATCCTGGCTGCGGTCAAGCGTTAATAGCAATCGGGGGCTGTGCTACAGTACGCGCCATGGAAAAACGCACGCCCCCAACGCTGGACCAGCATCTCTGCTTCAAGCTGTATTCGACTTCGCTGAAGATGACGCAGCTGTACAAGCCGATCCTGGCTCCGCTAAACCTCACTTATCCCCAGTACCTTGTGATGGTGGTGCTGTGGGAGGAAGAGGGCCTGGGCATCAAAGGCCTGGCCGAGCGCCTGCAGCAGGATCCAGGTTCGATCACGCCGCTGGTCAAGCGGCTCGAGGCGGAAGGCTACCTGCTGCGTGACCGCGACCCGAACGATGAACGCAACCGTGTCCTGACGCTGACCGACAAAGGCCGCAAGTTGCGCGCCGCGGGCTTGAAGGTGAGCGAGCAGATCGCGGAAGCATGCGCGATCACCGCCGGAGATGTCGAACGGCTCGCTGCCGGCCTCGATAAATTAAGTCGCAACCTTGACTGAGTAGACCTGGTGGTCCGGCTGTCACGCGCCGGAAGCAGTCTTATGCGAACACTTTCTTCAGCCATGCCGAGATATGCTGCACTTCTTCGGCGCATGCCGAATGCTGCATCGGGTAGTCATGCCATTCGATCTGGTAGCCCAGCTTTGCCAGCAGGTCGCGCGAAGCGGTGGCGCGGGCAATCGGGATCACAGGGTCCATGCGGCCGTGCACCATGAACACGGGCGTGTCCTGGTTGGCGGCATGGCGTTCGGCAGCCACCTTATCGGCCAGCGGCACATAGCCGGAAAGGCACATCAGGCCCGCCAGTTTTTTCGGATAGCGCAGGCCGGCCTGCAGCGTCATCGCGCAGCCTTGCGAGAAGCCGCCCAACACGATGCGATGGGCAGGAACGCCGCGGCCGATTTCGCGTTCGATCAGCGCGTCGACCAGGATTTGCGACTCGCGCAGGCCCTTTTCATCTTCCTGGCGGCCCAGGTCGGTGTGCACGATGTCGTACCACGAGCGCATGACGTAGCCGCCATTGATCGTTACCGGCATGGTGTTCGCATGCGGGAAGATGAAGCGGATGCCCGGCAGGCCGCTCAAATCCAGTTCATTGACGATAGGCGCCCAGCCTTCGCCGCTGTCGCCCAGGCCGTGCATCCAGATCACGGAAACTTCGGGATTGGGCTTGGTGTCGATGACGATGGAATCCAGCAGGTGGGTCATGCGTTGTCCTTCTTGCGAATGGCGGATTTGGGGCGGAATGCCTTGCACACGGCGTCGTTGGTTTCGGCGTAAGGGCCGCCGATCAGGTCGATGCAGTAGGGGACGGCTGCGAACACGCCGCCAACCAGCTGCTTGCCCTCGGCGTCCTTCAGGCCTTCCAGCGTTTCCTTGATGGCTTTCGGCTGGCCGGGCAGGTTGATTACCAGGGCCGCATGATCGGCAGTTTCGCGGATCACGGCCACCTGGCGTGACAGGATGGCGGTCGGCACGAAAGCCAGGCTGACCTGGCGCATCTGTTCGCCGAAACCCGGCATTTCCTTGGTGGCGATGGCCAGCGTCGCTTCCGGCGTCACGTCGCGGCGCGCCGGGCCGGTGCCGCCGGTGGTCAGCACCAGGTGGCAGCGCACCTGGTCGACCAGCTCCACCAGGGTGGACTCGATCTGGGCACGCTCGTCGGGAATCAGGCGGGTTTCGAAGCGCAGCGGCGTGGTGATGGCGCTGCGCAGCCATTCTTCCAATGCCGGGATGCCCTGGTCCTGGTACACGCCGCCGCTGGCGCGGTCGGAGATCGATACCAGGCCGACGACCAGGGTTTCGTCACTCATCTTCATCGCCTTCAGGCGCGTCGACGTCGACGTCCGGGCCTGGCGACGGCTCGGCGGCGGATTTCTTGTCCAGGTCCTTCAGGATCTGGAAGATTTCGCGGTAAGCCTTCGGCGGTTTGTTCTCGGCCTGCTCCTTGCGGGCGTTGCGGATCAGGGTGCGCAGGTGCTGCACGTCCAGGTGCGGCGCTTCTTCCAGCAGGACGGTCAGGGCCTTGTCGTCGGCCAGCAGCTTGTCGCGGCGGCGTTCCAGCGCGTGCAGCGCGGCGGTATCGGCCTTGGAGGCGCCTTTCCAGCCTTCGATGGTGCGCTTGATGATCGCCACTTCCTCTTCGGACAGGGTGCGCATCTTCTTGCCGATGAATTGCATCTGGCGGCGGCGGCCTTCGTGATTCTTGATGTTTTGGCATTCCAGAATGACATCGCGCACGTCTTCCGGCATCGGCACCCGCTTGACGCGGTCGCGCGGTGCTTCCACCAGTTCCCGGCCCAGGTCTTGCAGGGCGTCGGACTGGCGTTTCATCTCGGTTTTGGAAGGGCGTTCGTATTCTTGTTCGAACTCGCTGGACTGGAAGCCGCAGGAGCCACGGTTTGGATTAGGCATGATAGGAGGGGCAGGGGCTGTCACACCCTACCTGTAAAAACGGTAAACGGCTGCTATGATAACTGTTTTAACGCCCAGACCCCCAAAAAGACCCCATGAGCGAATCCGCCTTCTCCTACTCCCAGGACCAGTTGAAACAGCTTGCCCGCGACGTTTTGAAGTACGCGCGCGAGCAGGGCGGTACCGATGCTGCCGTCGAAATCAGCGAAGGCAGCGGTCTTTCGGTCTCGGTCCGCAAGAGCAAGATCGAAACCATCGAGCAAAACCGCGACAAGGGCATCGGCGTCACGGTCTTCATCGGCCAGAAGCGCGGCAATGCCAGCACCTCCGATTTCTCGTCGGCTTCGCTGAAGGCGACCGTGGAAGCGGCCTACAACATCGCCCGTTTCACGGCGGAAGACGATTGCGCCGGCCTGGCGGAAGAAGAACTGCTGGAAAAGAACCCGCAAGACCTGAAACTGTTCTATCCATGGACCATCTCCACCGAGGAGGCCGTGGCTCTGGCGCAGCGCGCCGAGGCGGCGGCTTTCGCGGTCGATCCGCGCGTGACCAATAGCGAAGGCGCCGGCGTGCACGTGCAGCAGTCGCACTTCGTGTCGGCCAACTCGCGCGGCTTCATCGGCGGCTATCCTTATTCGCGCCACACCCTGTCAGTGACCCCGATTGCCGGCAAGGGCGCCAAGATGCAGCGCGACGACTGGTATACGTCGGTGCGCGATCCAAAGAAAATGGCCAGCGCCGAAGCGGTCGGCCGCTACGCCGCCGAGCGTTCGCTGGCCCGCCTGAATGCGCGCAAGCTGGCAACCCGCACCTGTCCGGTGCTGTTCGAAGCGCCGCTGGCCGCAGGCCTGCTGGGCGCTTTCGTGCAGGCTACCTCGGGCGGTGCGCTGTACCGCAAGTCGTCCTTCCTGGTCGACTCGCTGGGCAAGGACATCTTCCCGTCCCATATCCAGGTCAAGGAAGATCCGCATGTGGTGGGTGCCATCGGTTCCGCGCCGTTCGATGAGGAGGGCGTGCGCACCCACAAGCGCGACGTGGTCAAGAACGGCGTGCTGCAAGGCTACTTCCTGTCGACCTACTCGGCGCGCAAGCTGGGCATGAAGACCACCGGCAATGCCGGCGGCTCGCACAACCTGTCCATCACGTCTTCGCTGACCAAAAAGGACGACGATTTCGAGGGCATGCTGCGCAAGATGGGCACCGGCCTGCTGGTCACCGAGCTGATGGGCCAGGGCACCAATTATGTGACCGGCGATTACAGCCGCGGCGCTTCCGGCTACTGGGTCGAGAATGGCGTGATCCAGTATCCGGTGGAAGAGATCACCATTGCCGGCAACATGAAGGACATGTTCAAGGACATCGTCGGCATCGGCACCGATGTCCTGGTGCGTGGCACCAAGCAAACAGGCTCGATCCTGATCGAGAAGATGGTGGTTGCTGGAAACTAAATATTTCCATACACTGTCCCGAGATAAAACCCCTTATAAGGAGACAGTGCGTATGGAACGTCGTTCCTTTATCAAGAAGGCCGCAGCAGGTGCCGGCGCAGGAGTTATCGCCGCACCGGCCATCGCAGCCGAACTGCCTGCCATTACCTGGCGCCTGGCATCCAGCTTCCCCAAGTCCCTCGACACGATCTACGGCGCTGCCGACACGTTCACCAAACGCGTGTCGCAGCTCACCGGCGGCAAGTTCACCATTCGCGTCTTCGCCGCCGGCGAGATCGTGCCGGGCCTTCAGGTGCTGGATGCGGTGCAGGCGGGCACGGTGGAATGCGGCCATAGCGCTTCGTACTACTACTACGGCAAGGACGCGACGTTCTCGCTCGATTGCGCAGTGCCGTTCGGCCTGACCTCGCGCCAGCACACCGCCTGGTACGACCAGGGCGGCGGCAAGGAACTGCTGCGCGCGTTCTACAAGGACTACGGCGTGATGAACTTCATCGCCGGCAATTCGGGCACCCAGATGGGCGGCTGGTTCCGCAAGGAAGTCAAATCCGTGGCTGACCTGAAGGGCACCAAGATGCGCATTGCCGGCCTGGCCGGCAAGGTGATGGAGCGCCTGGGCGCCGTGCCGCAGCAGCTGGCTGGCGGCGACATTTATCCGGCGCTGGAAAAAGGCACCATCGATGCGGCGGAATGGGTCGGTCCTTACGACGACGAGAAACTGGGCTTCTACAAGGTTGCGCCGTTCTACTACTACCCGGGCTGGTGGGAGCCGGGCGCATCGTTCACCCTGTACGTGAACATCAAGGAATGGGAAAAGCTGCCGAAGGAATACCAGGCTGCCATCGAAGCCGCCGCTTATGAGGCGCACGTGGTGATGCAGGCTGAATACGACTTCAAGAACCCGACCGCCCTGGGCCGCCTGATGAAGAACGGCGTCAAGCTGCGCAACTACTCCAACGACATCATGGAAGCGGCCTACAAGGCTTCCAACGAACTGATGGCGGAGGAAGCTTCGAAGAACGCCAAGTTCGCCAAGATCTACGAACCGTGGAAGCGCTTCCGCAACGACCAGAACCAGTGGGCCTCGGTGGCGGAGTCGACCATGCAGAACTTCCTGATCAAGGCTGGCCGAGGAGGCAAGTAATGAAGGCACGCGCCGCAGCCGTCATCCGGCGCTGCGGCGTGTAGATCAAGGAGAAGGGCCGGCTGCGGCCCTTCAATTCCGGCAGCACTTCCACCAGCACGCCGCGCTCAAGGCGGTCCTGTGCGATGAAGCGGAAGGTCTGGCAAATGCCCAGGCCCGCCTCCGCCAGCGACACAACTCCCAAGGCATCTTCCGTCACCTCCAGCGCTGATGTCGGCTGCCAGTCCAGTTCCTCGCCGTTGCGCATGAATTGCCAGGGGAAGCTGCGTCCGGTGCGCGGCAGCAGGAAAGCCAGGCAGTCATGTTGCGGCAAGTCTTCCACGCTGCGCGGCATGCCCTTGCGCCTGGCGTAAGCCGGCGAGCAGACCAGCACCAGTTGGGCATCTTCCAGCTTGCGGGCAATCATGCCGCTGTCCTTCAGCGCGCCCTGGCGGATGGCGAAGTCGAAATTCTCGGCCGCCAGGTCGACGTTGCGGTTGCTGATGTTCAGATCCACGCGCACGCCCGGATAACGTTCGGCGAACTGTTGCAGCAGGGTGGGCAGGCGGTAATGACCGAATGTGGTGGGGGCGCTGATGCGGATGCGTCCCGTGACTTCGCCGCCTTCGGCCTGCACTGCGCGTTCGGCATCGTCGATCAGCGATAGCGCTGCGCGCGCCTGCTCCATGTAAAGCCGGCCGGCATCGGTAAGGCCGAGGCTGCGCGTGGTCCGGCGCAGAAGCTGCGTGCCAAGGCGCGTTTCCAGCCTGGCCAGCGCACGGCTGATGACCGAGGGCGTGGTGGACAGGGCAACGGCCGCTGCCGTCAGCGAGCCGCGTTCAACGACGGTAACGAAGGTTTCGACGTCGCCCAGGTGGTCGTATTTCCGGCTCATTATTGCTTTTAAAGGAAAAATGGTTTGGTGTTCAGGTAGTTTATCGCCGTTGGAGGATTGAATAAAGTAGCGCCATCGACAAATCGTTCTTAGGAGCAAATCATGATCAAGAAACTCACCGCCATCGCCCTCGCAGCCGCCGCCTTCACTGCCACCACCGCCAGCGCCGGCAACGTGCTGGTCGTGCTGTCCGACGAAGCCACGCTGGACCTGAAAGCCGGCAAAACCTTCCAGACCGGCTTTTACCTGAATGAGCTGATGCAGCCAGTGAAGATGCTGCTGGATGCCGGCCACACGGTCACCTTCGCCACGCCTAACGGCAAGGCGCCGACCCTGGACAAAGGCTCGGTCAATCCAATGTTCTTCGGTGGCGACCAGGCCGCGCTGGATGCGCACCACAAGCTGCTGGAACAATTGCGCCTGACCGACAGCGCGAACTCGCCGGTGGTCAGCCTGGCCCGCGTGGAGCAACAGGGTTACGGCAAGTACGACGCGGTCTACGTGCCGGGCGGCCACGCCCCGATGCAGGATTTGCTGACCAGCCCAGCGCTGGGCAAGGTGCTGGCCGCTTTCCACAAGGACGGCAAGCCGACCGCCCTGGTCTGCCACGGCCCGATCGCGCTGCTGTCGGCCATGCCGGACGCCAAGGGCTTCACCATGAAGCTGGCGCAAGGCGCTACCCCAACGCAGCCGAAGTGGATTTATTCCGGCTACAAGGTCACCGTCTTCACCAACGATGAAGAGGAAGCATCCAAGGCCCAGTTGGGCGGCGGCGAAATGAAGTTCTATCCGCAAACCGCGCTGCAGAAGGCCGGCCTGCAATTCTCCAAGGCCGCCAACTGGCAGGGCAATATGGTGACCGACCGTGAACTGATCACCGGCCAGAATCCCGCTTCGGCTCCGCTGGTGGGCAAGGAATTGCTGGCACGCCTTCAAAAGTAATATGATGGGCGCATGAGCTATGTGCCCAATCCCGAAGGACTGCGCTCCGCCTTTGCAGCGGAGCGCTTTACGTTTGAAGAGACTTCCATTCAATTTTCGCTGGTCGAAGCCGGCCGGCTGACAGTCGGCTCCGGCAAGATTGCCGCGGGCGACCCGCAGGCCGACCCTGGCCGGCAGCCCTTCACGCAATGCGTGCCGAACGGCGAGTATCCTGTGACGCTCGCCATGGCCCGCCTGGATAACGGCGATGAACGCCTTGCCTATGCCCGCGTGCAAATAAGCGAGGCGCCGGTCGTCCACTGGTATCCCGCACTGGACGCTACGCAGGATGCCCGCACCCTTAAGCCGGGCGAGATCTTCGGCTATTGCGTGGAGTCGGGCAGTGGCTGTTTCATGGACCCGCAAGCCGGACCAGGAAACATCGTCTCGTTTTCCGCCGGCAGAGGCGGCCCGTGCGCCTCCTACTTCGGCTACAGTGCGGACGGCCGCGCCGTCAGCCTGGTCACGGACTTCGCCCTGCTTCCCGCCACACATGACGCGCCGGCAGGCCGAAGCTGGTGGAAACGCTTACTGTTCTTCTGGAAGTGACAATCTGCCAGATTTAAAGGCACTCCTGCCGGGTAAGATGGCGGCATGGATAATTTGTCGATCAATGAACGCGTCTTATGGAGCGGCACCCCGCGACAGGGCCTGGTGCTGCGCGCTTCGGACTTGCTGATGATTCCATTCAGCCTTTTATGGGGCGGCTTCGCCCTGTTCTGGGAATACTCCGTCATAAGCTCCGGCGGGCCCTTGATGTTTCGACTGTGGGGCATTCCCTTTGTGCTGGTCGGGCTGTACATGATTGCCGGCCGCTTCGCGGTCGAAGCGTGGCAGCGTGCCTATATCGATTACACAGTGACCAGCCAGCGCATCATTATCCGCTCCGGCATTTTCCGGCGCAGCATGAGGAGCCTGGACTTGCGCGCCATGGGCGAGTTTTCACTGACCGAAAACGGCAAGGGCGAAGGCACGATCGCGTTCGGCGTTTCGCCGGCGGGGAATATGTTCAGCGGCCTGGCCTCCTGGCCGGGCGTCGAAGAGCTGCCGCGCTTCGACACCATCGCCGAAGCGCGCAAGGTCTACGAGATCATTCGCAACGCGCACTCCGCGGCTCACCACACGCGACCATTCGGGCAACGTCTGGGTTGAGCAGGTAGTTGGTGTGCGCGTGGTCCGGGCGCTCCAGCAGCCCAAGCCAGGTGGGCGCGTTTGAAACCAGCACGTTCACCACGTTCACCCCCAGGCCTGCATATCGCTCGCGTTCCAGCGTATAGGTCAGCAGGTCGTTCGGATCGCTGAACGCCACCAGGCTCAATTGACTGGCGTTCCTGCTGCGCGGCAGGATGCCTGCGCGGCGCTTGAGCAGGACTGCGTGCAGGCTGTCCGGAGGGCGCGCGGCGGTTGCCGCCACGCCCGGCACCTGCTGGTCGGCCAGCGCGAGCAGAGGAATCTGGTTGGCGGCCATCACCAGGTAAGCCATGCGGTCAATGGTGCGCTGCGCTGAGGCATCCATGTGCAGCAGCGTATCAAACAGGATCTTGCTGCCAAGGCTGGATGACAGCACCAGCAAAGGCGCGTCCGGTGCGGCGTCCCCGGTTGCGCGCAGGATTGCCTGCACCATGCGCTGCCGGATGGTGTCGCGCGCGGCACCCTGGTAGATCAGGGCATCCGGAAGGCAATCGTCCAGCAGCTTGTCCTTGGCCTGTGCATTCAGTTTCGCGCGCGTGGCTGGCAGGCGCGCACTGAGATCATAGTCAAGCTGGCGCTTGAGGGGCGTCGTCAGCGGCGACCATACCAGGGCCTTGACGCGCAATTCGCCTTGCCGCAGCGTGATGGTGCGCTCGACTATTTCTATGCCATCCGCTGCCGCGCCAGTGGGCGCCGCGCCTGCCGGGACGACCGCCTGGGCTTTGAGCGCACTGCCCAATTGCGCCACGGTTTCCTCGGCCCAGCGCACGTCGTGGGTGCACATGCCATGCACCAGCAGCACGTCGACGCTGTGCCTTGGCGCCGTTGCCGCAAAGTCCACCAGTCCCGGAAACGCGCCATCCGCCTGCGCCGGGCGATACGGCATCGATGTGCAACCGACGAGCAAGGCGCAAGCCAGCAGTGGAAAAATTAGCTTCATGTTCGCCTCCATAAAGGCCCATGATCGGCGCAGATCGCGGCACGTCCTTTGCGCCTGCGCAAAACTGGCAACTTCCGAAGCCCGAGCCTAACATGAAGCATGACCAGCAAACGCCAGATCGAGCGCCTGCCTGTGCTGTATTTCGAGCCGGAGGCGCCGGCCCTTATCCCGCCGCACTTGCGCGCGCCCGGCCAGCCGGGCTACCCCCAGGCGCGAGAACTTGAACGCTTGCGCCGCAAGCACGTGACGCGCGTCCGGAAGCTCAGCCGCAAATAGTTACAGCTCAATCACCCGCGCGCCGCGGCTGCGCATGAACTGCTCAATGCCGTCCACCGTCACCGTCGTAATGTGGCCTTGCATGCGCTGGCCCATCGGATGATCGTCGAAGGCGACGTTGGCGCGGAACATGCGGCCGCCAAGGCGCGTCATGGCGCCGATTTCCACTGGCTGCGGGCGGAAGCCGGCCTGGTCCAGCCACTGCTGCGCTTCGGCGCGCGTTTCGACGCGGCCGGCATCGGCGCTGGCCGCTGCCAGCGTCTCCAGCGCCCACTGGTTGGAGTTCTGGTAGCGCGTCGACCAGGCATAGGACAGCATGTTGTAATGCGGCTGGTGCAGGCGCAGCGGCGTGCGCGAAGCCAGCACCTGTGCCAGCCGTTGCTGCACCTCCGGCGCCGGCAGCATCAGCTGCGCCTTGTACTGGTGCACCCCGGACAGGAAGAAATTGCCCAGGCCATCGTTGTACAAGGCTGAATCGGCCGTCCCGCACTCGTTCAGCAACTGCACCACCACCCAGCGGCCGGCCGGATGATCGCGCCATGCCAGACCGACGTGGGAATAGTGCAAGCCATATTTGGAAAGGTCCTGTCCAGCGCGTGCGATCACGGCCACTTGGGCGCCGCTGGCGTCAAGCGCCTGCATGCTGCGCTGGGCCAGGTCCAGGCCGCGTTCCACGTCCTCCACCGACATCTGCTTGTGTTCACAATGCTGGCCCGCGTGTGCGGCGCCAGCCATTGCACCGGCCAGGGATACTGCAAGGATCAGGCGTCGCATGGCTTAGCTCACCTGGCTGTGATGCAGCAGCGCCTTGCCCAATTCGTTCGGGATGAAGGCGATCACCTTGCCCGATACCACCAGCGCATGGCCGGCCGACATGGCCACAACGCTGACCGCAGTGCCGGCAACCATCGAGACGCCTTCCAGGGCTTTGCCGCTGAACTGCAAGGTGGCCTTGCTGCCGTCGCCTACCGCTTTCACCACCACCACCACGCTTTCGCCGACTACCTCGACGGAATCGACCACTGGCGAACCGCCAGCCATCACCGACACCACGGATCCCGTCACGACAACCACGGCGGACAGCCCGCCAAGGCTCAAGGCTTGCGAACCATTCACCGCCTGGCTGCTGGCGCAAGCGACAGCAAGCAAAGCGGCGATCAGGGTGCGTTTCATTTTCTGCTCCACAGGTTAAAGGAGCGGCCATCTTGCTGCGCCGGCTGCGGCGAGGCAATCGCCGCGCGCACTGTAGCAACGGGCCATGCTGGTGGTATCATATTCCGATACTTTATTGTCAAGGAATAATGCATGTCCAACGTCATCCGCTTGGTCGACGCGCTCAAACGCCAGCTCAAGGCGCGCGGCATCACCTATGCCGCCCTCGGGCAGAAGATTGGCCTGTCGGAGCCCAGCATCAAGCGCATGTTCGCGTCCCGCAATTTCACGCTCGACCGGCTGGAGCAAATACTGGCCGTGCTGGAGATGGATTTCGCCGAGCTGGCGCTGGCCAGCGCCGACACGCCGCAACTGATTTCCCAGCTCACCTACGCCCAGGAAAAGGAAATCATCAGCGATACCAAGCTGCTGGTGGTGGCTGTGCTGGCGCTGAACCAGGTGCCGATCGAGGAAGTGGTGAAGAACTACAAGATCAGTGCCGCTGAAGCAACGGCCTGCCTGCTACGGCTGGACAAGATCGGCTTCCTGATGCTCAAGCCGAACAACAAGGTCAAGCTGCTGGTATCGCGCACCTTCAGCTGGCTGCCGAATGGCCCGATCCAGGGCTTCTTCCGTGACGAGGCGTACAGCGATTATTTCGACAGCCGTTTCGACGGCCATCACGAGGTGCAGCGGCTGGTGAGCGTGATGCTGTCGCAGCAATCGACACGCGCCTTGCTCGATCGCCTGAAGCAGGTGGCAGACGAATTCTCCCTGCAGCACCAGGATGATGCGCGGCTGCCGTGGGAACAGCGCCGCGCGGTGACCATCATGCTGGCCGCGCGCCCGTGGATACCGAAGGCATTCCGGGCGCTGCTGCGCTGATCACCTGTCCCAATAAGGCGGACTGCCGAAGGCTTCGCGCAAGGTGGCCACGAGCTCCTGCAGTTTTTTGGAAGCCTTGCGGCCTTCAGGATGCGCGACGTAGATAAGCTCTTCCGCGGCTTCCCGCCCGACGTCGACCCTGGCAAGGCGCCCACTCTTCACGTCGGGCCCGACGATGAAGCTTGGCAGCAGGGCCAGGCCCAGGCCCGCCAGCGCGGCATCGCGCATCACATCGCCGTTGTTGACCCGCAGCGCGGCGGGCGGCCGCACAAAAATCGCAGCCTCTGAATCGAGGAAGCGCCAGTCGGCGACATTCCGGTTGGTGTAGTAGATGGCCCGGTGGCCAGCGAGGTCGTCGAGCGAGGCTGGGGTGCCATGGCTTGCAAGGTAGGCAGGGGATGCCACCAGCATGCGCTTGCTGGGTGCCAGGGGCAAGGCGACCAGCCGCGAGTCCTCGACCACGCCGTGGCGGATGACCGCATCGTAGCCCTCGGCAGCAGCGTCCACCCGCCGGTCATCCAGTTCCAGCGTCAGCGAAATGCCAGGGTGGCGTGCCAGGAAAGCGTACAGCGCGGGCCCAAGATGCATACGGCCAAACGTGACCGGGGCAGACAGGCGCATCGGGCCACTGAGCGTGCCGCGCCGCTGGGAGACCTCGGCCACGGCGTCCTGCACTTCCCACACGATGCGATTTGCGCGCTCGAGGAAGGCAGTGCCGTCTTCTGTCAGGCTGAGCTTGCGCGTGGTCCGATGGAACAGGGGCGCGCCCAGGCTTTGTTCAAGATCCGCGAGGCGTTCGCTAACCACCGATTTGGAAAGATGCAGCCGCCTCGCCGCCGCGCTGATAGAGCCGGCTTCCGCTATCGCTACAAAGCTCGAGATGCCATCCAGTTTTACCATGATTGTTCGATTATACCGAACATAAGTTCCGCTTTTTGACGACTTATCCAAACGGGTTTCCATCACTACACTGGGTTCATCGTCATTCAACCCAACGGAGCCCACCATGACCAACCCGATCAAACGCGCCCTTGGCGCAAGCCTGCTCGCCGCGAGCGCCCTGGCCGCCAGCCTGCCGGCCAACGCCGGTCCCCTGCCTTACCCCTCAAGCTTCAAGACCCAGACTGTCAACGCCGATGGCGTAGCGCTGCATGTTCGCGTTGGTGGCAGCGGCCCCGCCGTAGTCCTGATCCACGGCTTTGGCGATACCGGCGATATGTGGACGCCGCTGGCAGTTGCCCTGGCCAGGGATCATCGGGTGATTGTGCCGGACTTGCGTGGCCTGGGCCTATCGTCCAAGCCCGAAGGCGGCTACGACAAGAAAACCCAGGCAGGCGACATCCGCGCCATCCTCGACAAGCTGGGCGTCGACAAGGCAGACATCGTGGGCCACGACATTGGCACCATGGTTGCCTATGCCTATGCGGCGTGCTATCCGGACAAGACCACCAAGCTGGTGGTGATGGATGCTCCGGTTCCTGGCGTGCCGCCGTGGGAGCAGATCGTGCGCGCGCCTGTGCTGTGGCATTTTGACTTCGGCGGCAAGGATGCGCTGCGCCTGGTACAAGGCCGCGAACGGATTTATCTCGACCGTTTCTGGAATGACTTCGCCGGCGACGCCAGCAAGATCGATGAAGCCACGCGCCAGCATTATGCCAAGCTGTATGCCCGGCCGGGCGCGATGAAGGCGTCGTTCGCCCAGTTCCAGTCGATCCGCAAGGATGCTGAAGACAACGCGGAATTCGTAAAGACCAAGCTCACCATGCCAGTGTTGGCTGTCGGTGGCGAGAAGTCTTTCGGTGCGAATGAGGCCGCGGTGATGCGCAATGCAGCGACCAATGTGACCGAAGTCGTGGTGCCAGGCGCAGGGCACTGGCTGATGGAGGAGGCGACCGCCGAAACGGTGAAGACGGTGCAGTCCTTCCTTGACGCGAAGTGACTGCCCGTCTCCAGGCCCGGTGAAGCTTAGAAGTTGCGCAGGGTGCGCAGGACCGGCTGCAGCACGTCCGCACCCAGCTTGGCGGAACGGGCGCCGTTCCAGCCAACCAGTTCGTCCGGGTCGTTGGCGTTGTCCTTGAACGGCAGTTCCAGGGTCAGCGACAGGCAGCCGAACAGGTGGGTGATGTGCGGCGAACCCATGGTCAGCACTTCCGGCGTGTATGGCGAGTCAGGATAGCCATGCTCGGACTGGAAGTCCGGCGACGCCAGCTTGAAGTCGGCAATGAACTTGTCCTGCGCGGCTTTCTGTTCTTTGGTGAAATTCGGCAGGGCATCGCTGCCGGCCACGAAGACGTAAGGCAGGCCTTCGTCGCCGTGCACGTCGAGGAACATGTCGCAGCCGATTTCCTTCATCTTCTCTTTCACCAGGAAGACTTCCGGCGAACGCTCCATGGTCGGCTCGTTCCATTCGCGGTTCAGGTTCGCACCGGCGGCGTTGGTACGCAGGTTGCCGCGCACGGAGCCGTCCGGGTTCATGTTCGGCACGATGTAGAAGCAGGCATCCTGCAGGCACTGGCGGGCATATGGATTGGCCGCGTCGAGCAGGGCTTCGACCATGCCTTCCACGAACCATTCAGCCATGGTTTCGCCGGGGTGCTGGCGCGCGATGACCCACACCTTCTTTTCGGCTTCCTGGTCGCCGATCACCAGCATGTTCATGTCGCGGCCTTCCACGGTGCTGCCCAGGTCGACCAGTTCGGCCAGCGGGTGCAGCTGTGCGGAGTCCAGCAGGGACAGGTGGCGCTCCCACGAATACGGCTCGAAGTAAGCGTAGTAGACCGAATCGTGTTCCGGCGCGTGCTCGATGGTCATCACTTCGCCATCGAAGGAAGTCGGGACGCGGAACCAGTTGTCGCGGTCGTAGGACGCAACAGCGTTGTAGCCCTTCCAGCCCTCAGCATAGGCAGCCTTGCCAGCGTTCAGGAAACGGATGGTCAGCGGCACGGCTTGCGCGCCCTGCACACGGAAATAGAACCACTGGATGATGTCCGCATGGGAATCCTTGCGGATATTGACGTCGATATCGCCAGCGGAGGTAACGCTGACCACATCGATGGCGCCAGCATCGAACTGGCTGCTGATCTTGATAGACATTGTGTGTCCTGTCGGAAAAATGAAGCGCCGTCGCGCGAAGCCCGACATGATACACCACCACTTACAGCCGCGCCCGTGTCAACCTTGGGGTCAGGCTCTTTGGTTGACACGGTCTCTAGTGCTGGCCGCCGAAACGCTGATGGAAACTGGATTCAGGCTGCGGCGCGCCCGGATTTTCGCGTTGCAGGGCGGCGAGGATGTGCTTCTCGGCAGGGGCTGAGAGCTGGCGATACAGCTGGCTGGCCAGCTCGTAAGCGCGGGCGCCGGGCCAGGGCTCGGGCAGCAGTTCGATCGGCAATTGCGGATCGTGCAGCTGCACGCGGCGGTAGGCGTGGATCAGCAGGGTGCGCAGCACGAAGGCTTGCTCAGGATCGATCTCGCCTGCCTCGGCCAGCAAGCCGGGCACGGCGCTGAAGGTGGCCACGAACTTCTCGTAGCCGGCGGCCACTTCGCTCAAGTCCCAGCCCTCCGCCACCATTTCGCCCAGCGGCCGCGCGCGCAGGCCGGGCACTTCGCTGGCCTGCACTACGTACACCTTCTGCAGCAGGCCAAGGCGCGACAGCAGCGCTTCCAGCGCCTCCATATCGCCCGCCGGATGGCCGGCGATGCCGGGCGCGATCACGCTGTAGCCCTCCCACAACAGTTCCTTGCGCAACTGGCTGCGCGCCGGGGCGTCAAGGCCGTCGGCGGCCAGCACCAGGGTCCACTGGCCGTTCCAATGCACATTCAGCGGGGCGTAAATGCGGCGGAAGGCGCGGCTGAAGCGGCGCATGGCGTCGGGCGTGATGGCATAGCTGCTGCGGCGGCCGTCGCGCTGGGCGCCCAGCCAGCCTTCCTGCGCCAGGCGGAAAACGGAGGTACGCAGCAGGCGATCGTTGACGCCGAAGGGAGCCAGCAGTTCGATCAGGCTGCCGGTCCACACCATGCCGCCGTGCGGGACGATGGCGTCGCCGAAGATGGTCATCACCAGCGATTTGGAGCGCGGCGGGTCGCTGGCCAGGAATTCTTCAATCCAGCCATTGATTTTCTGGTTTTTTTGCATAGACCGATTTTATACACTGTCATTGATCTAGATACAGAATTTTTAAATGACACACAAAATTCGTTTGCAAAGCCGTTTTTGTATCGTATTATGAAGCTATCCCGAACAAGGAGGCCCTCCTTATGTACGCACAAATGGTGGAAACCGGCCTGAAAAAGGTCCAGACCGCAGAAGATATGGACGCGCAGGAGCGCGAATTCCAGGCGCGCATCGACGCCGGCATCAAGATCGAGCCAAAGGACTGGATGCCGGAGGCTTACCGCAAGACCCTGGTGCGCCAGATCTCGCAGCACGCCCACTCCGAAATCGTGGGGCAGTTGCCTGAAGGGAACTGGGTGACCCGTGCCCCGAGCCTGAAACGCAAGTCGATCCTGCTGGCCAAGATCCAGGACGAAGCGGGACATGGCCTCTACCTGTACAGCGCCGCCGAAACCCTGGGCGTGTCGCGCGACGAGCTGCTGGCGGCCCTGCACAGCGGCAAAGCCAAGTACTCGTCCATCTTCAATTACCCGACGCTGAGCTGGGCCGACATGGGCGCCATCGGCTGGCTGGTGGACGGCTCGGCCATCATCAACCAGATCCCGCTGTGCCGCTGCTCTTATGGCCCGTATTCGCGCGCCATGATCCGCGTCTGCAAGGAGGAGTCCTTCCACGCCCGCCAGGGCTACGACATCATGATGTCGCTGGCCAAAGGCACGCCGGAACAGAAGGCGATGGCGCAGGATGCGCTGAACCGCTGGTGGTGGCCTTCGCTGATGATGTTCGGCCCGTCCGACGCAGCTTCGGTCAACAGCGCGCAATCCGCGCAATGGCGCATCAAGCTGTTCTCCAACGACGAACTGCGCCAGCGCATGGTCGACCAGACCGTGCCGCAAGCCGAATTCCTGGGCCTGACCATCCCCGACCCTGACCTGAAATGGAACGAGGAGCGCGGCTCCTACGACTTCGGCGAAATCGATTGGGAAGAATTCCACCAGGTCCTGAAGGGCAACGGCCCTTGCAACCGCGAGCGCCTGCGCACCCGCGTCAAGGCTTATGAAGACGGCGCATGGTTCCGCGACGCGCTGGTGGCTTACGCCGACAAACATAATAAGGAGCAGGCTGCGGCCTGAGAGGAGACAAGATGAGCAAAGAATGGCCACTGTGGGAAGTCTTCATTCGCAGCCAGCACGGCCTGGCGCACAAGCATGTGGGCAGCCTGCATGCTCCGGATGCGGAGATGGCAATCAACAACGCGCGCGATGTCTACACCCGCCGCAATGAAGGGGTGAGCATCTGGGTGGTGCGCGCCTCCGATATCGTCGCCAGCGCACCGGCCGACAAGGGCCCGCTGTTCGAGCCTTCCAACAGCAAGGTGTACCGCCACCCGACCTTCTTCCCGATGCCGGAAGAAGTGAAGAACCTGTAAGGTTTCCTGCTATGGATAACAAGGTCAATTACCTGCTGCGCCTGGGCGACAACGCCATGGTGCTGAGCCAGCGCCTGTGCGAATTGTGCGGCAAGGGCCCTGCGCTGGAAGAAGACATGGCGCTGTCGAACGTGTCTCTGGACCTGCTGGGCCAGACCCGCATGTGGTACACCTACGCCGCAGAACTGGAAGGCGCGGGCCGCGACGAGGACAAGCTGGCTTACCTGCGCGACGCGCACGATTACAAGAACGTGCTGCTGGTCGAGCAGCCGAACGGCAACTACGCGCACACGCTGGTGCGGCAGTTCTTCTTCGATACCTGGCATTATTTCCTGATCGGCGCGCTGACTCGTTCCTCCGATCCGCGCATCGCGGAAATCGCCGAGAAGTCGCTGAAGGAAGTGACCTATCACCTGCGACGCAGCGGCGACCTGATCGTGCGACTGGGCGACGGCACCGACGTGTCGCACCAGTTCACCCAGACCGCGGTCGATGAGCTGTGGATGTACACCGGCGAGGTGTTCAACTACGACGCGGTGGATGAAGCCATGGTTGCGGAAGGCGTTGCGCCGCCGGCTGCCATGCTGCGCGAGCAATGGCTGTCGCATGTTTCCGATATCCTCGGCGAGGCGACGTTGGCAATGCCGGCGGCCGATGCGTGGATGCAGAAGGGCGGCAAGCAAGGCCGCCACACCGAGCACCTGGGCTACCTGCTGGCCGAGATGCAGTTCCTGCAGCGCGCTTACCCGGGTTCGGAGTGGTGATGGACGCGGCGCGTGTCTGGTCCCTGCTGGAGCAGGTTTCCGATCCCGAGATCCCGGTGATTTCGGTGGTGGACCTGGGCATCGTGCGCGATGTGCAGGTGACCGGCCCTTCCTCGTGCGCGGTTACGATCACGCCGACGTATTCCGGCTGCCCGGCCATGCAGGTGATTGCCGACGCGGTGCAAGGCGCCCTGAAGGATGCCGGCATCCGGCAGGTCGACATCATCACCCGCCTGTCGCCAGCCTGGACCACCGACTGGATGAGCGATTCGGGCAAGGCCAAGCTGAAAGGCTACGGCATCGCGCCGCCGGCGCAGCGCGTGGTCGACATCAGCGGCTTGCGCGCCCCGCGTCCATCTGCCGCGCCGTTGGATCCGCTGAAGGCGGGCGTCGCCCGCGGCGCTGTTCCGGCGCCTAAAGTCGTCTGCCCGCACTGCGGCTCCAGCCACACCGAAATCACAAGCCAGTTCGGCTCCACGCCCTGCAAGGCGCTGTACAAGTGCCTCGACTGCCGCGAGCCCTTTGACTACTTCAAGTGCCACTGACACCATGAGCAAATTCTATCCACTGTCCGTCGCCAAGGTGCAGCAGGAGACCCGCGACTGCATCGCCGTCACCTTCGCCGTGCCTGCCGAACTGCAGGAAAGCTTCAAATACCAGCAAGGCCAGCACCTGACGCTGCGCACGAACATCAATAATGAAGACGTGCGCCGCTCATACTCAATCTGCTCCGCCGTGCAGGACGGCGCCCTGCGCGTGGCGATCAAGCGCACGCCGGGCGGCATGTTCTCGACCTGGGCCAACGACGCGTTGAAACCCGGCGCCACCATCGAAGTGATGCCGCCTATGGGCCACTTCAACGTGCCGCTGGATGCGGGGCAGAGCAGGAACTACCTGGCCTTTGCAGCCGGTAGCGGCATTACGCCTATCCTGTCGATCATCAAGACTACGCTGATGACCGAGCCGACGAGCCGCTTTACCCTGTTCTACGGCAACCGCGCTTCCTCGTCCGTCATCTTCAAGACGGAACTGATGGAACTGAAGGATGCCTATCTTGAACGCCTGAACATTGTCTATGTAATGTCGCGCGAGCAGCAGGATATTGAGCTGTTCAATGGCCGCATCACCAAGGAAAAGACCGAACAGTTCCTGCAGCACTGGATCGACATCAAGGATTACGACACCGCCTTCATCTGCGGTCCGGAAGACATGATGCTCGGTGTCTCCGCCGCGCTGCAGGAGGCGGGCATGCCGAAGTCGAACATCAAGATTGAGCTGTTCGCTGCCAGCATTCCAAAGCACCAGCACAAGCCGCGGATCCAGGCCGATGCGGCGCCGCACCTGACGGAAGTCACCGTGATCATGGATGGCAATGCGGCTTCGTTCACCATGGAGAAGGACAAGGAGTCGATCCTGGACGCCGGTTTGCGCGCGGGGCTGGACATGCGCTATTCCTGCAAAGGCGGCGTATGCTCTACCTGCCGCTGCAAGATGGTCGAAGGCAAGGTGGACATGGACGTCAACTATGCGCTGGAAGACTACGAGATTGCACGTGGCTTTGTATTGAGCTGCCAGGCGTTTCCGGTCACTGATAAAGTGATTATCGATTTCGATCAGGCTGAATAACCCCAACCCGGTAAATCTGGGTACGACCCAAGGGTCGGACCCAGGTACGCGGCGGCCGCATGCCAGGATCTGACCCTTGGGTCTGACCCAGGTTTACCGGGTTTAAAGAAGAGGAGACAAAGTGAGCTACGAGAACATCCAATTTGAAATCGCGGCAGGCGTCGCAAAACTGACCCTGAACCGTCCCGACAAATTGAACAGCTTCACCCAGGCCATGCACCTGGAAGTACGCGAAGCCCTGTCCCAGCTGCGCGCCGACAAATCCGTGCGCGTGCTGGTGCTGACCGGCGCCGGCCGCGGCTTCTGCGCCGGGCAGGACCTGGGCGACCGCGCAGTCGCCCCTGGTGGCGCCGCAGTGGACCTCGGCGAATCCGTCGAAAAATTCTATGCCCCGCTGGTGCTGGCGCTGCGCGAGCTGCCGATGCCCGTCATCTGCGCCGTGAACGGCGTTGCTGCCGGTGCCGGCGCCAACCTGGCCCTGGCCTGCGACATCGTGCTGGCAGCCAAATCCGCCAGCTTCATCGAAGCCTTCTGCAAACTGGGCCTGATTCCGGACACCGGCGGCACCTGGCACCTGCCGCGCCTGATCGGCCATGCACGCGCCACCGGCCTTGCCATGCTGGGCGAAAAGCTGTCCGCCGAACGCGCCGAACAATGGGGCCTGATCTGGAAAGCGGTTCCCGACGAAGAACTGATGAACGAAGCCATGGCCATGGCCAAGCACTTCGCTACCGCCCCGACCAAGGGCCTGGCCTTCACCAAGCATGCGCTGCAAGCCAGCTACGGCAACACCCTGTCCGACCAGCTCAAGCTGGAAGGCGAAATGATGCGCGAGCTTGGCTACAGCCACGACTACCGCGAAGGCGTGGACGCCTTCATCAACAAGCGCACTCCAAACTTCAAGGGGGAATAAGCATGGCGGCTCTGGCGAAAGGCAGTGTCGTTGCCGTGATCGGCAGCGGGGCAATGGGTTCCGGCATCGCGCAGGTCGCAGCGGCTTCCGGCTACACGGTCAAGCTGTTCGACACCCGCGCGGAAGCGGTGGATAAGGCGATTGCCGATATCGGCAAGGTGTACGGCAAGCTGGTTGAAAAGGGCAAGATGTCCGTCGCCGATGCCGACGCCGCGCGCAGCCGCCTGCACGGCGTAGCCGGCCTGGCGGACGTCGCCGATGCAAAGCTGGTGGTTGAAGCCATTGTCGAAAACCTGGACGTCAAGCGCAGCCTGTTCGCCGACCTGGAAGGCATCGTCGGCGACGACGCCATCCTCGCCACCAATACTTCCTCGATTTCTGTTACCGCCATTGCCGCCAAGCTGCGCAAGCCGCAGCGCCTGGTCGGCATGCACTTCTTCAACCCGGTGCCGCTGATGGCGCTGGTGGAAGTGATCAGCGGCCTGGCGACTGACGCCGCCGTGGCCGAAACCGTGTACGACACCTCGATCGCCTGGGGCAAGAATCCAGTGCACGCCAAATCCACGCCCGGCTTCATCGTCAATCGCGTGGCGCGCCCCTACTACGCCGAAGGCTGGCGCCTGCTGAACGAACAGGCCGCCGATGCCGCCACCATCGATGCGGTGATGCGCGAAGGCGGCGGCTTCCGTATGGGCCCTTTCGAGCTGATGGACCTGATCGGCCACGACGTGAACTACTCCGTCACCGAGTCCGTATTCCGCGCTTACTACAACGACCCGCGCTTCACGCCGTCGGTGCTGCAGCAGGAGATGGTGAACGCGGGCTTCCTTGGCCGCAAGTCCGGCCGCGGCTTTTACGACTACAGCGAGGGAGCGGCAGCACCGCAGCCACGCTCCGAAGCGCCGCAGCCGCTGCCGGAGTACATCGGCTACAGCTTCGAGCCGGGCGACCACACCGCCATCGCAACCACGATCATCGAGCGCCTGAAGGCGCGTGGCGTTACCGTCACCAAGCGCAACTCCGCCGAGGGTCACCGCTCGTCCGAGGCGCCTGCTTTCCATACCAACGGCGCCGCGATCTACCTGACCGATGGCCGTACCGCCACCCAGCGCGCGCGCGACGACAAGCATGACGACATGGTGCTGTATGACCTGGTATTCGACTTCAACGCTTCGCCGCGCATTGCCATTGCCTGCAGCGACCAATGCAGCCCGCGCGCCATGGCATCGGCCATCGGCATGTTCCAGGCAGCCGGCTTCACCGTGACGCGAATGGACGACGTTCCGGGCCTGGCCGTGATGCGCACGGTCGCCATGCTGGCCAACGAAGCGGCCGACGCCGTCAACCAGGGCGTATGCAGCGCGCAGGCGGCCGACCTGGCAATGCAAAAGGGCGTCAACTATCCGCGCGGCCCGCTGGCATGGGCGGACATGGTGGGCGTCAGGCATATCGTGACAGTGCTGGAGAACCTGGCAAGCAGCTACGGAGAAGACCGCTACCGCGTGTCACCGCTGCTGCGCCGCCGCGAACAGAGCGGAGCCAGTATCCATGCATAACCCCAGGATGCACCCGCAGGCCCTGGCCGAAGCGGCAGGCGCAGCGATGTTCGCGCGCGACGCCGCCAGCCAGGCCCTCGGCATGAAGTTGGTAGAAATCCGTCCCGGCTATGCGCGCATGACCATGCCGGTGCGGAGCGATATGCTGAACGGGCACCAGACTTGCCACGGCGGCTTTATCTTTGCGTTGGCGGATAGTGCTTTCGCATTCGCGTGCAACAGCCATAACCACACGACGGTTGGCGCGGGCTGCACGATCGACTACCTCGCCCCCGGGCGGATGGATGACTTGCTGACGGCGGAGGCGGTCGAACGCACGCTGGTCGGCAAGACCGGCATCTACGATGTCACCGTCTGCAACCAGGAGGGCAGGATGATCGCCACTTTCCGCGGCAAATCGCACCGCATCGCCGGAGAGGTGGTTCCAACCCATAGCTAGTTGATGGAGGTAGCACCGTGGTTCAACGCATTCCCGCCCCTTCCGACCTGGAGCCGATCGAGCGCGCCAGCCGTGACGAATTGCAGGCGCTCCAGCTGGAGCGCCTGAAATGGTCGCTGATGCACGCTTATGAGAACGTGCCGCATTACCGCAAGGCCTTTGACGAGAAGGGCGTACATCCGAGCGAACTGAAGTCGCTGGCTGACCTGGCCAGGTTCCCGTTCACGGACAAGAAGACCCTGCGCGACAACTATCCCTTCGGACTTTTCGCCGTGCCGCGCGAAAAAGTCGTGCGCGTGCATGCCTCCAGCGGCACTACCGGCAAGCCGACCGTGGTCGGCTACACCCAGCGCGATATCGACATGTGGGCCGACGTGGTGGCCCGTTCCATCCGTGCAGCGGGCGGCCGCGCCGGCGACATGGTCCATATCTCCTACGGCTACGGCCTGTTCACCGGCGGCCTGGGTGCGCACTATGGCGCTGAACGCCTGGGCTGCACCGTGATCCCGATGTCCGGCGGCCAGACCGAAAAGCAGGTGCAATTGATCCAGGACTTCAAGCCATCGATCATCATGGTCACGCCGTCCTACATGCTGAACATCGTCGAGGAATTCCAGCGCCAGGGCCTGGATTGCGCCAAGTCCTCGCTGCAGGTCGGCATTTTCGGCGCCGAGCCGTGGACCAACGCCATGCGCGGCGAGATTGAACGGCGCGCCGGCATCGACGCCGTGGACATCTACGGCCTGTCGGAAGTGATCGGCCCCGGAGTGGCCAGCGAGTGCATCGAATCGAAAGACGGCCCGGTGATCTGGGAAGACCATTTCTACCCGGAGATTATCGATCCGGAAACCGGCGAAGTACTGCCCGATGGCGAGGAAGGGGAGCTGGTGTTCACCTCCCTCAGCAAGGAAGCCATGCCGGTAATCCGCTACCGCACGCGCGACCTTACGCGCCTGTTGCCGCCGACTTCGCGCGCCATGCGCCGTATCGGCAAGATCACCGGCCGCTCGGACGACATGCTGATCATCCGTGGCGTGAACGTGTTCCCGACCCAGATTGAAGAGCAGATCTGCAAGCTGCCCAAGCTCGAACCGCAATACCAGCTGGTGGTGACCCGCGACGGCCACCTCGACAAGCTGGAAGTGCTGGTGGAGCTGAGCGCCGGACTGGCGCGCGCCGATGCGGGCGACGTGGCGCGCGAACTGGAACAACGCATCAAGACCAATGTCGGCGTGAGCACCACTGTCACCCTGGTCGGCGTGGGTGGCATCGAACGCACCGCGACCGGCAAGGCCAAACGAGTAATCGATAAACGACCCAAGGAATAACAATGACCGAAGCATTCATCTGCGACGCCGTTCGCACACCGTTCGGCCGCTACGGCGGCGCACTGGCAGGCGTGCGCGCCGACGACCTGGCGGCGATCCCGATCGCAGCCCTGATGGCGCGCAATCCTTCCGTCGACTGGAAGCAGGTCGACGACGTCTACTACGGCTGCGCCAACGGCGCCGGCGAAGACAACCGCAACGTGGGCCGCATGGCCGGCCTGCTGGCCGGCCTGCCGGTGGAAGTGCCGGGCAATACCATCAACCGCCTGTGCGGTTCGTCGCTGGATGCAGTCGGCATCGCCGCGCGCGCCATCAAGTCGGGCGAAGCGCAACTGGTGATCGCGGGCGGCGTGGAAAGCATGACGCGCGCGCCTTTCGTCATGGGCAAGGCCGACAGCGCCTTCTCCCGCAGCGCGAAGATCGAAGACACCACCATCGGCTGGCGCTTCGTGAACCCGCTGATGAAGGCGCAGTACGGTATTGACTCGATGCCGGAGACCGCGGAAAACGTGGCAGAACAATGGGCCGTGGCACGCGCCGACCAGGATGCCTTCGCCATCCGCAGCCAGCAGCGCTGGGCAGCCGCCCATGCGGCCGGCTTCTTCAAGGGCGAGATCGTGCCGGTCACCATCCCGCAGAAAAAAGGCGAACCGAAGGTGGTGGACACCGACGAACACCCGCGTCCGGACACCACCATTGAGGCGCTGGCCAAGCTGAAAGGCGTGGTCAAGCCCGATGGCACGGTCACCGCCGGCAATGCCTCCGGCGTGAACGACGGCGCCTGCGCGCTGCTGCTGGCATCCGCCGCGGCGGTCGACAAATTCGGCCTGAAGCCGCGCGCCAAGGTGCTGGGCATGGCGACTGCCGGCCTGGCGCCGCGCATCATGGGCTTCGGTCCATCGCCGGCCAGCAAAAAGCTGCTGGCGCAACTGGGCATGACCATCGAACAGATGGACGTGATCGAATTGAACGAAGCCTTTGCCGCGCAGGGCCTGGCAGTGACCCGCGACCTGGGCCTGAAAGACGACGATGCCCGCGTCAACCCGAACGGCGGCGCGATTGCCATCGGCCACCCGCTGGGCGCCTCGGGCGCGCGCCTGGTGACCACCGCGCTGAACCAGCTCGAACGCACCGGTGGCCGCTACGCGCTATGTACCATGTGCATCGGCGTCGGCCAGGGCATCGCGCTGGTGATCGAGCGAGTCTGACCATGCCTTGCTACGAGATCAATGGCGTGCGGCCGGTGGTGCATCCAACGGCCTATGTGCACCCGACTGCGGTGCTGGTCGGCGACGTGATTGTCGGCCCGCGCTGCTACGTCGCGCCGCTGGCATCGCTGCGCGGCGACTTCGGGCGCCTGATCCTGGAAGAGGGCGCCAATGTGCAGGACACCTGCGTGATGCACGGCTTCCCCGGCGGGGACACGGTGGTCGAGCAGGATGGCCACATCGGCCACGGCGCGGTGCTGCACGGCTGCCGTATCGGCCGCAATGCCTTGGTGGGCATGAACGCCGTCATCATGGATAACGCGGTAGTGGGCGCCGAGAGCATCGTCGGCGCAGCCGCCTTCGTCAAGGCCGGGATGGAAATTCCGCCGCGCAGCATGGTGGTCGGCGCGCCGGCCAAGATCCTGCGCCAGGTCAGCGACAGTGAAATCGCCTGGAAGACGCTGGGCACCGGCCAGTACCACGAGCTGGCCGTGCGCTCGATGCAAACGTTGGTGGAGTGCCAGCCCGACACCGAGGCAGCGCCGGACCGCCAGCGCATGCAATGGGACACCTCGCTGCCCATGCACCTGCACAAGCAGGCATTCGACAATAAACAGTAATCGGAGACTACAAATGGTACACACCCTGCAAAGCTTCATCGGCGGCCGCTGGCAAGGCAAGGAAGCCGCGACCGCGCTGCACAGCGCCCTGGACAACCGCGTCATCTACCACACCCACGCCGAGAAGCTGGACTTCGCCGAAGCCGTGCATTACGGCCGCAAGACCGGCATCCCGGCCCTGATGAAGCTGGACTTCCAGACTCGTGCCCAGCGCCTGAAAGCCCTGGCGATGTACCTGATGGAGCGCAAGGAAGAACTGTACGCGATCTCGCACCTGACCGGCGCAACCCGCCCGGACAGCTGGGTCGACGTCGAGGGCGGCATCGGCACCCTGTTCGCCTACGCCAGCATGGGCAGCCGCGAGTTGCCGTCGTCGAACGTGCTGCATGAAGGCCCGGCCATGGCGCTGGGCAAGCGCGGCGGCTTCTCCGGCACCCACATCCTGGTGCCGCGCGGCGGCATCGCGGTGCACATCAACGC
>CAMLSG010000014.1 GCA_946482635.1 uncultured Duganella sp.
ACGTGCTGGATCACCAGTTCGCGCTTTTCCTGGCAGAAGTCAATATCGAAGTCGGGCATCGATACCCGTTCCGGATTCAGGAAGCGCTCGAACAGCAGGTTGTACTTCAGCGGATCCAGGTCGGTAATCTTCAATGCATACGCCACCAGCGAGCCTGCGCCGGAACCGCGGCCCGGGCCGATCGGCACGCCGTTGTTCTTGCCCCACTGGATAAACTCCGCAACGATCAGGAAGTAGCCCGGGAACTTCATCTTGATGATGGTGTCGTTCTCGAACTTCAGGCGCGCCTCGTAGCGCGGGCGCTCCTTCTCGCGCTTCTCGGGATCAGGGAACAGCTGGACCAGGCGCTCCTCCAGGCCCTTCTGCGTTTCCGCCACCAGGAATTCGTCGATCGACATGCCCGGCGTCGGGAAGTTCGGCAACTGCGGCTTGCCCAGGGTCAGCGTCACATTGCAGCGCTTGGCGATTTCCACCGAGTTTTGCAGCGCGGCCGGCAGGTCGTGGAACAGTTCCGCCATTTCGGCCTGCGTGAGGAAGCGCATCTGCTCGTTGAAACGCTTGACGCGCTTGGCATTGGCCAGCATCTCGCCTTCCGCGATACAGACGCGCGCTTCGTGGGCGATGAATTCATCCTTCGACAGGAACTGCACCGGGTGCGTCGCCACGACAGGCAGGCCAAGCTTGGCCGCCAGCGCGACGGACTGGCGCACCTGCACCTCCTGGTTGGCCTGGCCGGCACGCTGGATCTCGACGTAGAAATGGCCGTTCGGGAAGATTTCCGCCCATTTGCGGGCATTGGCCTCGGCCAGGTCAAGGTTGCCGTTTTCGATGGCCTGGCCGATGTCGCCAAAGTGCGCGCCGGACAGGGCGATCAGCGCATTGGCGCCGCTCTCGCCGGGCAGCAGCGGATATTCCTTGTTGGCGCGGTCGCGCAGCCACTCGGTACGGATCTCGGCGCGGCCCTTGTACTGGTTGTTCAGCCACGCTTCCGACAACAGTTCGCACAGCTGGAGGTAGCCCATGCGGTTCTTCGCGAACAGCATGATGCGATGCGGCTTGTCGCGGTTCTCGTCGTTGGTGATCCAGGCGTCGACGCCGACAATCGGCTTGATGCCCTTGCCGCGCGCCGACTTGTAGAAGCGCACCATGGCGAACATGTTCGCCAGGTCGGTGATGGCCAGCGCGCCCTGCTTGTCCTTGACCGCCGCCTTGATCATGTCATCGATGCGCACCAGGCCATCGACAATCGAGTACTCGGTATGCACGCGCAGGTGGACGAAATCCGGGCCTTTGGGTGCTGGCGGTGCGTCCGCCGCTACGTCTTGTTCAATTGTCAGATTGCTCATTTAGCTGCTGGGTGCGAAAGTCGGTTCAAGTCCGCTATTTTAACGTCTGCGCGGCCGCCCGGGCTCCTCAATGCCAGGTGATGGCATCGCGCGACACCGGCGACCAGGTCTGGCCGCCATCGCTGCTCTCGTGGATCGCGGCTCCGTCGAACCCAAGCGCATAGATCCTGCCGTTGACGCTTCGCGTCAGCATTCCCTGGAAGGGGTCGATCCGCATTTCGCTCAGGCTCCCATCCACTCCTTTCCGGTACAGGGAGCGGAACAGAGGTCCCTTGTGCGGAGCGCTGCGAATAAAGAAATACATCGCGTCGGGGTCCGGGCCAAATGTTCTCAGGATAAAGGCGGCATCCGGCGGCAGACCGAAGCGCAGCTCTTCCCAATGGCGGCCGCCGTCCTTGCTGGCGAATGCACGCTGGCTGACGGCGATGTTGCCCAAGGCGAGCAAAGTACCGTCAGGCGCCATTTTCAGGTCCGGCGACCTGCCGGCAATGCCACTCAGGACCGGGCTTTCCTGGCCTGCCTGCTCGACCTGCTGCCAGTGCCTGCCCTCGTCTTTGCTTTGAAACAGCGTTTTGCCGGAAACGACAAACAGCTCGCGGTCGTTGGCCGCGAGCGCCTGCTGGTACACATCGGCCGGTTCAGGCATCGACGCGAATTTGTTTTCGCTCCAGCTGATGCCGCCATCATGACTCGCAAAGACCGTGTCGCCATAAAGCAGGTAGGCACGTCCCTGCGCAGTGCGGGCCAGGTAGCGCTCATGCCCCGTTCCCAGTTTGCCGAACTCGTGGGGCGCGCTGGCGGCACCCTCTTCGACCCAGCTCAAGCCACCGTCGCGCGAACCATATACCGCGCCAGAGATATGCGCGCTGAGGAGGAGTTCATTGCCGCCACGGGCGTAAATCTGCGTCCAGCCCCCCATTCCTGCGGACTCGATCAACTGTTTCCACGCGCCGCCTTCGACACGGCGGTAAAGGCCCCTGGCATTCACCACTGCGAACAGGGCGCCGTCAGGCATGGCCTGGATATTGGCGATCTGGGGACGGGCAGGAATTGGGGGCGGAGTCGCACTGGCAGTCATTGCGATGAAACAGAGGCTGAAAATGGATTTATTCAAGCGCATGAAGATTCTGCTCATAATTGGTTCGCATTATTTTACGGCCTGAGCTGCCCCCCTATTCCACCAGTTGTACGCCCGCCTGCCGGGCCACTGCCGCCAGTTGGCGGTCGCAGGTCGCCAGCGCTGCCCCCTGGCGCAACGCCAGGCTAAGGTAATCCGCGTCATAGGCAGTAAGTCCGGTAGATCGGCCACGCAAGAAGGCCTCCCGTCCCTGGATGACCGGCTCGGTCTTGTCTGTCGTGATTGGCAGGCAATACAAATGTTGCAGGAAGGTTGTTGCCTGTGCCTCGGAAGCGTCAAGCACAACGTTCACTCGCGCCCTCACGGATCATGGCGGCAATTTCGTCATCGCCCACCCCCTTGACCTTCGGAAGTTTGCGTAACGCTTCCATGGCAAGCCTCGCGTCGGCCAGCGGATTTGCCTGGGAGGGAACAAGGTCCGCCACGGGCTTGCCGCGGACCGAAATTGTATAACGCTGTCCTTCGCTGACTCCGCGCAACAAATCTGAAATCTTGCCTTTGCGTCAAACGCGCCGATTTCCTTATACATGGAACGCCCTCCAATGAACTAGCTTGCTGGCTAGTTCAGCATAGGACGCGCCATAATTGCTTACAAATGAGCCAGTCACTACCGCGTGGCACGGCTAGAATCACCCTTACCAATCCACCCTTGGAGAGAAAGATGAAAATTGTTGCTGCTGCCCTGCTGATGACTGCCTCGCTGGCGGCCTATGCGGAAGAACCCGAGCAGTTGGCCAAATCGAAGAGCTGCTTCGCCTGCCACGCCATGGCCAAGAAGCTGGTGGGCCCATCGTTCAAGGATGTCGCAGCCAAGTACAAGAACGACAAGGGCGCTGAAGACAAGCTGATCCTGAAGGTGCTGCAAGGCGGCTCCGGCACCTGGGGCGCGGTGCCGATGCCGCCCAACCAGGTGACCGACGCCGAGGCGCACCAGCTGGTGCGCTGGGTGCTGGCGCAGAAGTAAGCGCTAACCGGGGTGCCCGCTTCAGGCGGGCTTGCGAATGCGGAAGGTGTTCTTGCTGATCAGATGATCGCCGTTCTGATGGACGCGCTCCACCATTTCCTTCAGCGTGGCGACACCTTCTTCCGACGCCATGTCGCAGAACGCCATGATGTCGCGTGCCGGCACGGCGACCATATACCCTTCATCCACCAGTTCGGCCAGGTCGCGCTGCCACAGCGCCTGCAGCAGGAACATGCTGGCCTCGAAATTGCCATCGACGAAAACCCCGAAGACCGGCCCGTGCTGCTCGACCCGCATCTGCTGGCTGCACAGCTTGTCCAGGTTGGCGATCGCCGAGCGGTGCAGTTGGGCCGCATCGATGCCGGCTTCTGCAAGATGGCGGTACTGGACATAAACCAGCCCTTCCGGCTCATCGACCACATAGGCCACCACCAGGCCGGAACCCAGCGAGCGCAAGACCGGGCTGTCGGGCTCGGGCAAGGCGAATGCCGCCGCGCTGTCGTCTTCGACCGTGCCTTTCAGGTAAGCCACGGCACGCGCCAGGAAATCATGGGTGGGATTGAATACTGCGCCATCTTTCATCGAATTGACCTTTCTCTATTGCACTATTTGATAGCAATTATTCCAGACCATTTAACCATTTGGCAATCCCTGCCTATTATTTGGGCATTCCGCCGAGTGCGGCTATAATGTCGGCTGTTCCGGATTCAATCGATTACCAATCCCATGCAAGCAACCATTGAAAACGCGCCTGCAACGCCCGGCGCGGCACCAGCCGTTTACGTCAACATCGCGGCCTACAAGTTCATCACACTCGACCAGCTGGACGAACTGCGCCCGCAATATCAAGAGATCTGCGCCCGCCTGGGCCTGAAGGGCACTATCCTGCTGACCCCGGAAGGCATCAATATGTTCCTGTCCGGCACCCGCGGCAATATCGACGAGTACCTGGCCTGGGTGCGCAGCGATGCCCGCCTGGCGGACCTGGAAGTGAAGGAAAGCCTGTCGGCCGAGCAGTCGCACCGCCGCATGCTGGTGCGCATCAAGAAAGAAATCATCACCATGCGCCACCCGCTGATCCGTCCGGAAGACGGCCGCGCACCGCATGTGAAAGCCAAGGACCTGAAGCGCTGGCTGGACCAGGGCCACGACGACAACGGCAAGCCGGTCGTGATGGTCGAGACCCGCAACGACTACGAAGTGGACGTCGGCACCTTCAACAACACCGTCGACTACCGCCTGACCAAGTTCACCGAATTCCCGGAAGTGATCGAGAAGCACAAGGCCGATTTCGAAGGCAAGACCGTGGTGACCTTCTGCACCGGCGGCATCCGCTGCGAAAAAGCCGCGATCCACATGCAGAACATCGGCTACGACAATGTGTACCAGCTGGAAGGCGGCATCCTGAAGTACTTCGAGGAAGTGGGCGGCGCCCATTACACCGGCGATTGCTTCGTGTTCGACTACCGCACCGCGCTCAACCCGCAGCTGGAACCGACTGAAACCAAGCAGTGCTTCGCCTGCCGCGCCGTGGTCACTCCGCGCCAGCAGCTGGCGCCTGAATACGTGCCGGGGGTGTCGTGCCCGTCCTGCTTCGGCAAGCATTAAACGAGTGTCAGACCCTGCGGGTCTGACACTGCCTTGCCGGTTTTCCTGGAAGAGTGGCGGCGCGTTCGAAAACCGGTAAACCGGTGTCTGACCCTCAGGGTCAGACACCATCGTCCACGATAGAAAAAAGGGCCCGTTCGACGGGCCCTTTTCTTTGCTGCCGGCGGCGGCTTAGCCTTTCGGCAGGCCGCCCAGCAAGGCGGCGATCTTCTGCTTCGGCTTGGCCGGAGCAGCCGGCGCGGCGGCGGCAGGAGCGCCGTTGCTGCGGGTCGGCTCGTACGGCTTCAGGAACCATGGATCGACCTTCTCGCGGCGTGGTGGCGGTGCGCCTTCGCGGCGTTCGCCACTGCGCGGAGCGCGGTCGCTCTGGGTACGGTCGCGGCGGCGGTCGCCATGGCGCTCGTCGCCGCGGAAGCCGCCCGGCACGAAGCCTTCCAGCGTTCCGCGCGGTACGGTCTGCTTGATCAGCTTTTCGATGTCGGCCAGCAGGCGTTCATCTTTGTCCGAGTAGATCGAGATCGCATCGCCGGAAGCGCCGGCGCGGCCGGTACGGCCGATCCGGTGCACATAGTCTTCGGCGTTGTACGGCAGGTCGAAATTGATCACGCACGGCAGGTCGGAGATATCCAGGCCGCGCGCCGCCACGTCGGTCGCTACCAGCACATCGATCTCGCCCTTCTTGAACGCATCCAGCGCTTGCATGCGCTCCTGCTGCGTCTTGTCGCCGTGGATGGCGGACGCCTTCATACCCTCGGTCACCAGGCCGCGCGCCAGGCGCGAAGCGCCGATCTTGGTGTTGGAGAACACGATCACCTGCTTCAGCTCGCGCTGGCGCAGGATGTGGGCAACGGCGTCGCGCTTGTGGTCTTCGTTGACCTTGTAGACCACCTGGGTCACCTTGTCGGCGGTGGCGTTGGAGCGCGCCACCTCGATGGTGATCGGATCGGTCAGGAAGCTGGAAGCCAGCTTCTTGATCTCCGGCGAGAAGGTAGCCGAGAACATCAGGTTCTGGCGCTTCTTCGGCAGCAGGTTGATGATGCGCTGCAGGTCGGGCAGGAAGCCCATGTCCAGCATGCGGTCGGCTTCGTCCATGACCAGCATCTGCACCTGGCCCAGCGAAATATTCTTTTGCTCAACGTGGTCCAGCAGGCGGCCCGGGGTGGCGATCACGATCTCGACGCCGCTGCGCAGCTTTTCGGTCTGCGGCTTCATGTCCATGCCGCCGAAAACCACGGTGGAACGCAGCGGGGTGTGCTTGCAATAGGCCGCCACGTTTTCCGCCACCTGCACCGCCAGTTCGCGGGTCGGCGCCAGCACCAGGGCGCGCACCGGGTGGCGCGCCGGGCTCATCGACGTATTCGCATGGGCCAGCAGCAGCTGGATGATCGGCAGGGAAAAACTGGCCGTCTTGCCGGTACCGGTCTGGGCGGCGCCCATCACGTCGCGACCCTGCAGCAGGATCGGGATCGCTTTCGCCTGGATCGGCGTCGGGTGCTCATAACCCTGGTCGGTCAGTGCGCGCTGGATTTCCGGCGCCAGGCCGAAATCGGCGAACTTTACTTGCTCAGGGGTGTTCTCAATGTCAGACATACAATTCTTTAATTAACAGCGGCCAACCCCGCATGATACCCGAGAACTGTGGTAAAGCGCATAGAATGGGGCTCCGGAGCGGAAATTATTGCCGAGTTGGAAGCTATAATGTCACTAAATGAATGCTACCAACGCTCGCGGCTGGCACCTGAGCCGCTTTATTTTGCTGATCATCCTGGCAAGCAGCCTGCTTGGCGCCCTTGCCCAGGCAGCCGCGCCCTCGCTGCGCTTCCGCAAGCTCGGGCCGCTGGGCAATGACGAGCCGTCGATGTTGTCGCTACTGCAAGACAAGCGCGGCTTCATGTGGATCGGCACCCAATCGAACGGCCTGTACCGCTACGACGGCTATCGCGTCACCAAGTATCGCAGCAAGGCGGGCGACCCGCGCAAGCTGCCGCATGACCGCGTCGCAGCGCTCTTCGAGGACAGCAAAGGCCGGCTGTGGGCCGGCACCCAGAACGGCCTGGCCCGGTTCAATCCGGAAAGCAATGATTTCACCGCCTTCCTGCCGGCCAATGCGCCCAACAACGGCCGCATCGTCAAAGCCCTGGTCTCCGACGGCAAAGACGGCCTGTGGCTGGCGACCTGGGGCGGCTTGCAGCACTTCGAACCGGACAGCGGCACCTTCACCGTCCACGTGCACGACCCGGCGCGTCCCGGCAGCCTTGGCGGCAACGACCTGAACGCGCTGGCAGTCGACAAGCGGGGCGGGGTCTGGGCCGCGACCTGGCCCGGCGGCCTGGACTATTTGCCGCCCGGCGCCAGCGATTTCCAGCATTACCGCGTGGACAAAGGGCAGGATCCGAACGCACGCGCCAACATCGTGCGGGCCCTGCAGTTCGACGCCCATGGCGTGCTGTGGATCGGCACCGAAGGCGGCGTCTGGCGCTGGGACAGCAGCAAGCCCTGGGACACGCGCGAAAGCGTGGCCGTGCCCGACAGCCGTGTCACCAGCTTCTATTTCGACCGCGACGGCACGCTGTGGGCCACCACCCTGTCGGCCGGCCTGCTGCGCTGGGATAGCGCGGCACAACGCTTCGACCAGTACAGCCACAACAGCGACGACCCGTATTCGCTGCCGGGCGATAACCTGCGCGCCATGCTGCAGGACCGCGGCGGCATGCTGTGGATCGCGTCCTTCACCGATGGCATTGCCCTGGTCAACCTGAGCAGCAGCGGCTTCACGCGCTACCTGCCCTACCGCCTGGACGGGCGCCACGGCCGCGCCAACAACGCCTTGCTGAGCATGGAAAAAGGCCCGAACGGCACGGTCTGGGTGGGCGGCAACCTCGGCATGGGCCTGTTCGATCCGGCCAGGGGCGAAGTGCTGCGGCGCTACCAGGCTGACGGCCGCCCCGGCGCGATGGTCAGCAATATCGTGTACAGCCTGTACCAGCAAGCGGGCGGCCCGCTCTGGGTCGGCACGGCCAACGGCCTGAACCGGCTCGATACACCGGACGGCGCCTTCAAGCTGGTGCGCTTCGGCAATACCGCCAGCGACTTCATCAATGCCATCGCGCCCGGCAAGGACGGCATGCTGTGGCTGGGCACCGGCAACAGCCTGGTGCGCTACGACACATTGCGCGACCGCTCCCTGCTGTTCTACCACGACCCGCAAAACCCGGACAGCCGCAGCGTCGGCGGCACCAGCGTGGTGCTGGAAGACCGCAAGGGCCGCGTGTGGATGGGCTCGGAATTCAACGGCGGCGGGCTCGACATGCTGGACCCGGCCACCGGCAAGTTCCGCCACCTGCGCGCCGGCGGGCCGGAAGGCATGATCGACGATAACGTCACCGCGCTGCATGAAGACGCCGAAGGACGGTTGTGGATCGGCACCTCGCGCGGCCTGGTGCAGCTGGAAGAAACGGCGCGCAACGGCTTGCGCCTGCGCACGCATGCCGCCGCCGTGCAACACCTGAAGACGCTGGCGATCCAGTCCGACGCCAAGGGCAGGATCTGGGTCAGCACGCTGGCCGGCCTGTTCCGCCTCAACCCCGGCAACGGTTCGGCCCAGCTCTACACCGTGGCCGACGGCATGACCGACGGCTTCACCACCAATGCCTCGGCGCCGGGCGCGGATGGCAAGCTGTACTTCGGCGGCGTGCACGGCATGACCGGCATCGACCCGGAGCAGGTGCGCAGCGACTCGGTGCCGCCGCAGGTGGCCATCACCGACATCAAGCTGTTCAGCCATTCCCTGAGCGATGGCCGCTTCCGCGACCAGGCCTGGCTGGAAGGTCCGCTGACGGCGCCCACCGGCCTGGTGCTGTCGTCCCAGGCGACCGCCTTCACCATCGAGTTCGCGGCCCTGCATTTCACCGAACCGTCGCAAAACCGCTACGCCTACCAGTTGGAAGGCTTCGACCCCGACTGGCAGGAAACCGACGCCGAGCGCCGGGTGGCCACCTACACCAACCTCGACCCGGGGCGCTATGTGTTCCGGGTGCGCGCCGCCAACCACCACGGCAGCTGGAGCGAGCAGCCCGCCAGGCTGGAAGTGACCATCACGCCGCCGTTCTGGCAGACCACCTGGTTCCGCGTGGCTGCCGCGGCCGTGATCCTGGGCGGCTTGTGGAGCCTGTATCACTGGCGCATCCGGCGCCTGACCCGCCTGCAGGCCGTGCTCGAGCAGCAGGTTGCGGCCCGCACCGTCGAACTGGAAGACTCCAACCGCAAGCTGGAAGCCTTGAGCCAGACCGACGGCCTGACCGGCGTCAGCAACCGGCGCGGCTTCGACCTGGCGCTGGAAGCGGAATGGCGGCGCGCCCAGCGCACCGGCCAGCCGCTGGCGCTGTCGATGCTGGATGTGGACTACTTCAAGAAATACAATGACCGCTACGGCCATCTGGCCGGCGACGCCACGCTGCGCGCGGTGGCGCGCATGATCACCGAGCATGGCCGGCGCAGCTCCGACCTGGTGGCGCGCTACGGCGGCGAAGAATTTGCGCTGCTGTCGGTCGCCACGCCGGGCGCCGACGCGATCGGCGTGGCGCAGACCATCTGCACCGAACTGGCCCGGCTGCAGCTGCCGCACGACGCCTCGCCGCTGGGGCATGTGACCATCAGCATCGGCGTGGCCGTGCTGGTGCCGACCGAGCACAGCCGCCCGGAACAGCTGGTGCGCATGGCCGACGAAGCCTTGTACCGCGCCAAGCAGCGCGGCCGCAACCAGGCTCTGCTGGCAATGGACGAATAATGGACGACACTGCAGCCCCTGCCGACGACCCCAAGCCGCAACCGCCGGCCGAACCCGGCCCGGACGACTGCTGCCACAGCGGCTGCACCTGGTGCGTGCTCGACCTCTACTATGACGACCTGGAGAGGTACCGTATTGCTCTTGCCGCTTGGGAAAAGCGCCATGTGAGTGCGCGAACAGAAGGGAAACCCCGTCGCCGCTAGCATCGGTGGCATGGAACAGCAGAGCCAATCCTGGCTGGACAAGCTCGGTCCCGGCCTGATCTCGGGGGCCGCCGACGATGATCCCAGCGGCATCGCCACCTATTCCCAGGCCGGGGCGCAGTTCGGCCTCGGCATGCTGTGGCTCGGGCTGTTTACGTATCCGCTCATGGTCGGCATCCAGGAAACCAGCGCCCGCATCGGCCGCACCAGCGGGCGCGGCCTGGCGTCCAATATGCGGCGCTGCTTCCCGGCCTGGCTGCTGTACGCCATGGTCAGCCTGCTGCTGCTGGCCAATACCATCAATATCGCTGCCGACCTGGCCGCCATGGGCGATGCGCTGCACCTGGTGGCGGGCGGCAAGACGCAATGGCATGCGCTGGCGTTCGGCCTGCTGTCGGTGCTGCTGCAGGTCTTCATCCCCTATCAGCGCTATGCGCGCCTGCTGAAGTGGCTGACGCTGGCGCTGCTGGCTTATGCCGCCACGGTGATGGTGATCGACGTGCCTTGGGGCCAAGTGGCCAGGCGCACCTTCTCGCCGCATCTCGAATGGAACAAGGAGTACCTGACCACCATGGTGGCGGTATTCGGCACCACCATCAGCCCCTACCTGTTTTTCTGGCAGGCAGCGCAGGAAGTGGAAGAACTGCAGGCCGATCCGGATGCCGAGCCGCTCAAGCACGCGCCGCGCCAGGTACGCCCGCAACTGCGGCGCATCAAGCTCGACACCGCGATCGGCATGGGCTTTTCGAACCTGGTGGCGTGGTCGATCATGCTGACCACCGCGGTCACGCTGCATGCGCACGGCATTTTCCATGTCGGCTCGTCGGCCCAGGCTGCTGCGGCACTGCGGCCGATTGCGGGCGAGCTGGCGTTCGCCCTGTTCGGACTGGGCATCATCGGCACCGGCCTGCTGGCCATTCCCGTGCTGGCCGGTTCGGCCGCCTACGCCATGGCCGGCGCCTTCAACTGGCGCAGCAGCCTGGAGCTGGAACCGCTGGCCGCGCGCAAGTTCTACGCCATCATCGCCGCGGCCACGCTGGCCGGGGTCGGCATCGGCTTCCTGCCGCTCGACCCGATGCGGGCGCTGTTCTGGAGCGCCGTCATCAACGGCGTGGTGGCGGTGCCGGTGATGGTGGTCACCATGCTGCTGTCGACCCGTCGCGGGGTGATGGGCGAGGTGGTCCTGTCTCGCCGGCTGCGCATCCTGGGCTGGTCCTGCACACTGGTGATGGCCCTGGCAGTTTTGGCCATGTTCGCCAGCATGGTAAGCTAGCGCACATGGACAAACGACACTTCCTGCTGGCCCTTGCGGCAGCAATCACCCTCCCCGCCCTGCCGGCGCTGGCCGCCGAGCCGCGCCCATTCCCGCCCAACGCCAAACGCGGCAAGATGGCCTTCGGTTATGCGCCCGACATCGCAGTCGACGGCAAGCCGCGCCAGCTCTCGCCGGCCGCGCGCATCTTCAGCGATGAAAACCTGACCGTTGTACCGAGCGCGCTGGCCGATGCAACCTTCATCGTCAACTACACGGAAGACCTGAACGGCAATATCAACCTGGTCTGGATCCTGACGCCGGAAGAAGCGCGCCTGCCGGCAGCCAACAAGCGCTGACCCATGCTGCGGCGCCGCCTCGCCTTCGCCCTGCTGCTCGCGGCTGCGGCGCCGGCCGGCGCCGATACCCTCGTCAAAGCCTACAACAGCTACCGCGGGCCGCCTTATATCGACGGCAACAGCGGCCTGGCGCCCGAACTGGTGCGCTATGTGAACCGCAAGCTGCAAGGACGCTATACGCTGCAGCTGGTGTCGCTGCAGCGCCGCCAGCTCAACCAATTGATGGAGGCGCCTGGCGGCTTCGATGGCGTGGCACTGTTCCTGTCGCCGGCCTTCATCGGCGACATGCCGCGCAAGCGCTTCCACTGGAGTCCCGCCTTCCTGGACGACAGCAATGCCCTGGTCTCGCGCATCGACAATCCGGTGCGCTACGATGGTCCCGCCTCGCTGGTGGGCTTGCGCTTTGCCGGCATTTTCGGCAACCGCTATCCCGGCATCGATGAATATGTCGGCAAGAGCCTGTCGCGCAGCAATGCGCCCGATGCGATGAGCAACCTGCGCAAGCTGGTGGCGGGCCAGGCCGATTTCACGGTGATGCCGCTCAGTGCATTTCGCTACCTGCGGCGCCAGATCGATAAGGAAAAGCTGCCCGTGGGTCAGCTGCATGTGGCCGACAAGCCCTTCAACCAGTTTGGCCGCCATTTCGTGCTGAGGCGCGACGCCGGAGAGCTGGCAGCGGAACTGGACAAGATTGCGGCGGCCATGCCTTGCGATCGCGAATGGCGCCGCATCGCGTTGCGCTACCAGTTTACCGTCGCCGCCGTCGCCGCTTGCCGCTGAAACGGAGCGCGGCGCGGAACGCCGTCAGCACCACCAGGCTGATGCCGCACAAGGCCTGGGCGGCGGGTTTGGCCGAGGAATCATCGGCCGTCTCGTACTTGCTGCCCGACAGGACGTTATTGGCCAGGGCCGGATCAACGTCGAGCATCAAGCTGCCCAGGCTGGCCCGCGCGCTGCCCGCATTGCCCGGCGGACTGAAAGGAAATTCCTGCAAGTCGGCCAGCCGGTCCTGGAACACGGGCGCGCCAGCATCGCTGGCGTCGATCTCGAACGGGTCGGGACCGTCAACGGGGCTGGCGTTGCCTGCGCCCATGGCCTCGGCGTTCGACAGCAGCGCAGCAGATGCCGCCTCGCTCACGAACAGCAGCAAGGCGCAAGCACCCAACCCCAGCTTCCCCATTTATTTCCTTTGGTTAATTTTACTTAGCCGGAGGATAAGCAATAATCGCACCAAGCAATTTAAGTTGCTGATTCTAAATGTGGTGATTTTTCAGCTGTAAAGAAATCCGACACTTTTACGACCGGATCAGGCTGTCGATAAAGGCTTGCACCGCGCTCGTATAGGCCGGGTCCGAGCCAAGTTGAAGATTGATCTCGCGATGGCTCCTGGCCTGCTCCAGCACTTCAGCGCGGCTGCCGCCGGCACGCAGGCGCTGCGCGAAAGCTTGTGCCTGGCGGCAGGCGCTGTCGCGCTGGCTGGAGCACACCAGCAGCATTGGCTGCGCGCCCGGCTGCAGCACATGGGCCGGTGAGACCTTGCGCCAGAATGCGGGGTCGCTGCCGAACGCTTCGTCGTACAGGCGCGCGTGGCGGTGCTCCATGATGTCCGGCACGTCCAGTGCCCCGCTGTCGAGGGCGACGGTGCCGAGCCAGCGGCTGCCGGCCGCCAGCGACGGCTGGGCCGACAGCAATGCCACCAGGTGCGCCCCGGCCGAATGCCCCATCAGGATGAAGCGCTGCGCGTCGCCGCCCCAACTGGCGGCCTTGCCCTGGGCGGCAGCCAGCGCCAGCGCCACGTCCCGGGCCTGCGCCAGCGGGTCGGCATCGGGCAGCATGCGGTAATTGATCGAGATCAGCAGGTAGCCTCGCCCGGTGAAATAGGGCGCCTTGTTTTCCACCACGGCTGTTTCAGCCTTGCCGCCGGTGCGCCAGCCGCCGCCGTGCACCATGAAGATGACGGGCGCATTGGACGTGGTTTGGGCCGGCAGGTAAACGTCGAAGCGCTGGCGGGGATCGCTGCCGTAAGGGATGTCGCGCAGGGCTTTGCCGGGGACGGCGGCAGGCTCGCTGCGGGCCGCCTGCCGCTCCAGCAGCCGGTCGCGCAGTGGACCGGCATCGGCGCAAAAGGTGGCGGCGCCCAGCACGATGGCCAGGACGCAAGAAGGAATTCGGTGCCGCATGCTGCCTCCTTTAAGCGAGGCAGCGCGGGCTGCCTCAGATGTAATAGATTGCTGCTGCGACGCCGATGATAAGGCCAAACTTGGTGATTTTGTAGACAGTCTTGTTCCAGGCCTTGAAGGCGCGGCGGTATTTGCCGGCGTAGAAGGACACGCGGAACAGCTTCGACACCAGGCCGACCTGGTCGCCCTGCTCGTTGGGCGAAGCGGCGGCGGTCATCATGGTGCGGCCGAGGAAGCGGTTGATCGCCTGCGCCCAGCGATAGCGCATCGGGCGCTCCACGTCGCAGAACAGGATGATGCGGTCGCTCTCGGAACCGTTGATGGCCCAGTGGATATAGGTTTCGTCGAAGATCACGCCCTGGCCGTCGCGCCAGCTATGGCGCTCGCCATCGACGTCGATGAAGCAGCGGTCGTCGTTCGGCGTGGCCAGGCCCAGGTGGTAGCGCAGCGAACCGGCAAACGGATCGCGGTGCGGATTGAGCTTGCCGCCCGGCGGCAGCTCGGCAAACATGGCGGCTTTCACCGACGGGATCGCGGCCAGCAGTGCATAGGTTTGCGGGCACAGTTCCTGGGCCGAAGGGTGGCTAGCGTTGTACCACTTCAGGTAAAAGCGCTTCCAGCCATTCTTGAAGAAGGAATTGAAGCCGGCGTCGTCGTTTTTTTCCGAGGCCTTGATCTTCTGCAGGCGCAGCAGGTTTTCCGCTTCGGCGCGGATCACTTGCCAGTTGTCTTCCAGCGGCTTGAGTTCCTTGAAGGTGTCAACCGGCAGGTAAGGCGTGGACGGCACGCGCGAGAACCAGTGCATGAAGATATTGATCGGGGCCATGAACGACGAGTGGTCGAACAGTTGGCGGCCGATCGGGAGGCGTACCTTGCCACGGAAGTGGATATGCAGGACGGACAGGATGTAAAAGCCGACAACAGCCCATTTCATTGCGAAACCTCGGAAAGATCCAAACCTGCGATTCTACCGCAGTCTGCAAAGTGAGTATTTGTGAATATCGCAACAATGTAAGCATGCTATCGTGGCGCGCATGACTTGTATTATTTGCTACGCCCCGTTGAAGACCGGCCTGTCAGGCTGGCACCGTACCTGCCCCGGCTGCGCCTATGAAGGCACAGCCCATGCATCCACACACGCTGTTGCCGAAGATGGCCTGCCCGAAGCGTCCCAGAATGCGCTGCGGCAGGAGAACTGCCGTACGATCGTCGCCCTCACCCGCCAGTTCGCCGCGCCGCGCGCCAACACCCTGCTTGACGTGGGCAGCGCCCAGGGCTGGTTCCTGGAGGCGGCATCGCGCGCCTTCGACGTGCTGGGCGTCGAGCCGGATGAAGTCCTTGCGAAGCAGGCGGCTGCGCGCGGGCTGCCGGTGCGCATCGGCTACTTCCCCCAGGCGCTGGCCGATGGCGAACAGTTCGACATCATCGTGCTCAATGAGATCATCGAACACATACCCGACATCCGCGCCGCCCTGCGCGACTGCCACCAGCGCCTGGCCCCCGACGGCACCCTGGTACTCAACCTGCCAAGCAGCCACGGTCTGTGCTACCGCATGGCCAAGCTGTTCGCCCGCCTGGGGCTGCGCGGGGCATTCAACCGCTTGTGGCAGCAGGGCATGCCTTCGCCGCATGTGCATTACTTCAATCCGGCCAACCTCACCAGGCTGGTCGAGCGCGAAGGCTTCACGCTGCGCCACAGCACGGAACTGGCGGTGGTGAAAAAAGAAGGCATGTGGCGCTGGATGACCGTGTTTGGCCAGGTCCATCCGTTCAAGGCGCCACTGCGCTACCTGGGCATGCGCTGGGTGCTGCTGCCGCTGATGCGGCTATTCCCGAGCGATATCATGGTCTGCATCTACCGCAAGCGCTAGGCCTCAGGCGCTGCGCCACAAGGCCAGGGCCTCCTGCGCCACCAGGTCCGGGCGCTCCTCGGGCCAGAACAACTTGCTGCCCTCGATGCGGCGCACGCCTTTGCTGTTGCCGAAGGCTTGTTCAAGATAGTCGGCGCCGCGCGGCAGGAAGATATCGTCCGCCATGCCCCACAACACGCGCACCGGCGCCGTGCTGGCTTTCAGCGCAGGCTTGATGCCGTGCAGGGCGTTGCGTTCCAGGGTGGTGATGTAGCCATGCAGGCGTTGCGGGTTGTCGACCAGGGGACGCAGGTAAGTTTCGAACACCTCGTCCGCCAGTGCGGCTGGGCGGGCGTAGCAGATGCCGCCCAGGCCTTCAGGCGAGCGAGCCTTGTCCTTGTCCGCCAGCCACGGGGCCAGCCATTCCTGCGCGAACTTGCCCTGCTTGGCCAGGTCGATCACCGGCAGCATGGCCGGCGGCGGGCAATCGATTTCGGTGTCGCAGTTCGCAAGCAGCAGGCTGCGCACGCGCTCCGGATGCAGCACCAGCAACAGCTGCGCTACCGCGCCGCCGCTGTCGCTGGCGACCACGTCGACTTTATCCACGCCCAGCTTGTCGAGCAATTCGGCCAGCATGGCGACCTGGCCTTCCGGATCGAGCCTTGCATCGGGCGCCGGTTCGCTGTGGCCAAGACCGAGGAAGTCCGGCGCGATACAGCGGCGATGGGCGGCCAGGCGCGCCACTGCGCCGCGCCACTGGAAGCTGTTCAGCGGCAGGCCATGCAGGAACAGCGCGGCCAGCGGACCGCTGCCGCGCTCCACCACCGCCACGCGCCCAACGCTGGTCGCGACCAGACGCCGCGCTGCCCGCCACGCCTTCGCATCGTGCGCCGCTTCGGTCCGCAGCACGGCATCTTCCGGCGCCAGGCGCGGCGCCGCGCTGGCGACTCGCCCTGTGCCCGTCATCACGGCAAGGGCGGTGGCGGCTTTCAGAAAGCTTCGGCGGTTCATGCTCATCTCCTTCAGGACAGGTTTCGATGGAATGCATGATCGGTCCGGCCCCGGCGTGAAGCAATGACCTCGGAGGTCATGGAAGTGCGGCGCAGAATCTTGCTAATATCGTCACATGAACGCAAACCCGACCCCGATCGCCCATGTCGGCGCCCTGCTGCGCGAATGGCGCTCCGCCCGCCGCCTGAGCCAGATGGACCTGGCGCTGGACGCAGGCCTCTCCACGCGCCACCTGAGCTGCATCGAAACCGGCAAGGCCCAGCCCAGCCGCGACATCCTGGCGCGCCTGGCCGACACGCTGGAAATGACCCTGCGCGACCGCAACTCGCTCCTGGTGGCAGCCGGCTACGCCCCGCGATATACAGAATCGGCGCTGGCCAATCCCGAACTGGCGCCGATGCGGCGCGCGATCGAAGCGATGCTGAAGCAGCAGGAACCCTACCCTGCCTTCCTCATGAATCGCCACTGGGATATCGTGATGGCCAACGATGCCGCCATCCGCATGAACCGCTGGCTGCTGGGCGGCCGCGACAGCCCGCACCGCAACATGCTGCGCCATGCCTTCGACCCGCAGGACCTGCGTTCGGTACTGGTGAACTGGGAAGAAATTGCAGGCACCCTGCTGGCCCACCTGCACAAGCTGGTTGCGACCGCGCCCAGCGACGGCAAGGCGCGCGCCCTGCTGGAGGAAGTGCTGGCCTACCCCGGCGTGCCGGAGAAATGGCGCCAGCGCGACCTGCGCGCCGTGCCGGCGCCGCTCTTGGAAACCGTATTCGAGCGCGACGGGCAGCGCGTGGCCTTCTTCTCAACCATCACCACCTTCGGCACCCCGCGTGACGTCACGCTGGAAGAACTGCACGTCGAGTCCTGTTTCCCATCCGATGAAGCGAGTGCGGCGTTTTGCCGTTCGTTGGAAAAGGCGCGAACCTGAATAACGTCGTCCTGGAATCAGTCCTGGCTTGTCCGGTTTGCGGACATGCCTGCAAAGAAATCATGCCGGCCTATGCATGCCAGTGGCTTTACGAGTGCGCCGCAACTTCAGCGAGGCCTTGCACACCGGGACGTAAAAGAAGCACTGAGCCGGGCCAGTCGCCGGCGACATTGCCGGGATCGATGGATGTGACCAGCAGCGTTGACAGGTCGGGGCCGCCGAAACTGCACATCGAGGGCTTGGCGAACGGCAGTTCGATCTCGCGATCGAGAACGCCTGCCGGGGTATAGCGCTGCAGCAGGCCGCCATCGTTGGCGCAGGTCCAGTAGCAGCCGTCGGCGTCGACCGCAGCGCCGTCGGGGCGTCCCTTCTGCGTGCCGAGGTCAAGGAAGATGCGCTTGTTGTGCGGCGTGCCAGTGGCAGTGTCGTAATCGAAAGCCCATACCATGCGCCGTTTGGGATGCGAGTCGGACAGGTACATCACGTCGCCGCGCGGAGAAAACGCTGTGCCGTTCTGCGTCAGCATGCCGGACACGTAAGGGGCCGACAGCCCTTCCGCGGCGGTATAACGATAGAGCTGGCCGACCGCGCGTTCCGCCGCCATGTCCATGAACATGGTGCCGGCCCAGAAGCGTCCCTGCCGGTCGCAGCGGCCGTCGTTGAAGCGCATGCCCTGGCCCAGCTCGGGCGCTGGCGGCGCAGCCAGGCGCTCCGCCGATACGCTGCCGTCATCCTGCAGCACAAGGTGGAAGATGCCGGTCTCCATGCCTGCGATGAAGCCGCCGCGCGCGGCGGGCGACAGGCAGGCCACCATCTCCGGGGCCGCCCAGAAGCGGGTCGCACCGCTGGCGTAATCGAGGCGCCAGATGCGGCGCGCCGGAATATCGACCCAATACCAGGCGCCTTCGCCTGCGTGCCAGGTGGGGCTTTCACCCACCGTGCATTGAACACCGCTTACTTTTTCCATCAGAGGTCAGTGATTTCCTTGTGCGCCGGGACCAGCGCCTTCATGATGCACCAGGCGATCAGGTAGGCCAGTGCGCAGAAGGTGAACATGATCATGTAGCCGGTCTGGATCTGGCCCAGCGCGTTGTAGTAGTCGAACAGCTTGCCGGCCACCTTGGTGATCAGCACGCCGCCCAGGCCGCCGGCCATGCCGCCAATGCCGACCACGGAGCCGACGCTGTGTTTCGGGAACATGTCCGACACGGTGGTGAACAGGTTGGCCGACCAGGCCTGGTGCGCCGAAGCGCCGATGCCGATCAGGATCACCGGCACCCAGATGCCGAGGTAGCCAAGCGGCTGCGCCAGCAGCACCGCCAGCGGGAAGAAGGCGATGGTCAGCATGGCACGCATGCGGCCGTGATAGACGCTGGCGCCGCGGTTGATGAAGAAGGTCGGGAACCAGCCGCCGCCAATGGACCCGAACATGGTCATCGAATACAGCACGGCCAGCGGAACCACCATTTCGGTGGCCGACACGCCATATTGCGCGGACATGAATTTCGGCAGCCAGAAAAGGAAGAACCACCACACGCCGTCAGTCAGGAATTTGCCGACCGTGAAAGCCCAGGTCTGGCGGTATGCCAGCAGCTTGAACCAGGACGCCTTGCGCGGCGCATCGGCCGGCGCTGGCGCCGGGGCGTCGGCTGCATCGCTGTTGATGTAATCGAGTTCGGCACGCGACAGGCGCTTCTGCCTGGCCGGTGTTTCGTAGAAATACAGCCAGAAGCCCATCCAGATAAAGCCGATGGCGCCGATGATGATGAAGGCCGATTGCCAGCCCCAGGCCTCGGCGATCAGCGGCACCGTGATCGGCGCCAGGATCGCGCCGATATTTGCACCGGAGTTGAAGATGCCGGTGGCGAAGGAGCGCTCCTTCTTCGGGAAATACTCGGCGGTAGCCTTGATGGCGGCCGGGAAGTTGCCCGCTTCGCCCAGCGCCAGCACGGCGCGGCCCACCATGAAGCCGGCCACCGATACCGGCACGGCAGCGATGCCTACCGCAGCGAGGATGTTGGAGAACGAAGTGCCGATCCCCACCGAATAAGCATGCAGGATGGCGCCGATCGACCACACCACGATGGCCAGCACGAAAGCGCGGCGCGTGCCCATCTTGTCGATCACGCGGCCCGCAAACAGCATCGAGATCGCGTACACGAACTGGAACACGGCGGCGATGTTGGCGTAATCGGTATTCGACCAGCCGAATTCCTTCGACAGCGCGGGCGCCAGCAGCGACAGCACCTGGCGGTCAAGGTAGTTGATGGTGGTGGCGAAGAACAGCAGGCCACAGATGGTCCAGCGGTATTTGCCGATGGCGGCGGCCGGTTCGGCTGCCTGGCCGACGGCTTGCGGGTTGGGCTGATTCATAGTTTCTTATATCGAAAGCGGCCGGTGTCTCCCCCGGCCGTACTACTTTATCAAACTGCCGTGCGCAGCTCCCCATCCACGATGCGAGCCAGGCGCAGTGGATTATCGTCCTGCAGTGCGGCTGGCAGCAAGGCCGCCGGCACGTTCTGGTAGCTCACCGGACGCAGGAAACGCTCGATGGCCGTGGCGCCGACGGACGTGGTGCGGGTGTCCGAAGTGGCCGGGAACGGGCCGCCGTGCACCATCGCGTGGCACACTTCGACGCCGGTCGGGAAGCCATTGAACAGCACGCGGCCAGCCTTGCGCTCCAGCGTCGGCAGCAGCTTGCCTGCCAGCGGATGATCGTCGGCCGTGCAATGCACGGTGGCGGTCAACTGCCCTTCCAGGCTTGCCGCAAGGCGCAGCATTTCAGCTTCATCGCGGCAGGCGATCAGCACCGAGGCCGGACCGAACACTTCTTCCTGCAGCGCGTGGCTGGCGACGAAGGTTTCCGCATCGACGCGGAACAGTGCAGCTTGCGCGGCACAGCCTGCGCCCTGCTCCTGGCCGAGAGCCAGCAGCTTGACGCCGGAAGCATCGGACAGGCGGCCAACGCCGGACTCATAAGCCTTGTGGATACCGGCGGTCAGCATGGTGCCTGCGCCCTTCGGCTGCAGCGCGGCGGCAGCAGCGGCAGCGAAGCGGTCGAAGTCAGGACCGGCAACGCCGATCACCAGGCCAGGGTTGGTGCAGAACTGGCCCACGCCCATGGTCAGCGATTCGACGAAGGCGGCGCCCAGCGCTTCTGCATTCGATGCCAGCACGGCAGGCAGCATGAAGACCGGGTTGATGCTGCTCATCTCCGCGTAAACCGGAATCGGCTCGTGGCGCGCGGCGGCAGTGCGCATCAGGGCAGTGCCGCCCTGGCGCGAACCGGTAAAGCCGACAGCCTTGATCGATGCGTTGGCGACCAGCGCCTGCCCGACCACGCGGCCATCGCCGTGGATCATGGAGAACACGCCCTCCGGCATGCCGCAATCGGCGGCTGCTTTCTGCACGGCGCGCGCCACCAGTTCCGACGTGCCGGGGTGGGCGGCGTGCGCCTTCACCACGACCGGGCAGCCGGCGGACAGGGCCGAGGCGGTATCGCCGCCGGCGACCGAGAACGCCAGCGGGAAGTTGGAAGCGCCGAACACGGCAACCGGGCCGATGGCGATCTTGCGCAGGCGCAGGTCGGGACGCGGCGGCGTGCGCTGCGGCAGCGCGGAGTCCAGCGTAGCGTGCTGCCAGTGGCCGTCGCGCACGACTTTTGCGAACAGGCGCAACTGGTTGACGGTGCGGCCGCGCTCACCTTCCAGGCGGGCTTGCGGCAGGCCGGTTTCGGCCATGGCACGCTCGGTCAGGGTGGCGCCCAGCGCGTCGATATTGTTGGCGGCCGCTTCCAGGAAGGCAGCGCGCACTTCCGGCGTGGTGGCGCGGTAGGCGTCGAAAGCCTGTTCTGCCAGCGCGCAGGCACGCTCCACGTCCGTCAGGTCGGCCTGGCCGAACGCAGGCTGCAGGTTTTCCTTCGTGGCCGGGTTAAAGGCCAGCAGTGTGCCGGCAGCGCCGCGCACCAGTTGCTGGCCGATGATCATTTCACCGGTGATCTGCATTATTGGGCACCTTGCTTCTTGATCAGGGCCAGCAGCATGGCGTCTTCTTCCGCGGTCAGGTCGGTCAGCGGCGCACGCACCGGACCGCCGGAGTGGCCAACCAGGCGGGCACCGGCCTTGACGATCGACACGGCATAACCGGCCTTGCGATTGCGGATGTCCAGGTACGGCAGGAAGAATTCATCCAGCATGCGGTCGGTTTCGGCGGTATTGCCGGCAGCGGTGGCGTGGTAGAAGTCCATCGCCAGCTTCGGCACGAAGTTGAATACGGCCGAGGAATAAACCGGGGTGCCCAGCGCCTTGTAAGCACCGGCATACACTTCCGCAGTCGGCAGGCCGCCCAGGTAGGAGAAGCGGTCGCCCAGCTTGCGGTAGATCTGCACCATCAGTTCGATCTCGCCTACGCCGTCCTTGAAGCCGATCAGGTTCGGGCAGCGCTCGGCCAGGATGGCCAGCGAATTGGCGTTCAGGCGGCAGTTGGCGCGGTTGTAGACGATCACGCCGATTTTCACGGAAGCGCAAACCTGTGCCACGTGTTCGATCAGGCCGTCCTGGCTTGCTTCGGTCAGGTAGTGCGGCAGCAGCAGCAGGCCGTCGGCGCCCAGGCGCTCGGCTTCCTGCGCCAGCGCGATGGCCTGGCGGGTCGGGCCGCCGGTACCGGCCAGCAGCGGCACCTTGCCGCGGCAGCTTTCCACGGCAACCTTGATCACCTGCGAATACTCGGGCGCGGTCAGCGAGAAGAACTCACCGGTGCCGCCGGCGGCGAACAGTGCGCTCGCGCCGTAGGGAGCCAGCCAGTCCAGGCGTTCGGCATAGGTTTTGGCGTTGAAGTTGCCTTCGGCATCAAAGTCGGTGATCGGGAAGGACAGCAGGCCGGACGACATGACTTTCTTGAGTTCTTGCGGGGACATGGACATCGTTGACTCCTAAGTGTGGTTTTTGCACGAATCGAGCGCGAGCTCAGTTGTAAGTCATCGTACAACCTAGTTTAAACGAACGCAAGCGAAAAAATGGGGACGTACCCCATTTTTATGCGGCGTTTTCGAAACGTTGCTGGGCCTGCAACAGGCGTTCGCGCGAATTGGAGAGGTGGGTGCGCATGGCAGCGCGGGCCGCTTCCGGGTCCTGGCGCTGGATGGCGCGGAAGATGTCTTCGTGTTCGCGGTGCACGCGCTCCAGGTAGTCGGCGGGACGATCCTGCGCCAGGTTGGCGGTATTGACGCGGGCGCGTGGAATGATCGCCTGGCCAAGCTGGCCGAGGATGTCGACGAAATAGCGGTTGCCGGTAGCCTTGGCGATCACCAGGTGGAAGCGGCGGTCGGCTTCCACCGAGGCGCGGCCCTGCTCCATCGCCTGCCGCATATCGGCCAGCGCCTGCGCCAGTTCAGCCACTTCCTCGTCGCTGCGGCGGGTTGCGGCCAGGCCTGCGGTTTCGGTCTCCATGCTGATGCGCAGTTCGAGGATGGCCAGCACGTCGCGCACGGTGACGATGCTTTCGGCGTCGATGCCAAGGCCGCCGCTATTGCGCTGCTTCTCCAGCACGAAGGTGCCGATGCCGTGGCGCGTTTGCACCAGCCCGGCCGCCTGCAGGTGCGAAATCGCTTCGCGCACCACGGTGCGGCTGACGCCATGCTGCTCCATGATGGCCGATTCGGTCGGCAGCTTGTCGCCGGGTTTCAGCACGCCGCTGTTGATGCTGCCGCTGATCTGTTCGACCACGCCCTGGGCCAGGGTGTGTCGCTTGCGAGGGAGGATAGTCATGGCCCTCATTATACATGCGAAAAAGATGTCAGACATCTTATCAGAGATATCTTGGCATTTTGGCGACTGTTGCTTTCTTGCGAAATTGGCCGGACCAAATTAAAATCGGGCGACCAAACCATATATAGAAGGCCCTGGCCGCATGAACAAGAAAATCGTTGCAACGGAGCCGAATCCAGCAGCCGAACAACGGCTGTATCGCGTGGTCGCAACCAAGATCCAGGACCTGATCCGCGAAGAGAACATCAAGCCCGGCACCCGCTTGCCGGCCGAGCGCGACCTGGCGGCGAAACTGAGTGTCAGCCGCGCCTCGCTGCGCGAGGCGCTGATTGCGCTGGAGCTGTCCGGCATTGTCGAAGTGCGCGGCGGTTCGGGCGTCTACGTCAGCGAAAAAGCCTCCGCCCCTTCCGACGTGGCGGAAGGCGGCCCAGGGCCATTCGAGGTGCTGGCAGCACGCCGCCTGATCGAATCCGAAGTCGCCGCCATCGCAGCGAAAATGGCGACCGATTCCGCGATCGACGCGATCCTGCGCGCTGCAGCCGAGATGGAGCAGCACCACGCCGATCGCGCCACCAACGAACAGGCCGACCGCAACTTCCACCTGGCGATTGCACGCGCGACCGGCAACACGGCCCTGGTGGGCGTGGTCGAGACGCTGTGGAACCAGCGCGGCACCATGTGGCACAAGCTGAAAGAGCACTTCCAGACGGAAGAACTGCGCAAGAACACGCTGGACGACCACCGCAATATCGTGGCGGCCATCGCGGCACACGATGCAGCCGGCGCGCGCCAGGCCATGCGCGCCCACCTGGAACGCGTTACCAAGACCTTCTCACGCGGCTAAAATTATTTGGCCTGACCACTTGCATGTGCGGTCAGGCCAAAATAGAATGAGGTGAACTTCAGGGGGAGCCTCATGCTGCGTCACATCCTTTTGTCCCTGGCCCTCGCGGCCAGCATGCCTGCTTATGCGGCTGACCGCATCATCCTGGTCGGCGATTCGACCGTCGCCAGTGGCGGCGGCTATGGCGATTACCTGTGCCGGCGCCAACGTCCTGACACCACCTGCCTCAATCTCGCGAAGAACGGCCGCAGCTCGGGCTCCTTCCGCGCCGAGGGCCGCTGGGACGAGGTGCAGGCTTTGCTGCGCGACGGTAGTGGCTTTCGCAAGACCTACGTGCTGATGCAATTCGGCCATAACGACCAGCCAGGCAAACCTGGCCGCTCGACGGACCTGGTCACGGAATACCCTGCAAACATGGCCCGCTACGTTGCCGACGTCAAGGCCGCCGGCGGCGTGCCCGTCATCGTGACGTCTCTCACCCGCCGCAGCTTCCGCAACGGCTACGTGTGGAACGACCTGGCGCCTTGGGCGACAGCGGCGCGCGACGTGGCGCAGCGCGAAGGCGTGGCAGTGCTGGACCTCAATGCGCTGTCGCTGGCAGCCGTCCAGGCAATGGGGCCGGCGGAAGCGGACACACTGGCCCAGGCCAAGGGCGCTGGCTTCGATTACACCCACCTCGGTCCGAAAGGCGGCCGCTTCTTCGGCGACATGGCTGCGCGCGAACTGCTGCGGCTATTCCCTGCCCTGGGCCCGCTGACCGATCCTGCCGAGACCTCGCGGCAAGCGGCGCGCGAGCGGGCGCCTGCCGATGGCTGGGCCGGCGCGCAAGGCGGCACGCATGGCGGCGCGGCGGCTTCCCCTGCCAACGTGCATACGGTGACGACTCCGGCTGAACTGCGGGCCGCAGTGGCCGCATCTGCAGATGCGCGCATTATCCAGGTGCGCGGCACCCTCGACATGGCCGATGGCGCCAAAGTCGGCGTAGTGCGGCTGCCCTCCAATACCACGCTGATCGGGCTTGGCGAAGATGCCGGCTTCGTCAACGCCAGCCTCGTGGCCGGCAATGTGAGCCAGGTCATTATCCGTAACCTGTCAATCAGCAATCCCTGCGATCCGGAGCCGAAATGGGACCCGCAGGATGGCCCGCACGGCAACTGGAATTCGCTGTACGACGGCATCACTGTCACAGGTTCGCACCACGTCTGGATCGACCATAACAGCTTCACCGATGCGCCTCGTACCGACGGCCAGTCGCCGAAAGAGAACGGCATGCTGAAGCAATGCCACGATGGCGCGCTCGACATCACTTCCGGTTCTGACTTCGTCACGGTGTCGTACAACCATTTCGCGCTGCACGAGAAGAACACGCTGGTCGGGAGCAGCGACCGCGCCACCGGCGACGATGGCCATTTGCGCGTCACGTTCTCGAACAATTTCTTCGACAACGTCAGCGCGCGTACGCCAAGGGTGCGCTTCGGCCAGGTGCACCTGTTCAACAACTTCCACAAGGGCTCGCGCAAGCATGCGGAGTACGCACACGAGTACAGCATCGGCATCGCCAAGCAGGCCCACATCATCGTCGACGCCAACGCCTACGACATCGAAGGCGCGAGCAGTTGCGGCGACGTGATGAAGAATCCCGGCAAGTCCGAACCGGGCGCGGTGCTGGACCGGGGCTCGCAGTTGAACGGCAAGCCGCTCGCGGAATGCGCCTTTTCGCCCGATGTCGGATGGAGCGTTCCCTACGCCTTCACGGCGCTGCCAGCGCGCGACGTGCAGGCCAATATCATGACCAACGCGGGCGCCGGCCGCCTCGGCTACCTTCCCTACCTGCGCCGCTAGGGGGCAAGAATGAAACGGCGCGAACTCCTCGCATCCCTGGTGCTGGGGGCCGCCCTGGCAGGCCAAAGCGCGTCCAGCCTCGGGCAATCAACGATGCAGCCTACCGAACGGCCGCGGGTGATCGTCTCAACCGATATTGGCGGCACCGATTTCGATGATTTCCAGTCGCTGGTCCATCTGCTGCTGTATAGCGATGACATCGACCTGGAAGGCCTGATTGCGTCGCCATGGGGCGAAGGCCGCAACCGCAAGCGGCATCTGATGTCGATCATTTCCGTCTACGAGAAGGACTACCCTCAGCTCAAGACCTGGTCGCCGCGCTATCCTTCGCCGGACAGGCTGCGCAGCATCGCAAAGCAAGGCGGATCCGACCTGGCCGGGCCGCTCGGCTGGGGCGAGCCGACGGAAGGATCAGCATGGATCATCCAGCAGGCGCGCCGGGGCGACGCGCGCCCCTTGTGGGTGTTGCTATGGGGTGGTTTCGAGGACCTGGCCCAGGCGCTGCACGACGATCCCTGCATCAAAGACAAACTGCGGGTCTACATGATCGGCGGGCCAAACAAGAAATGGTCCACCAGCGCTTACGACTATATTGCGCGCGAACATCCGGACCTCTGGATCATTGAGAACAACTCGACCTATCGCGGCTGGTTCAGCGGCGGAGACCAATCGGGCGACCTTGGCAACGCCGCATTCGTCCAGCAGCATGTAAAAGGCATGGGCGCGCTCGGCGACTACTTCACGTCTATCGCACCGCTGATCAAGATGGGCGACACGCCTTCGCTCGCCTACGTCATGGGAGCCAATCCCGCGCAGCCCGGAGCGGGAGGCTGGGGTGGCCGCTTCGTACGGGCATGGGATCGACCACGCGTCACCTTTACCGCAGCGCCAGGCGCAGCCGACGTGGTGGAAACTTTCGGCATGATCGAATTCGTGGTTTCGCCCTCCGGCACAGCACCGGCAAAGCCGCAGGCGGCATTGGTGGTGGATAAGCAGGAATTCGAAGGCCACCCGGGCGCCGACGGCGCATGGCACTTCCTGTTCTCGCCCAAGGAGTCAAAGACCTGGACTTACCGCATCAAGAGCAACCATCCCGGGCTCGACGGGCAATCCGGCAGCTTCACCTCGCGCGACGCAACGCCGGGGCAGGCGCACCGGCCATCGGCCCGCTATCCCGACTGGTGGACCGACGATCCCGATCCAAGCGCCAGCGAGGGCCCGCACCAGGGTGCAAAGACCATCAGCCGTTGGCGCGCCGATTTCCTGCACGATTTTGCCAAGCGCCTGCTGCGTACGCAAAAGAGGTAGCCGCGCGCAGGCGATACGATCAATATCAGGGCGTGATGCGCAGGTAGTCGATGTCGGCGTAGGCACCGCGAGCGCCGGCGGCAAACAGGCCAAGCTGGGCGCCAACCCAGCGGCCCATTGCGGCGTTGAACGGCGTCCCGAGAGGCTGGAAGATGACACCGTCACGGCTAAACGAGAATACGGTCTGGCCGCCCGCGCCCACTGCCATGCGTAACTGGAGTGGCTGCCCTTCATGCGGTACCGGCACCGACGCTGCCGTTTGCTCCTTGCACTTGTCGTTGCTTGCCTCGCAGCGCACAAAGACCACGCGCATTTCGCCGTGCTCGCGGCGCAGGCCAATCCAGGCATAACTTTGACCGTACATCGCAAGGCCAGCCGAATCGCCGTCCGCGACGGCGTGCAGGTCAAGTTTCGCAGTCGCCGTGAAGACCGGTGCCGGGGGCTTTTGAGTCAGCACCGCAGCCAATGTACGCAAAGGCGCCACTGATGCCCCGCTGCCGTCGCCGGCAGGCGCCGGCTGTGCATTCAGGCGCAAGTAGCCAGGGCGCGACTTCAGCGAGTACCAGTCCGGCCCTGGATTTGCGGCCCATTGCCATTGCGGTGCCAGTGACGCCGCTTCGAATTCGTCACCGACTGCCGGCCAGTTCAGCATTGGTTTGCGCTCGCTGGCTACAGGCGTCGACATCGGCTTGGCGTGCTCGATCACGGGCTGCCCGACACCAGCCTTGGCGGAAGGCTCGCCGATGATCGGCCAGCCATCAGCCTGCCAGCGCATTGGCTGCAAGTGGACCACGCGGCCAAAGGCGCGCTTATCCTGGAAATGATAGAACCAGTCGCTTCCGTCTTCCGCGCGCACCCAGGCTCCCTGGTGCGGCCCGTTGATGGCGGTACTGCCCTGCTCCATCACAATGCGTGCCTCGTAAGGACCGTCAATATGCCGCGAACGGAACACCGACTGCCACCCTGTCTCCACGCCGCCCGCCGGCGCAAACACGTAATACCAGTCCTTGTGCTTATAGAGCTTGGGGCCTTCCAGCGTCTTGTAGCCCGGAAGCGTATTGCCGTCGATGACCACGCGGCTCACATCGTCCAGCATGCGGCTGCCATCCGGGGCCATTTGGCGCAGGCTGAGGACGTTGTTGAAGCCTGCGCGCGACTTCGCCCATCCGTGCAACAGCCATGCCTTGCCATCATCGTCCCACAGCGGCGCAGGATCGATCAGGCCCTTGCCTGCCATGAGCAGCCGGGGCTTGCTCCAGGGCCCGGCGAAGTTCTTCGCGGTGATGACGTAAATGCCGAAATCCGGATCCGGATAGAAGATCCAGAACTTGCCATCGTGGTAGCGCAGGCATGGCGCCCACACGCCTTTGCCGTGCTGCGGCGTGCGGAAGGCTTCCTCCGGCACCAGCCGCGGCAGGGCGTGGCCGACCAGACGCCAGTTCACCATATCGACGGACTCCAGCAACGGCAGGCCAGGCACGTTGGTGAAGCTCGAAGAGGTCATGTAGTAGCGCTTGCCGACGCGGATCACATCGGGGTCCGAATAGTCGGCGTGCAGGACCGGATTGCGGTAGCGTCCATCGCCCAGGTCCGGCGACCATGGCGCACGCGCGATTTGCGGCGCGCCAAGCGTACGCTCCAGGAATGCCTGCATGGCGTCGACGGTTGGCGCCAGCCAGGGATCGAACAGCCAGAATGAATGCGGCGCGCCGGGCAGGTTCACGTGCTCGGTCGGGATCTTGAATTGGGCCAGCCGCCCTGTCAAAGCTTCCCGCCCTACGCTGAAGCGTGGCTGGCCACTGGTGATGAACATTATCGGCGCACTGCTTGCGCCGGCATGCGTCAGGGGCGACGCATCTCGCCAGCGCGCCTCCTGTTCCGCATAACGTCCTCCCAACCATGCTCCGGCCACGGACGGATTCTTGGCCGGGTCGTCTTCATGCTTGCGCGCTTCTTCGGACGTGAAGTCGGACAGCCCGTCGATGTTGACCACCGCCTGTACCGCACTGGACGCGTCGCCGCCATTTGCCATGCCGACCAGCGCAGCGATCTGGCCGCCCGCCGATCCGCCCGCGATAGCGATGCGCTTGTCGTCCAGGCCGTACTCCAAAGCTGTCGTACGCAGCCAGCGAATCGCCTGCCTCACGTCGTCGATCGCCGCCGGATACTGCGCTTCACCCGACAGGCGATAGTCGACCGTGGCGGCCGCAAAGCCCCTGGCTGCGAGGCGCGCGGCCAGCGGCGCCATATTCTCCCGCGTACCGCTGCGCCATCCGCCGCCATGGACCAGTACGACCAGCGGCGAAGCGCGTTCGCCGCCTTCGCCATTTGCTCCAGGCAGGTAAAGGTCCAGTTGCATGGCGTGATCGCCGCGCTGGACATAGGTAAGGCCGCGCAGAACCCGCACCGGGGCCGCCGCTTCGCCGCTGGCAATTGCAATATATGGGTACTGGCCAGCCAGCTTTGCGTAGGCGGTTTCAGCGTTATATGGCGCCTCGGAAGCCGCCAGGGCATTCGCGCCAACGGCGAGCCAGGCAACGGCCAGCACCGCGTGCAGCCTGATCATGCAATCTCCTCAACAGCGAAACGCACAGTGCGCCGCAAATCCTGACCCGGCGCCAGTACGGTAAGGCCGTTCGCCACAGCACCTCCCGGCAAGTTGTGTGCATTGATCGGGTGGTCGACCGGTTCGAAACAGAAGAAGTCCTTGCCCGGCGGGGCATACAGGATGTAGTAGCCCATATCGGCACGGATGCGCAGGCGCAGGCGCCGTGAAGGCCAGTCGATCTGCGCGCTGCCATTCCACCCGGTGAAAGCGTTATCGACGCCTTCAGGCGGCAATGGCCGCGGCACGTCTTCCGCAAAGTCCCAGGCCTGCGGCAGTGCAGACCGCTCGGCGGGCAGCTTGTCGGTGCCGGACAGCCAAACGCCATCTGCCGGAGCCCGGACCAGGGCGTCGTCGGGAGCCGGCATCCACGGGTGCAGGCCCAGGCCAAATGGCAACGCATGGCTGCCATTATTGGTGACCTTGAGCGTCACGCGCAAAGTGTTGGGAGACAGCGTGTAAGCCAGATGGGCGGTGAACGCAAAGGGCGAACCATCTCGGCGATACAGCGAAAGCACAACGCTGCTTTCGTCCCTCGCCTCGACATGCCACGGCAGCCGCCAGCCTTCACCGTGGATCGGGCAAGGCTCGCCTTCCCGCGTTGGCGCCGGAGTGATGCGCCGGCCTTCAAACTCAAAGCCGGCAGGGGCGATCCGGTTCGACCAGGGGACAAGCGGGAAACAGGCCATCTGGCCGGGCAGCGGCAGCGCTATGCCGTCTGGCGCCGGCCGCAGCACAGCCATCGGCGCAGCGCCACCCAGCCAGTCAAGCCGCGCCAGGCCGCCACCGGCAGCTGGCAGCACTACCGCCCGCAGGCTGCCGCTGCACAGCTCAATCATTTGAACATCGGGCCATCGAGCAGGAATTTACCGCCCTGGTAGATGGTGGTGACATCGTCCTTCTCCGGGAAGTCGGAAGTATCCGGGAACAGGTGCGCAAACTTGGCCGACGAATCCTTCGGGCGATAGCCCAGGTGCGCCGCATAACGGTTATCCCACCACACCGAATCATTGTCCGACATGCCGAACACAATGGTATGCCCCACGCGCGGCGTGAACAGCGAACAACGCAGCAGCTCCGTCAGGTCGTCGTAGGACAGGTAGGTCGACATCATGCGCTTGTTGGCCGGCTGCGGGAAGCTGGAGCCGATACGGATGCAGACGGTCTCGATGCCGAAGCGGTCGTAGTAGTAACGCGACATCTGCTCGCCGAATACCTTGGAGATGCCGTACATGCTGTCCGGGCGGGTCGGCATGTTCGCATCCAGCATATCGGTGGTCTTGTAGTAGCCGATAGCATGGTTCGAGCTGGCGAACATCAGCCGCTTCACGCCGTGCTTGTAGGCCGCCTCGTACAGGTTCGCCACGCCCAGGATATTGGCCTGCATGATCGCCTCGAACGGCGCCTCGGTCGAGATGCCGCCGAAGTGCAGCACCGCATCCACCCCCTCCATCAGCTTCATCACGGCCGCCTTGTCGGAGAGGTCGCACGGCACCAGCTCCTCGCCGGGACGCGCCTCGCCCATGTCGGCGATATCGCTCAGGCGCACCACTTCAGCCCAAGGCTTGATGCGGTCACGCAGCACCTTGCCCAGGCCGCCGGCGGCACCGGTCATCAGAATGCGCTTGAATGGTTTTCCAGTTTGGCTCATGTCTCTTACTCCGTCATCAGGTTACCGGCGCCGGATTGAACAGCGCCAGTGAATTATGGATCTTCCAGTGTTCGGCCCAGGTTTCCTTGCCGCTCGCCACGTCCAGCATCAGGCGGAACAGTTCCCAGCCCACATCCTCAATGGTAGCCTCGCCGCTGGCAATGCGGCCTGCGTTCACGTCCATCAGGTCGTGCCAGCGCTGCGCCAGGTCATTGCGGGTGGCGACCTTGATCACCGGCACCGCCGCCAGGCCGTAAGGCGTGCCGCGACCGGTGGTGAAGACGTGAATATTCATGCCCGCCGCCATCTGCAGCGTACCGCAAATGAAATCGCTGGCCGGCGTTGCCGCGTAGATCAGGCCCTTCTGTGTCAACTTGTCGCCCGGCGACAGCACGCCGTGGATCGCGCCCGAGCCGGACTTCACGATCGAACCCATGGCTTTCTCCACGATGTTCGACAGGCCGCCCTTCTTGTTGCCCGGCGTCGTGTTGGCGCTGCGGTCGACGCCGCCGCGCTTCAGGTAATCGTCATACCACTGCATCTCGCGGATCATTGCCGCAGCCACTTCCGGCGTCTCAGCACGGGAAGTCAATTGGTCAATGCCATCGCGCACTTCAGTCACTTCAGAGAACATAACGGCCGCGCCGGCACGCACCAGCAGGTCGGTGGCAAAACCCACCGCCGGGTTGGCCGTCACGCCCGAGAAGGCATCGCTGCCGCCGCACTGCACGCCCACCACCAGTTCGGAGGCCGGCACGGTTTCGCGCTGGCGCGCGTTCAGCACCTTGAGATGATGCTCCGCCGTGCGCATGATCGAATCGATCATCGAATTGAAGCCGACGTGGGCGCCATCCTGCAGGCACACCACGTCCGGCTCGCCGGCCGCCGAATTGAGGTTGGCCGACGCGATCGGGATGCTCCCCGCCGGGAACAGGCGCGTTGGCGGCAGCTTCTCGCAGCCAAGGCTGACCACCATCACCTGGTTGCCGAAATTCGGGTTCTTGCTGATATTGCGCAGCGTGCGGATCGGCACATCGGCGCCCGGCGCATCGATCGCCACGCCGCAACCGTAAATGTGTTCAAGCCCCACCACGTCGTCCACATTCGGATAGCGCGGCAGCAGTTCTTCCTTGATGCGCTTGACCGCGTGGTCGACCACGCCCGACACGCACTGCACGGTGGTGGTCACGGCCAGGATATTGCGCGTACCAACCGAACCATCGGCATTACGGTAGCCCTGGAAGGTGTAGCCCTCCAGCGGCGGCAGCGGCGCCGGCTTGCGGGTGCCGATCGGCAGGCCATCGAGCGAACGGGCGCCAGGCATGCGCAGCACCTTTTCGGAGACCCAGGAACCGCGTGGAATCGCCTGGTCCGCGTAACCGATGGTCACGTTGTAGCGCGTCACGGGATCGCCTTCGGCCAGGTCGACCAGGGCGACTTTATGCCCTTGTGGCACGCCTTCCACCAGCGTCAGGCCGTCCGGGAATACCGAGCCGGCCGGCAAGCCGCCGTCATTGACCACGATGGCAACATTGTCTGCCTCGTGCATCTTGATGTAGCGTGCGAGTTTCATTAGCTATCCTTTTGATGATCCTGAACTTCATTTTCAGTATGCCACACAAAAACGACGATTGGCTAGTCCACCTTGCATATTTGGTCTGACCAAATTAGAATGGCCTGACCAGATGACGCAGTTACACCACACTTAAAACGTCGCACGGAGACCCATGAAGCCGACATCGTCCCTGCTGGCAGCCGCCCTGGCCTGCCTGTTCGCCCTGAGCCCTGCCCACGCGGAAGGCCCCTACCGCAATCCTGACAACAAAAACCAGAACGACGCGGGTGAAGGCAGCTACCCGGTCCCGTACAAGATGCCGACCGTCGCCGAAATCACCGGCACGCTGCAGAAAGTACGCGGCTACATGGACAGCGTGACGCCGACCCGCATCATCAACAAGAAGACTGGCGAAGCAATCACCGACCTGAAAACACCTGTAGCCGATGCGATCTTCGAACCGAGCAAGGGCGACTTCGGCATCCAGGTGTACGAAATGGGCGTGGTGCATTCCGGCCTGCTGCGCGCGGCCGAAGTGACCGGCGACCGCAGCTTCCTCGCCATGACCGAGCGCCACTTCAACTTCTTCAAACAGACCAAGCCTTACTTCGCCGCCCAGGAAAAACAGTTCAAGCTGGAACGCGGCAACAGCTTCTCGCGCTTCCTCGACCCGCGTTCGCTCGACGATTCCGGTTCGATGTGCGCCGCCCTGATGCGCGCCCGCGCAGCCAGGGTCGGCCCCGACCTCGCTGACATGATCGCCACCTGCAGCGACTGGGTCGCCAACAAGCAGTACCGCCTGAAGGACGGCACCCTGGCCCGCAAGCGCCCGCAAGCCGAATCGCTGTGGGGCGACGACCTGTACATGGGCGTGCCGGCACTGGCCGAAATGGGCCGCATGACCGGCAAGCGCGCCTACTATGACGACGCCGTGAACAACGTGCTCAACATGGCGGGCTACCTGTTCAACCCGCAGGCCAACCTGTTCACGCACGGCTGGCACGCCGGCATGAACGACGCGCCGAACTTCTACTGGTCGCGCGCCAACGGCTGGGCCGTGCTGTCCATGTCCGACCTGCTCGACGTGCTGCCGAAAGACCATCCGGGCTACCCCAAAGTGCTGGCGCAACTGCGCCTGTCGCTGAAGGGCATTGCCGAGCGCCAGTCCGGCAGCGGCCTGTGGCACCAGATGATCGACCGTAACGACTCCTACCTCGAGACTTCCGCCTCCGCCATCTTCACCTACGTGATCGCCCACGCCGTCAACCAGGGCTGGATCTCGCCAGCTCCGTACGGCTCGATCGCACAAGCCGGCTGGGCCGGCCTGCAGACAAAAATCACCGGCCAGGGCGAAGTGGAAGGCACCTGCGTCGGCACCACCCTGGCCGGCGACATGGTGTACTACTACAACCGCCCCACCAGCAAGCACGCCCTGCACGGCTACGGCCCCGTGCTGCTGGCCGGCGCCGAAATGATCAAGCTGGTCACCAATCCCAAGCTCGACATCCAGTACCGCGTCCGCACCTATCACTACCTGCCGAAAGGCGGCCAGACCGACTACCGCGAACACCACTAAGGAGCAGCCATGAAGACGACCCGCATCCTCGCCGCACTGGCCGCCGCACTGCCCGCGATTGCTGCCAGCGCAGCGGAACGCCTGACCATCACGCTGCAGCATGACCTCGACATCGCACGGCCGGCGGAGACTGTGACCGTGCCGTGGTCGGAAGTGAACAAAGCCCTGCCGCATGCGCTGGTGCAGAAAATCGCTGTGCGCGATGCATCCGGCCGCGTGGTGCCGCACCAGGTCACCAACGTCGCACCACAGGCAAAAGACCCGCAGAACATCGGCATCGCCTATGGCGAACTGATTTTCCAGCACAGCTTCAAAGCCGGCGAAAAGTCCGCCACCTACACAGTTGAAAAGATCGACAGCGTCGCACCCGTATTTGCTGCGCAAACCTTCGCCCGCTACGTGCCCGAGCGCCTTGACGATTTCGGCTGGGAGAACGACAAGATCGGCCACCGCACCTACGGCCCCGCACTGGCAGCCCCCGCCCCGGCTGGCGTCGTGAAGGAAGTGCTGGTGACTTCCGGCCTGGACCTGTGGTTCAAGCGCGTGCCTTACATGATTGTCGACCGCTGGTACAACAAAGGCCACGACCACTACCACCATGACGAAGGCGAAGGCATGGACATGTACAACGTCGGCCGCTCGCGCGGCGCCGGCGGTACCGGTGTATGGGATGGCGGCAAGCTGTACGTCTCCACCAACTACGCAAGCTGGAAAGTACTCGCCAACGGCCCCGTGCGCTCGATCTTCGAACTGTCCTACGCCGCATGGGACGCCGCCGGCCTGCCGGTCACCGAAACCAAGCGCTTCACCGTCGACGCCGGCCAGCAGCTGGACATGATCGAGTCTACCTTCAGCTATGCAGGCGACAAGCCGCTGACCATCGCGGTCGGCCTGAACAAGACTCCAAGCGACAAAGGCCAGGGCCCGCAAATCGCCACCAAGCGCGAAGGCAAGGTACTGCTGCAGTGGGTCGAACAAGCCAGCAACGGCGCCTTCGGCACGGCAGTCATCGTCCCCACCGCACAAGGCTTTGCAGAAGACAGCCTGAATGAACTGATCCTCGCACCAACTAGCGCAGGCAAGCCACTCCGCTACTACGCCGGCGGCGCCTGGAGCCGCGCCGGCGAAATCACCAGCCGCGAGCAATGGGAATCCTACGTAGCCAACGCCGCAGCCCGCGCCGCCAATCCCGTGCGCACCACCCTGAAGGCCACCCAATGAGCGCCCGCGTCAAAGCCGAGTCCGTGTCAACCTTGGGGTCAGGCTCTTTGGTTGACACGAGCCCATCCGCGCCGAAGCGCCGAGTCCTGCTGCGCGCAGCGCTTGCCGGCAGTGCGCTCGCGGCTTCGCAGCCCGTGTTCGCGCGGATGGCTGCCATTGCCGCGGACGCCCCGGCAGGCAACGATCCATGGCTGCGGGCGCAGGAAATCGCATCGCGCTTCGCAACTCCGCTCGCCTTCCGCAAGCAGGATTTCCCGGTCACGAAGTACGGCGCCAAGCCATGCAAGCTGATCGACGTGCAAGGCCAGGTTGCGTCGCTCGAGCCCGGCACGCTGCAAACGCCGGCAAAAGGCAGCCATGACTGCTACCCCGCCATCACCGCTGCAATCGCCGCCGCGCACCAGGCCGGCGGCGGGCGCGTAGTCATTCCGGCTGGCGCCTGGTACATCAAAGGCCCGCTGGTGCTGCGCTCCAACGTCCACGTGCACCTGGAGAAAGGCGCGCGCCTGATGTTCAGCGCCAATCCGGACGATTACGCCAAGTACGGCGACATCGACTGCGGCAAGAACGGCAAGCTGGTTCGCAGCCGCTGGCAAGGTAACGATTGCCTGAACTTCTCGCCCCTGGTCTACGCCCACGGCCAGAAGAACATCGCCCTCACCGGCGAAGACTGGACCTCCGTGCTGGACGGCCAGGGTGGCGTCCCCTTCGAGAACAACCCAAGCGAATGCTGGTGGGACTGGAAAGGCCGCGGCAAGCCCGCCCGCGAGCGCACGGAATCTGCCGTCAATCCGAATAACTCCGCGCAGGTGCAGCGCGCCACTGGAGAACGCATCCTGATCGAAGGCCCAAACGATCGCTGGCAGAGCGATTCGCGCTACCTTCCCGCGCTCTCCGAATCCAGTGTTCCCGCCAATAAGCGCATATTCGGCCACGGCCACTTCCTGCGCCCTTGCATGGTCGAACTGATCGAATGCGAAAACGTGCTGCTCCAGGGCTACCAGATAGTCGGCGCGCCATTCTGGGTGCACCACCCGGTCGCCAGCCGCAACGTCCACTTCAAGGATGTGAACATGGAAAGCCTGGGCCCGAACAGCGACGGCTTCGATCCCGAAGCCTGCGAGGGCGTGCTGGTGGAAGGCTGCACCTTCAACAACGGCGACGACTGCATCGCCATCAAGGCCGGCAAGAACAAGGACACCCACTACGGCCCCACCCGCAACATCCTGATCCGCCACTGCGTGATGAACAGCGGCCATGGCGGCGTCACGCTGGGTAGCGAAATGGCCGGCGGCATTGAGCACGTCTACGCCGAGCAGATCGAATTCAGGAACCTGCACTGGGCCAGCGATGCGCTCAACACCGCGATCCGCCTGAAAACCAATATGAACCGCGGCGGCTTCCTGCGCCACCTCTACGTGCGCGACTGCACCCTGCCGAACGGCGTGCAGACCAAGCCAAGCTTCTACAAGCCGCTGCCCGGCACCACCAAACCGTCCGCTCCCGTCGCTACCGGCGCCGGCGCCGTGATCACCTTCGATTGCGATTACGCCCCCGGCGATGACGCGGTGCGCAGCCGTCCGCCAGAAGTGTCTGACATCGAGATCTCCGGCCTCAGGGTGAGCAATGTCGCCACGCCCACCGGCAAGGCGTCCTGCTACCAGGCCATCGTGATGCTGGGCCCAGTCGCCAGCAGTTACAACGGAGCTCCACGCGCCGCAATCCCGCCGGTCACGCGCGTGAAAATCCGCGACTGCGACTTCGGCACGCCGCGCAATACCGAACAACCGTGGCTTCTGCACAACGTCCGCAGCCTGGTCCTCGACAACGTCACCATAGGCGAAAAGCGCTATAGCGGGGAGTTTTCCGCAGACGCCTGATCTGGACAGGCCAATTTTGCAAATAAATACATTTGGACTGACCACATTGCAAAAGCATTAGCATAAAATACCGAAACTGGCCTGACCACTTACAAGGGCCGGCGGAAAAATAAAACAGGAGATGGCATGAAGTTCACGGATCAAACCGAGGCTTTGCGCAAGTTCGCGCTACGCCTCGTCGGCACTTACTCAGTCACCGCGCTGGCCATGGGCCTTGCCCACGCACAGGCCACCGCACCGGCCGCGCCAGCCGCGGAACCGGAAATGAAGGTCGTGGTCACCGGCCTGCGCGCCGCGCTGGAATCGGCGCTGAACAAGAAGCGCGAAGACAACGGCATCGTCGACGTCATCAAGGCCGAAGACATGGGCAAGTTCCCCGACACCAACTTGGCCGAATCGCTGCAGCGCGTGCCCGGCGTGGTGATCGACCGCGACGCCGGCGAAGGCCGCAGCATCACCGTGCGCGGCCTGGGCCAGGACTTCACCCGCGTGCGCATCAACGGCCTGGAAGCGCTGGCCACCACCGGCGGCACCGACAGCTCCGGCGGCACCAACCGCTCGCGCGGCTTCGACTTCAACGTGTTCGCTTCCGAACTGTTTTCCTCGCTGACCGTGCGCAAGAGTTCTTCCGCCGACGTGGATGAAGGCTCGCTGGGCGCCACCGTCGACCTGCAGACCATGCGCCCGTTCGACCTGAGGGGCTTCAACGCCACCATCACGGCCAAGGGCAAGTATAACGACCTGTCGAAGAAGACCGACCCGCGCGTGGCCTTCCTGCTGTCCGACACCTTCGCCGACCGCAAGGTGGGCGTGCTGCTGTCCGGCGCCTTCTCCAAGCGCCAGTTGCTGGAAGAAGGCTTCTCCACCGTGCGCTGGGATAACGGCCCATCGAGCGGCGGCTGGTGCGCACCGCAAGGCGTGGCAGCCAATCCGGCCAACTCCACCGCCGCAACCTGCGGGCCTGCTGCCCAAGGCGTCCCGCGCCTGCCTGCGTCGCAAGCGGCAACCGATGCCTACAACCTGGCCAGCAACGCCAACAATTTCCATCCGCGCCTGCCGCGCTATGGCCGCCTGACCCACGACCAGGACCGCGTCGGCCTGACCGGTTCCGTGCAATGGCGTCCGATGCAAGGCTCGCTGGTGACCTTCGACATGCTGTACGCGAAGCTCGATGCAACGCGCCAGGAAGACTTCCTGGAAGCGATTTCGTTCAGCCGCTCCGCCAGCCAGGGCGGCAAGCCGCAAACCTCGGTCGTGGAAGCGCAGTACGCGCCGAACGGCAACCTGTTGTACGGCAAGTTCAACGGCGTCGACATGCGCGCCGAGTCGCGCTTTGACGAACTGTCCACCACCTTTACGCAGCCTACGCTGACCATCGAGCAGCGCCTGACCGATACCCTGCAACTGCAGGCTCGCGTTGGCCGCGCCACCTCGAAGTTCCGCAACCCGGTGCAGACCACGACCACGCTCGATGCCCTGAACGTGAACGGCTACACCATCGACTTCCGCCAGGATGATCGCCACCCGCTCATTTCGCTGCCGTTCGATCCGGCGGCCATCGGCAGCATGGGAATCGTCGGCGTGCCGCAAGTCGCCAGCGGCACCCAGCCGACGACGGTCCCGAACACGACCACCAGCGAAATCCGCATCCGTCCGCAAGGCGCCACCAACCGCAACGACACCGCAAACGTGGACCTGTCGTGGGAAGCTTCGGACGCGCTGACCATCAAGGGCGGCCTGAATCGCAAAAAGTACGACTTCGATTCCTATGAGTCGCGCCGCGTAAACCAGAACGACACGATCTTCGCGCCGCCCGCCGGTTCCGGCAACCTGACGACTACCGTAAGCGGCTTCGGCAAAGGCCAGAACCTTCCCGCCGGCACCTACACCACCTGGCTGATTCCCGACCTGAACGCCATCGCCAAGGCCTACGACATCTACTGCAACTGCATCAAGAGCGGCCCTGCCGGCGGTCCGGGCGACTTCACCCTGTCCTCCATCACCAACGGCAATGCGCGCGGCAACAACCGCTCCGTCGGCGAAGAAGACAAGGGCTTCTACCTGATGGGCGAGTTCAAGACGGAGCTGGGCAACATTCCGCTGCGCGGCAATTTCGGTGCCCGCTACGTGAAGACGGATCTGAGCGCCACCGGCTACCTGGCGACCGGTGGCGGCACCGCAGTCACGGTAGAAAACAGCTACTCCGATACCCTGCCGTCGTTTAACCTGGCCGCCAACCTGACCCAGGACTTCATCGCCCGCTTCGGCGCCGCCAAGGTGATGACCCGTCCACCACTGGGCCTGCTGTCGCCTGGCGGTACCATCGCCACCACCGGCACGCTGTCAGTCAATACCGGCAATCCCAACCTGAAGCCGTTCCGCGCCAAGACCTTCGACACCAGCTTCGAATACTACTTCGGCAAGAACGCCTTCGTCGGCCTGGGCCTGTTCCAGAAAAACATCGAGACCTACATCCAGTCGCTGCGCACCAACGTAGCGTTCAAGGATACCGGCCTGCCGCTGTCGCTGCTGCCGTCCAACTTCACCGGCGAAGAAGTGTTCCAGGTGACAGCGCCGATCAACACCGATGGCGGCAAGCTGAAAGGCTTCGAGCTGAATTACCAGCAGCCGTTCACCTTCCTGCCGGCATGGGGCAAGGATTTCGGCGCGCTGCTGAACTACACGCATGTGAAGTCCAAGATCGAGTACGTGGTATCGCCCACCAGCGACACCCGCATCACCGACGACCTGCTGAACCTGTCGCCGCGGTCCTGGAATGCCACGCTGTACTACGACAACGGCAAGCTCAGTGCCCGCATCTCGGCTTCCTCCCGTTCGTCGTTCGTGACCCGCGTGCCGGGCCAGAACAACAACGACGTCGAAGGCAAGAACAAGTCGCTCAACGTGGACATGTCCGTGTCGTACAAAGTCAACGACAAGCTGGAACTCACGCTGGAAGGCGTGAACCTGACCAACGAGGAAAACGACCAGTTCGTAAGCCGCGCGCGCAATAGCGTGGTGGTGAACAACGTGACCGGCCGCGAATTCCTGGCCGGCCTGCGCTACAAGTTTTAAGGTGTTTCAAAGGCGTCTCTCCGCCTCTGCTTCCAGCCCCGCCTAGCGCGGGGCTTTTTTTTGGTGCCAGGTCTGACAATCGGACATTTTGCGCGCAAAATGTCCGATTGTCAGACCTGGCACCAAATTGGAGGCCCGATGGCTAGCGATATGCAATTGACGGATATTCCCGGCGAGAGCCCGCATTTCGTGCGCTCGGTCACCGAGATGGGCGACACGCGCGATGTCATTGCCAGCGAAGACATCTACGCCAGCAACGGCACCAAGATCCTGGCCAAGGGCGCCCGCATCGACAGCAAGCAGTTCGAAAAGCTCACCCGCTACAAGCTCTCCGCCCCGCTCGACCAGGTACTGTCCTCCGACAAGGCTGTCGATGCGGCCACGCTGGCGATTGAATTCGACCGCATCCTCGAGCATGACGCGACTTACCGCCAGCTCCTGGCGCGGGCCGGCGACCCACGCCAGCTAAAGCATTGCACCGCCAACCTGCGCCTGCACTCGACCATCGAATTGCGCCTGACCGTGATGGCGGACAAGCACAAGGAGATGTTCGAGCACACCCTGCGCACGGCCATCATTGCCTTCGCTTGCGCCCAGCGCATGGGCGTTCCAGCGGCCGACCTGCCTGCCGTCTTGCTGGCGGCCTTATGCCACGACTTCGGCGAGATGCATACCGACCCGCGCATCCTCGACCAGGCGCACCAGGTCACGGCGGAGGAGCGCCGCTTCGTGCACGTGCATCCCGTGACAGGCTACGTGCTGCTGAAAGATTTGCCAGGCTTCCCCGCCGCTGCAAGCAAGGCGGTGCTGCAGCACCATGAACGGCTGGACGGCAGCGGCTATCCGCACGCCCTGCATGGCACCCAGGTCGACCGGCTGGCGCGCATCATTGCCGCCGCCGACGTAAGCGAAACCGTGCTGCGCCGCCTCGACATGCAGCGCCTCGAAATGCTGTACCGGATCAACAAGCCGCGTTTCGATGGCGATGTTCTGGCCATCCTGCGCGACCTGCTGCAACCGCAGGTCGGACAGCCAGCAGACGCCGGCCCTGCTGCCGATCCATCAGGACGCCTGAACCATCTCTCGGAACTACTCCATGCATGGTTCGACCTCCGGTCAATGCTGCAGCAGCGCCCTGCCGCCGACGCCCCCGGCTCGCCGATGGCATTCCTGTTTGAGCGCATGGCATCAATCCGTTCCCTGGTGCTGCAGGCCGGCTTCAACCCGGACGACATGACCAGCATGCTGGCCGTGATGCAGGACGACCTCGAAGTCCTGGCGGAATTGCGCGCCATGCTGGACGAAATGGATTGGCTGCTGGCCGACCTGGCCAACGAAATCGACCGCCGCTCACCGGAACTGGACGGCCTGTCACAAGGCGCGCTGAAAGACCTGATGCAGCACCTGCGCCCCGATGTTCATTAACAAAACGGTTGCAAATGCTTACACCGATTACATGGCGCGATGTTTTTTGCTGGCCGCACCCACCCTATACTGCAGCCACGCGCTTCGCGAAAACCAACCAAAGAAAGGGAACGCCATGAAGACCACCAAGCTGTTCGCCGCCGTCCTGGTATCTGCCTTTGTCCTGCCTGCCTTCGCCCAGTCCACCCCAAACCTGGACAAGCGCGAAGAGCACCAGCAAGCCCGTATCGCCCAAGGCATCGAGTCCGGCCAGTTGACCGCCAAGGAA
>CAMLSG010000015.1 GCA_946482635.1 uncultured Duganella sp.
CGCGGTGCGCACCGACAGCCTGGTGACCATGGTCGACGCGGCGCGCAACGGCATGGGCGTGGCGCCCCTGCTGTGCATGCTGGCCGACCGCGAGCGCGCGCTGGAGCAACTGGCGCCGCCGGACTCGCGCTTCCACACCCAACTCTGGGTCCTGAGCCACCGCGACTTGCGCAACGTGGCACGGATCAAGGCCCTCAGCCAATTCCTGTATGACGCCCTGCGACAGGACGCACATGTTTTTCCCGCTTGATGTACATTGTCTGTTTTACAAGGAGCCACACTCATGACCAAGAAAATCGCCCTCATCGTCGGCAGCCTGCGCAAGGATTCGCTGAACCGCAAATTCGCTAACGCGCTGGTGGAAGTGGCGCCGGCCGAGCTGCAATTCGAGTTCGTCGACATCGGCGACCTGCCGCTGTACAACCAGGACCTGGACGATGCGCACACCCCGCCCGCCGCCTGGACCGCCTTCCGCGACAAGCTGCGCAACGTGGACGGCATCGTGTTCGCCACGCCGGAATACAACCGTTCCATGCCGGGCGCGTTGAAGAACGCCATCGACGTTGGTTCGCGTCCGTGGGGCCACAGCATCTGGAACGCCAAGCCGGTCGGCGTGATCTCTGCCTCCATCGGCGCGGTGGGCGGCTTCGCGGGCAACCACAATGTGCGCCAGACCATGGTGACCCTGAACGCTCCTGTGATGCCCGGCCCTGAGGTCTACATTGGCAATGGCAGTGCGCTGATCGGCGAAGACGGCAAGGTCAATAACGACAAGACCAGGGAAGTGCTGGCCGGCTGGGCCGCCGCCTACGCAAAATGGGTGGAGGCTAACGGCCGCAAGGGCTGAACCCGGGGCCAAATGGTAAAATCGCTGATCCCCCCACATGCAGAAACCTGAGATCCAGACCATGCAAGAAATGCTCACGCCTTACGAAAAAGGCAATAAAAACCAGACTACCCTCTGGACCGAGTGCATCGCCTTCTACGAAGAACTGGCACGCCGCTTCCCGAATATCCTGAAATTTGAACAGGCAGCCGTATCGGACGGCGGCATCCCCCTGCATGTGGGCGTGGTCAGCGCCGACGGCGTTTTCGACCGCGAAACGATCAAGCGCGAAGGCCGTACGGTCTTCTTCAACAACAACGGCATCCACCCTGGCGAGCCGGAAGGCATCGACTCGTGCATGGCGACCGTGCGCGACCTGTGCTTCAAGCCGGAGCTGCTGGCAAGCCTGGGCAAGACCGTGCTGCTGTTCGTCCCGGTCTACAACGTGGACGGCTGCCTGAATCGCCAGAACACCTCGCGCGCCAACCAGGACGGCCCGGAAATGTTCGGCTTCCGCGGCAACAGCCGCCACCTGGACCTGAACCGCGACTTCGTCAAATGCGACACGCTGAACGCGAAGTTCTTCAACCAGCTGATTACCGCCTGGGATCCGGACGTGATGGTCGACACCCACACCTCCAACGGCGCCGATTACAGCTACACCATGACCCTGATCCACACCCAGTGCGACAAGCTGGGTGGCCAACTGGGCGACTTCCTGCGCGACACCATGCTGCCGCAGATTTACGAAGACATGGCTGCCGCCGGCTGGCCGACTTGCCCTTACGTGAATCCTGTGGTGGAAACCCCGGACGACGGCATCGCCGACTTCCTGGAAACCGCGCGCTTCTCGACCGGCTTCACCGCGCTGCATAACATCATCGGCTTCATGCCGGAGACGCATATGCTGAAGCCTTACGCCGACCGCTACGAATCGATGCGTGCCCTGGTCGATACCGTGCGCAACTTCACCGTCAAGCACGGCGAACAAATCAAGGCCCTGCGTGCCGCCACCAAGGCCGCGCAACGCAAGCAGAAGGAATGGGCCGTCACCTGGCGCATGGATGAAGAGAATCCAGGCACCTTCCATTTCAAAGGCTACGAGGCGCAGCGCAGCCCGTCCAAACTGGGTGACTACATCCGCCTGTCCTACGACCGCAGCAAGCCATGGGCGCGCGACATCAAGTGGTTCAACCGCTTCCCTGCCGACGCCGTGATCAAGGCCCCGAAAGCTTACGTCGTGCCGCAGCAATGGCGTGAAGCGATCGAGCGCCTGCAATGGAATGGCGTGCAGATGACCCGCATCGAAGCACCGACCACGGTGCAGGCCCAGTACTACCACATCAACAGCGTGACCTCGCGCCCGACCGCCTATGAAGGCCATATGTTCCACGACGAAGTGGAAGTCGAAAAGCGGGAAGCCACGTTTGAGCTGAGCGCCGGCGACTGGTACATTTCGCTGGACCAGGACAACGCGCGCTACGCCGTCGAAACCCTGGAACCGCAAGGCCACGATTCCTTCTTCCGCTGGGGCTTCTTCAACTCCGTCCTGGAGCGCAAGGAGAACATCTCCGACTACGTGTTCGAAGACCTGGCGGCCGACATCCTGGCAGCCGAGCCGGAAACCAGGGCCAGGTTCGAGAACTGGAAAGCCGCCAACCCGGCGCTGGTGAAGGACAAGGACGCAGTGCTGCACTTCATCTTCCACAACTGCCAGCGACAGCGCGAGCCTGAATGGCGCCGCTACCCTGTCCTGTCGATTGTGTAAGACGGGGACCATGCACTACGCACTAGACCCCCGCACCTTCTTCTACAGCCACTACTTCCACCTGGGCCTGCGCTTCGGCGCCGGCCTGGTGGGCGTTATTGCGCTGGCCATGTGGCTGACCGACACGCATACCGCAATGTCGATCGGCATCGGCGCGCTGTGCACCGCGCTGATGGACATGCCAAGCCCGCTGCGCCACAAGTTCAACGAGATGATGGCATCGGTGCTGCTATGCACCGCCGTCACGCTGCTGATCAGCCTGTGCGGGCCGTATTACTGGCTGCTGATGCCGATGCTGGTGGCGGTGAGCTTTTTCGCCAGCATGATGGTCGTGTATGGCAAGAAGTCGATGCCGCTGCAACTGGCGACGCTGTTCATCATGACCATGTCGACCGAGCATGTGCTGACGCCGGCGCAGTCGTTCGCGCACGCCGGCCTGTTCATGCTCGGCGCGCTGGCCTACCTGGCCTATGCCATGGGTGTCGCCTATGTACTGCGCCATCGCATCAAGCAGCAAGTGCTGGCGGAAGCGCTGTTCGAACTGGCGGCCTATATCGACATCAAGGCCGACTTCTATGACACGCGCTACAACCTCACCGAACAGTTCAACAAGCTGGTGCGCCACCAGGCCTTGCTGGCCGACCGCCAGCAGGCTTCGCGCGACCTGATCCTGCGCGCGCACAACAACCGCAAGGATGCGGTGGTGGTGCAGATCCACGTCTGCATGCTGGACCTGTACGAGCAGGTTCTCGCCACCCACACCGATTACGCGGCGCTGCGCACGCACCTGGCCGACTCGCCCGCCCTGCGCACCCTGCACGACCTGGCGTACAAGGCGGCACGCGATATCGAATCGGTGGCCTATGCGGTGACCCGCAAGCGCGCCTCCTATCCGGAAGTCGACTACACGCCCGAACTGGCAACCCTGGAGCGGCAAATCGCCGGCCTGCAGGACGAACTCGACGCCGGCAAGCCGCGCCGCGAAGCAGTCACCGTGCTGCGCGCCCAGCGCAACAAGATCACCGCCATCATCCGCATGATCGGCGAGCTGCACGTGTCGAGCCAGAAGGTGTATGAAGACACGCCGTTCTGGCGCGACATGGACATGCAGCCTTTCCTGTCGCAGCAGAAGTACGAACTGCAGCTCATGGTCTCGCACTTCCGCATGGACTCGCCGGTGTTCCGCTTTGCCTTGCGGGTCTCGATGGCGATTGCCGCCGGCCTGGCGATCGGCGCCATGCTGCCGTACAAGGCGCACAGCTACTGGATCGTGCTGACCATCGTCATCATCCTGAAGCCGAGCTTCAGCATGACCAAGCAGCGCCGCTCGGACCGCATTGTCGGCACCATCATCGGCTGCATCATTACGGCCGTGGTGCTGAAGTTCATGGACCACCCGGCGGCGATCCTGACGGTGCTGGTGCTGTCTTCCATCGCCACGCCTACCTTCATCTACCTGCGCTACCGCTATGCGGCAATCGCGGTGTCGGTGATGATCCTGCTGTGGATGTACCTCGTGGCGCCGAGCAGCAACCTGATTTCCGAACGCCTGGTGGACACTTTCGTCGGCGCCGCGATTGCCACGGCGTTCAGCTTCGTGCTGGCGAACTGGGAATACCAATCGCTGCCGCACCTGGTCAAGCTGGTGCTGTCGGTGAACCTGAGCTATATGGAAGCCAGCTTCGACCTGCTGCAAGGGAAGTACCGCAACGACTTCATCTACCGCATCCAGCGCAAGCGCCTGATGGAAACCCTGGCTGCGCTCAGCGCCGCACTGGTGCGCATGCTGGACGAGCCGGAAAGCAAGCAGCGCGCGGCGGAGGACATCAACCTGTTCATCGTGCAGAACTACCTGCTGGTGGCGCACGTCGCCGCCCTGCGTGCGATCCTGCGCCGCCACGTGCGCGACATCCCGAGCGACGCGGTGAATGCCATGCTGGACACCAGCCATGCCTCCGTATGCCGCACGCTGACGGTCGCGCTGTCGCGCCATACCGGCGCCACGCCTCCGGCGGCGCCGCTGCGCCGCGAGCCTGCGGCCGAGCCGGAAGTCGCCTGGTCCGGCTGGCCGCTGGTGCAGCGACGCATCCGCCTGCTTCAGGCAGATGCGGATAAAATCATCGTTCATAGCGAAGCAATTGTTCGCAACGTTGCAAACGGTGATTGAGGAATGGGATGTCGCACTGCCAACGCTGTGGCGCATGCTGCGCCAGTTTCAGGGTTTCGTTCTACTGGGGTGAAACGGTACCGGCACACCTGACGGTACCCATCACGCCCCACCGTGCCGCCATGCGCGGCACGGAATCCAGGCCCGTGCGCTGCATCGCCCTTGAGGGAGAAGTCGGCAAGAGCGTAGGCTGCAGCATCTACGCCGAGCGCTCGTCCACCTGCCGCGAATTCACCGAATGCACGCCTGAATGCAACAAAGCCCGCGCCTTGCATGGGCTTCCGCCAATTTGAGGACGTCATGAAAAGCCAGCTTGAGAAGTCCAGGGAGTTCAAAGAACTGCATAAAAAGGGTTCGTGCTTTGTCATTGCAAACCCGTGGGATTGCGGGTCGGCACGATTGCTCGAGCATCTTGGGTTCAAAGCGCTCGCCTCCACGGGCGCCGGCTTTGCATTTTCCAAGGGACGCAGCGACCTGAGTGTCGACGCCCAAGGCATGATGCCGCATCTCGCTGAATTGGCCGCAGCAACTGACCTTCCAATCTCCGCGGACCTGCAGAATGGCTTCGGCGACGCGCCCGAGGCAGCGGCGCAAGCAATCATCGCTGCGGCGCAGGCCGGCGTGGTCGGCGGCTCCATCGAGGATGCCTCGGGCAATGCCGGCCAGCCGATCTACGACATCGGCTTGGCTGTCGAACGGATTCGCGCGGCGGCCCATGCCGCCCGGTCGTTCGGCTTCAAGTTCATGCTGACCGCGCGCGCGGAAAATTACCTCTACGGGCGCCCAGACCTCAAGGACACGATCCGGCGCCTGCAGGCCTACCAGGATGCAGGCGCGGACGTCCTGTTTGCACCGGGCATCCAGTCGAAAGAAGACATCCGCGCCATCGTGTCTTCGATTGACCTGCCCCTCAACGTGATCATGGGGTTCCAGGGAGTCCAGCTCACTGTTGACGAACTGCGTGAGCTTGGCGTAGCGCGCGTGAGCCTGGGAGGATCGCTGGCGCGCGCCGCATACGGTGCGCTGCTGCGTGCCGCCACCGAAGTTCAGTCTGCGGGCACGTTCAACTACGCTGGAGAGGCCATCTCCGCCAGGGAAATCAATCGCATTTTTGCGGCGGGTGATTCCTGAACCTTACTTCTTGTTTACCGGGTGGCGAAGTTTGCCGTCGACGTCATGCCATCGCACCGAGGAGGTGCTGCGGTCTTCTCCGGCCTGCGCCGAAAGGGGGATCAGGGCAAACAGCAATGCCATGCAGATGATCTTCACGTTCACAGCTCCGTTGGTGCAACGTACAACTTTCTGGCCTTTACATCAAACACCACACGATGTTTGCGGAAGAAAGGCGCGCCCAGGATACCGTCGAACGGCGCGCCATCCAGTTTGACGTGATAGATCTTTGTGCCGAAGTTCAGCGTTCCACTGATGTCGCGCAGCTCGCAAGCCTGGCTGGTGTTGCATGCGACACCGCTCTTGATTGCGTTGACCTGGGCGCCGGTGTCCAGCACAAATTTCAGCTGCTTGCCGTCCACCACCAGCGTGACCAGCGGCCCCTTGCCGTCATACTGAAGATCGAGCGCACGCCACTTCGGCGCCCCGAGCTGGGAGGCCTGCTCGGCATCGAGGATGGACATGGTCCCCTGCTTGTAGTCGAACTGCAGCGGGAAGTTTGCAAAGGCCTCGAGGCCGATTGCGCCACCTGCGCGCGCCTTCGTCAACTCTGCCTCAGGCCCTTCCGGTGCACCGCCCCATTGCAAGTGGATCTGCCCCCTCACCGGCGCGAGCAGCGTTGAACCGACAACGACCCTTTCCGCGACCACGGCAGGCGTTTCATAAGACTTGCCCTGCAGGTCCTGGAACTTCCGCTTTTCGTCCAGCACCTTGACTGAGCCGGCCTGCTCGACTGCTGCCGCCGGCACGGAAATGCCAAGCTTCCCGCCCGAGTCGAACATCATGCGCGTCGAAGCGGCGCCGATGGAGACTGTGAGGAACGGGATTCCGTTGATGAATTGGAGTGGCACGACATCCGGCGCCGCGACAGCAGGCTGGCTCACCGAGGCGGCGAAAATAAGGCTTAAGGCGAAGCGCATTGACTTAAATCCTTTTCTAATTATGCGAAGCAGACGCGGTTGCGGCCCGATTCCTTTGCGCGGTAAAGCAGCGCGTCGGCTTTCTGCAGCATGGTTTCGGCGCTGCCGGCCGCGATGTCGGCGTAGACGCCCATGCTCATGGTGACCTTCAGGCCTAGATGTACTTCATGCCACGGGAAGGATTCAATCACGGTACGCAGCTTGTCGCACAGTGCGGCAGCCTGTGGTCCCGCTGTCTCGGGGAAGGCCATGACGAACTCCTCGCCGCCGTAACGAGCCACCAGGTCGGACAGTCGCATGTGCTTGCGTAGGATGCTGCCGACATGGCGCAGCACAGTGTCGCCGGTGGCGTGCGAGTAGGTGTCGTTGATTTTCTTGAAGTGGTCGATGTCGCAGATCACCAGCGCCAGCGGGCGTTTGTGGCGCACTGCCTGGTTAAACAGGGTGTTGGCCTGTTCGTCGAAGTGGCGGCGGTTATAGAGCTGCGTGAGGGCGTCGCGGATACTGAGTTCGCGCAGTTGCTCGGCCTGTTCCAGGATGGTGGCGTGCGAGGTCTTGAGTTCTTCGTGGCTTTGCGCGAGTTCAACGCTCATGGCGTTGAACGCCGTCGCCAGCGCGGCCACTTCATCCTTGCCCTGCACCGGCACCTCTTGCCGCAGCTCGCCCTTCTGCATGCGTTTGACGGCCCTGGTGAGGCCACTCAGGCTGCGCGACAAACCGCGGCTTAACAGCACGCCCAGCAGCGTTGCCAGGCCCGCTGCGGCAGCGATGCCCCACAGCAGCGAGTTGTACAAGGCATCCAGGTATTTCTGTTCCTGCGGCGTAGGCGCCAGCGTTCCTTCCGACGACATGTAGGCGACGGTCTGGTCCTTCACCACGATTGCCCGCGCTGAAGTGCGCAGCTTTTCAGGCAGCACATCGCCATAACGGAACTGGCCGCCGCCCAGCAGGACACGGTAGCCGGCATCGGTCAGGATGAAACGGAACGGCGGCGGGCCGTCGCGGCGCTGCGGCGGGCCGAATCTCTCGCCGGGCGGGCGCTGGTCCCGGCCTTCCGGCATGGGACCGAAGCCATCGCGCGGCGGGCGCCGGACGGAAGGCAAGGTTGGATCAGGCGGCGCATCGCGGTAGTCCGGCGGCGGGAAACCGCCATCCGGCGCAGGAGTGCCGCTGGTGCGGCGCGCTGCGGGCAAGGTCGGGTCGGGCGGTGGTCCACCGCCTTCACGCGGCACATAAACACCCTCGTGTGGCGGCGGTGCGTTTCGCGCCTGGTCGTTGATCCGGGGCGGCATCCGCTCCAGCATTTCGCTGGGCAGTTCGCCGTCCGCCTGCCGCTGGCCTTCCTGCCGCCGCACGAAGCGGTCGAAGGATTCTGTCGCGATGGCGGTCTGCCAGTCGCCGTATTCGGCCAGGTAGGCCGTCATGTAGGTATGGAAGTGTTCCGCCGCCTGCTCCCGGCGCAGCGAATCGACTTTGTAATTGACCCCGACGTAGGCGACGCTGCCCACCAGCGCCACCGAACCGAGCCCGGTCGCCAGCAGGGCCGCCATCAACTTGAACCGCAAACGCATTGCTTACTCGCCCAGGTAACGTCCAAACCACTCGATGGTGCGCTTGCGCAGGTCCTGCTGGTGCTCCGGTTCGCGGATGCTGTGTCCTTCGCCTTCATAGATCACAAGCGAGGTCGGCACGCCCATCGCTTGAAGGCCGTGCCAGAACTCCATCGACTGCGCCGGCGGGCATTCCACGTCGCGCTCGCCGACATACACCAGCGTTGGCGTGCGCGCCACCTTGATCGATTCGATCGGCGACAGCTGGCGGTAGATCGCCGGGTCGTCATAGGCGGAAGCGCCGAAGAACGGAATCATCCACTGGTCGATGCCGTTCTGGCCGTAATAGGAAATCCAGTTCGCAATGCCGGCGCCTGCGACGGCTGCCTTGAAGCGCTGCGAGTGCGTGACGCCCCACATGGTCATGAAGCCGCCGTAGGAATGGCCCATGAGGCCCATGCGGCTGGTGTCGACCGGCGCCGCCGCGGCCACCGCGTCAACGCCGGCGAGGATATCGCGCAGGTCGCCGCCGCCGAAGTCGCGGCGGTTGGCACGGGCGAAATCCTGGCCCTGGCCGAAGCTGCCGCGCGGGTTGGGCAGGAACACAAAGTAGCCCTTTTCCACCAGTTCGCGCACCAGCGGATTGCCCTGCTCGCCCGGCGAGATGTAGCGCGGGGATGCCGCAGCGGCAGGGCCGCCGTGCACCTGCACGATCATCGGGTATTTCTTGCCCGGCACCGTGGTGCGCGGGCCGATCAGCCAGCCCTGAACGTTGAAGCCTTCGTTCTTCCAGCCGATGTTCTGTACCGCGACTTGCGGCGCCAGGTGGGCATTGTCGTCGGTAATGGCGCGCATTGCGCCGACCGGGCCGGCCACGATGGCGGGCGCGTGTTCGAAGTCCTCCTGCAGTGCGGCGGCCCTGCTGCCGTCTGCTCTGAACGACATGCGGCCGTCGCCCGCACCGGTCGATGCGGCAACGGAACGCAGGATCGTGCCATGGCCCTGCAAGTCCAGCGCCAGCACGGTCGATTTCTCACCCATCAGGGCATTGGCCAGCAAGCCTTTGCCGCGCCATGCCAGCGTGTTGAACGTGCCCTTGAAGCCCGGCGTCAGGTTGGCAGGCTCTCCGCCTGCCAGCGGCACTGTGTAGACGTCGCCGCCCACCGAGCCGAAGTCGCTCATCAAGCCGCCGATGAAGGCCACGGTGCGGCCGTCCGGCGAGACGCGCGGCATGTTCAGTTGCGTAGCGGGGCTGGCCACGATGCGCAGCGCACCGCTAACGGCATCGATATGGGACAGCTTGGCCACCCACCAGTTGTTGTCGCCATTGCCTTTGGCGCTGGTGGCAACGAAGCCTTTGCTATCCGGCGTCCAGTCGTATTCGTAGATGAAGGTATCGACCGGCGATACCAGCTTGAGCGTGCCGCCAGCGGCCGGAATGGTGGCGATGCGCTGCGCGTCTTCCTCCGCGCCGATCTCGCCGACCAGGCGCGCGCCGGCTGCAGTGGCGCCGGTTTCCTTCTTCGCGCCGACAGTCGCCAGCAGCGCCACGGTGCGGCCATCGGGCGACCAGCGCGCAGTGCTGGCTACGCCCTGCACGGCGGCCAGCGCTCGCGCCTTGCCTCCTGCGGCGACGTAAAGCCAGGCCGACCCGGCGCGCTTGTCGCTGGCGACAAAGGCCAGCGCTTTGCCGTCCGGCGACCAGGATGGCTTGTCATAACTGCATGTGGAGCAAGGATCGAATTCGGCGGCGATGGCGCCGCTCGACGCGTCGCGCACCACCACGGTGGGGTGCGGGCGCTTGCCGTTGCCGGTGTCGATGGATTCCAGCGACACGACCCGGTCGCCGGCTGGGGAGATCGCGACCGAGCGGTAGTCGCGGATGGCGGAGCCGGGAGAGCCCGCCTGGGCAACCGCCCCAGAGATTATGGCCGTAGCCAGGAATGCTGTGTGGGCGATTGCTTTGACCTGCATTGTTTATACCTTGTTAAGCCTGGAATTCCGGATACCGTAGATGAAATAGGTTAGCACCGCTACGACCATCCAGATAGTGAAAATCATCTTGGTGGCATGCGACAGGTTGATCATCAGGTAGCCGCAGGCCAGGATGCTCAGGCCCGGCACGAAGTACGGGCCGAAAGGCACGCGGAAACCGCCCTTGGTGTAGGTGCCCGCCGCGCGCTCCTGCGAACGCAGCACCGGCACGGCGATCGACACCACGATGAAGGCGGTCAGGGTGCCCATCGACACCATGTCCCACAGGAAGGTGGAATCGACCAGGCCGGCGACAATGCCGACCACCACGCTGACGATCAGGGTGTTGCTGACCGGAGAGTGGGTTTTGGAATTCACAGTCTGGAAAGCCTTTGGCACCAGGCCGTCCTTGGCAATCGCGTACAGGATGCGGGTCTGGCCGTAGATCGTCACCAGGGTCACCGAGAACACCGAGATCACGGCGCCGGCCGACAGGATCAGCGCCGGCCATGCCTTGCCGGTAACGTTCTGCAGGATCACGGACAGGCCTGCGGCCTGGCCTTCAAACATGTGCGCCGGCTGGGCGCCCATGGCGGCCATGGCGACCAGCATGTAGAACACAGTTACCAGCAGCAGCGCGGCAATGATGCCGATCGGGACATTGCGCTTCGGATTGCGCACCTCTTCGCCGGCGGTCGCGATGGTGTCCAGGCCGATGAAGGAGAAGAACACGGTGCCAGCGGCGGCGGCAATGCCGCTGGCGCCCGGCAGCCACTCGCCTGGCGTATGCTTGAGGAATGGCGTGAAGTTATTGGTATCGAAGCCGGTGAAGGCGACCGCGCAGAAGAAGATCAGGATCGCCAGCTTGATCATCACCATGATGGCATTGGCGGTGGCCGATTCCTTGGCGCCGCGCACCAGCAGGAAGCAGCACAGCGCGACCAGGATCACCGGCGGCAGGTTGAAGTGGTCCGTGTGCCACACCGTGCCGTTCGGCGTCGAGACGATCATCGGCGTGCGCAGGTTTTCCGGGATCTGCCAATGGAAGGCGTTGATCAGGAAGTTGTTCAGGTAGTCCGACCAGCCAATCGCCGTGGCACTGGCCGCCAGCCCATATTCGAGCAGCAGGCAGAAGGCGACGATGAAGGCCATGAACTCGCCCAGCGTGCGGTAGGCGAAGGAATAGGCGGAACCGGCGGCCGGCACGCGGAAGGACAGCTCGGCGTAGCACAGCGCGGTCAGGCCGGCGGTCAGCGCCGCCAGCAGGAAGGACAGCACCACGGAGGGGCCGGCCTTCGGCACCGCTTCGACCATGGTGAAGAAAATGCCTGTGCCGATCGTGGCGCCTACGCCGATCATCGTCAGCGAAAACAGCCCGATGGAGCGGCTAAGGCCCTCCCCGTGCAGGCTCGTGCCGGCATCCGTATCCACCGGCGTCGGTTTGGTACGGGTCAGCTTCTGGACCAGCGATTGATTCACAGGCATATCCTTCAGGACAAAAAAACCCCACGATTATAAGACCTCGCAGTTCCCGTACCTAAAGGATTTTGATGCCGGAAAGGCAACCGTGGCGGGCGCCCCACGGAGCGTGCCAAGCTAACGCTGGCCGAGGCGCGTTTCGCCGAACAGGTTTTTCAGTTCACGAGGCTGCGAGCGCCAATACTGCGGCGGTGCAGCAACCTGGGCGCCCAAGGCGGCAGCGGCGTGCCATGGCCAGCGCGGGTTGAACAGCATGGCGCGCGCCAGGCCCACCATGTCGGCCTGGCCATTGGCGATGATCGCCTCGGCGTGCAGCGGTTCGGTGATCAGCCCCACGCCAATGGTTGGCATGCCCGTTTCGGCCTTGATGCGCTGCGCAAAATGGACCTGGTAGCCGGGACCGAGCGGAATCTGCTGTAATGACGAGACGCCGCCGCTGGAGACGTGGATAAAGTCGGCGCCGCGCTGTTTCAGCTGATGCGCCAGTGCCACGCATTGTTCGATGTCCCAGCCGCCGTCCACCCAATCCGATGCCGACACGCGCATGCCGATCGCCACTGCGCGCGGCAGGGCGGCGCGCACCGCATCGAATACCTCCAGTGGGAAGCGCATGCGGTTTTCCAGCGAGCCGCCGTACTGGTCGCTGCGCTGGTTGGCCAGGCGCGACAGGAACTGGTGCAGCAGGTAGCCGTGGGCGCCGTGCAGCTCAATGGCCTCGATGCCGAGGGCATGCACGCGCAGCGCAGCACTGACGAAATCGGCCTTGACCTTGGCCAGGCCGGCTTCGTCGAGCGCCAATGGTGCCGGATCCGAGGCCCCATGCGGCAACGCGGAGGGAGCGACCGTCTGCCAACCGCCCTGCCCTGGCGCCAGCGCTTGCCCGCCTTCGAACGGCGGGGCGCTGGATGCCTTGCGCCCAGCGTGGGCAAGCTGCACCGCGAGCCTGATTGGAGAATGACGGCGGATCGCCTGCACGATGGGCGCAAGCGCCTGCTGGTGCGCATCCGACCACAGGCCCAGGTCGGCCGGCGAGATCCGCCCTTCCGGCGAGATGGCCGTCGCTTCCAGGATCAGCAAGCCGGCGCCGGACAGCGCCTGGTGGCCGTAGTGGATCATGTGCCAGTCGGCCGCAAGGCCGTCGTTGGCGGAGTACTGGCACATGGGCGCGATGGCGATGCGATTCGCCAGTTCCAGCGGGCCTAGTGCGTATGGGGAGAACAAGTGGCTCATATCGTTACAAGTACTTACTATTGATACAGGCTTGCGCCTAGCTTGGCGCGGCCCGCATTGATAACCTTTGAAGCATGCAAAACCGCTACTGAGAAGGAGCCAGCCATGTACCGTAAAATCCCGACCGTCACTTCGCGCTTCAATCCTGCGAAGGTGTTCTCAGTGGGCGTGCTCCTGCTGGCAATCGCGACGACCTACGCCATGAAAGTCAGCTTCTAACCTTCGTAAGGCCCCAGGTAGTCGATCTTGCCGATCTTGACGCCCTGGTTTCGCAGGATGTCGTGCAGCGTCACGACATGGAAGTAGAAATTCGGCAGCGCAAAAGTCAGCAGATAGCTCTCGCCGGTGAAGGTTGGCTTGAAGCTGCCGAAACTCAGTGCCACCTCGCGCGTTTCGCTGTTCGCGAAATGCTCCTCCCCCACGCTTTCGATGTAGGCGATCGTGTTCGCGATGCGCTGTTGCAGCTGCTCGAAAGTGGCTTCGTTGTCGGGGAATTTCGGCGCGGCGATGCCGCTCAGGCGTTCGATGGAGAGTTTGCTGGTATCGCTGGCGCGCTGCACCTGGGCGGTCAGCGGCAGCATGTCGTCGGCCAGCCGCGCCGACAATAGCGTTTCCGGGACTTTGCCGGTTTCCTCCGCGTAGGCTTGCGCCTTGCGCAGCAGGCTTGCCATCACGTTCAGGCCGCGCACGAAAACGGGCGCGGAGACTTTATACATGGACAGGGACATGCGTTACTCCTTTCCGGTGAGTGTCCGGAAAGTGTAGCGCAATCCCTCCGCAGTCGCTCACTTCACGCGCGTGACCATCATTCCGGCCCGCAGGCCAATGCGGACGTCCGGGTTGGGGAAGACCACCAGCTCTTCGTCGTGCTGCACGGTGTAGACGGTGTCGCCGTCGCGGGCAATCTCATCGCCTTTCCTCAGCGCGGTGAAGTTCTGCGTCTCCTTGCCGAAGGCCATCTTGAAGTTGTCGCTCAACTTGATGATGTTCTGGGCTACCTTGAACACGTGCGGTTCGCTGGCGGCTTGCACCGGGGCTTTGCCGCGCAGCAGGCGGTCCAGGGCCCGCCTGGCATCTTCGAACTGCGTGAGGTCGTTCTGGCCCAGGGGGCCGATGCGGCCCAGCTCAATCGTGGTGCCGGCGGCGGCGTGGTGCTCTGCGCTGTAGTAGCTGTAGGTACCGGCCGACGACGGGTTCATGATGATGGCGCCGATGGCGGCTTCGCCCAGCCAGCCGATCAGCTGCTGCTTGGCGTCGTCCGCAATCAGGTCGGGGACGATAGCGAAGGTTGGGTAGACGCTCGGGCGGATGGCCGTGTGCAGGTCGAGGTGCCAGCGTTGTTTGCCGGCGCTTTCGAAGAATTCGGTGGTGGCGGCAATCATGGCGTCGGCACGTGCGGCTTCGGCGGTGCCCGCCAGGGTGCCGCGTTCGGTGCGAAACATGCGGTTCAGGTCTGCGTCGATGAAGCGCTTGGCCTGGCGGATGGCGTCGATGTTGCCGACGCAGAGCATCAGGTCGACTTGCAGCGCTTGGGGTTCTTGCGCGAGGGCGTCGAGCAGGTAGGCAACCAGTTCGATCGGGCCGGTTTCGTCGCCGTGCACGCCGACGGAGACCAGGATGGCTGGACGGCCTTGCTGCTTGCTGCGGATGGCGAGGATGCCGTCGGCGGGTTGGGCTACTGCGAAGCCGGCTTGTTCGAAACTGCGTGCTACCGCGCTGAAGTCTGCTTCAGCGAGGGCGCGGACTGCGGGGGGTAAGGTTTGGTTATCTGCCATTCTTTTGTTGCTGTTTACTTTCTGCTCCGCTAAAACCGGTAAACCAGTGTCAGACCCGCAGGGTCTGACACTTATACGCGGCGGCCGCGGGTTACCGGTTTCAGGCCGCCATGCCGACCGCGTTGACCGCTTCCGACAACGCCCACACATCCAGCATTGCCTGCTCCAGGTCAGCCGACGCCGCGTAACCGGACAAGCCCAGCGTGCAGGTCACCAGCTCCACCGCCTCGACCGCATCATGCCCGTTGGTGGCGCGCGCCAGCACCTGCGACAGCAATTTCTGCTGCGTGCGGCGCAAAGCCTGCTGCGCGTAGCTGCGCAGGTGTTCCTGCGACTTCGACACAGCCGGCAGCTTCAGGCCACGCTCCAGCGTATCGATGCCGGCCTGCGAACGCAGCGCCATGCCAACCGCCAGGAAGCCAGGCAGGTCCATGCCCGCAGGACGCTTGACCGACAGCGCGGCGAACACGAACGCCGCCACGCCTTCCAGCGCATCGACGGCATTCCACGCCTGCACGAATTCGGTACGCAGACCGCTGTGGGTAGCCGCTTCCGACTGCACATCGGCGGCCATCTTGCGCACGGTAGCAGGATCGTCGAACAGCTTGGTCAGCTCGGCGATACCGGCGCCGCGCAGTTGATCTTTCGGTACGCCCAGCACGCCTTCCATCACCGCCTTCAGCATGGCGCGTGTGCGCGCATCGACGCGCATCGCAACGTTTCGCGGCACAGCCAGCGCATCGGCATCCAGCGTATCGAAGACAGGCGCCAGGTCCAGCGCGGACCATGCCTGGCCCCACGCCAGGATCACGTCCTGCTCGCTGCAGTTGTTGGCAGCGGCAAGGTCGCGGATCATCAATGGGCCGCAACGGTTCACCACTTCATTCGCCAGTACGGTCGCCAGGATCGCATTGGACAGTGGATGGTTCAGCGGTGGACGGGTTGCCACCAGCTGCTCAGGGAAATAAGGACGCAGCACCTTCTCCGCCCAGCTCTCGTCCGTCAGCGGCATGGCCGACAGCAGGCGCTTGTAGCGGTTCTTCACGTTGGCGATGACCACCGCCAGCTCCGGCGTGGTCAGGCCGCGGCCATCGGCCTTGCGGCGCGCCAGTTCGGCCACGCTTGGCAGGTGCTCCAGTTCGCGCGACAGCGCGCCCTCTTCTTCCAGGTCCGCGATCAGGTCGGCGTAGCCGTCCTGCACATGGGCTTCCGACTGTGCCTGGAATTCGCGCACGAGCAAGCGGGTTTGCTGGGTGTTGTCGCGCAGGACCAGGCGTTCCACTTCCATGGTCATGTCGTTCAGCAGCTGGTTGCGGGCTGCCTCGGTGGTCTGGCCGGCGTTGACTTCCACGTCCAGCCACATCTTGCAGTTCACTTCGTGGTCGGAGCAATCCACGCCGGCCGAGTTGTCGATCGCATCGGTGAAGATGCGGCCGCCGGCCAGGGCGAACTCGATACGGCCGGCCTGGGTCGCGCCCAGGTTGCCGCCTTCCGCCACGACCTTGCAGCGCAGCTCATTGCCGCTGACGCGGATATTGTCGTTGGCGCGGTCTTTCACCTGCGCATGGGTTTCGCTCGAAGACTTGATGTAGGTGCCGATGCCGCCGTTGTAGAACAGGTCCACGGGGGCCAGCAGGATGCGGTGCATCAGTTCTTCCGGCGTCAGCGAGGTTTCCTGGATGTCCAGCGCGGCGCGCACTTCAGGCGACAGCTCGATGGTACGGGCAGTACGCGGGAACACGCCGCCACCTTTCGAGATCAGGTCCTTGTTGTAGTCTTCCCACGAGGAACGCGGCAGCGCGAACATGCGCTGGCGTTCGGCGAAGGATTTCGCGGTATCCGGGTTCGGGTCGAGGAAGATGTGGCGGTGGTCGAACGCCGCCAGCAGCTTGATCTGGTTCGACAGCAGCACGCCGTTGCCAAACACGTCGCCCGACATGTCGCCCACGCCCACCACGGTGAACGGGGTGGTGTTCATGTCGTGGCCCATCTCGTAGAAGTGGCGCTTGACCGCTTCGAACGCGCCCTTGGCGGTAATGCCCATCTTCTTGTGGTCGTAGCCGTTCGAGCCGCCGGACGCAAACGCGTCGCCCAGCCAGAAGCCGCGCTTTACAGCGATGCTGTTGGCGATGTCGGAGAAAGTCGCGGTGCCCTTGTCGGCAGCCACCACCAGGTATGGGTCGTCGTTGTCGTAGCGGACGGTGTCCTCAGGCGGAACGATCTTGCCCAGCACGCGGTTGTCGGTCATTTCCAGCAGGCTGGCGATGAACAGGCGGTAGACTGCTTCGCCTTCCGCTGCCACCACGTCGCGCGGCGCGTCTTTCGGCATCTGCTTGCAGACGAAGCCGCCTTTGGCGCCGGCAGGAACGATCACGGCGTTCTTCACCATCTGCGCTTTCACCAGGCCCAGCACCTCGGTGCGGTAGTCTTCCATGCGGTCCGACCAGCGCAAGCCGCCGCGGGCGACCGGGCCGCCGCGCAGGTGCACGCCTTCGAAGCGGCGCGAGAACACATAGATCTCGCGGAACGGACGCGGTTCCGGCACCAGGTGCAGGCTGCTGGTGTCGAACTTGAAGATGATCTTGTCGCCCTGGCCGGCATTCTGGAAATAGTTGGTGCGCAGGGTTGCCAGCATCAGGTCGATCATGGCTGCGAAGATCACTTCGGAGTCGGCGTGGTTGATCGAGGACAGGCGGCCCTTGATGGCCAGCAGCTTGTCCTTGGCGGCGGCGCGGGTGGCTTCAGGCAGTGCCGGATCGAAGCGCTCTTTCCATGCGTCGACCAGTTCCTTTACCAGCGCTGGATGGCGGCGCAGGATCTCCGCCATGTAGCGCACGGTGAACTGGGTGCCGGCCTGGCGCCAGTAGCTCATGTAGGCGCGCACCAGCTGCACTTCGCGCAGGCGCAGGCCGCCTTCAACGACCAGGCCATTCAGGCGGCCGTCTTCGGCTTCATTGTTGAACAGGGCGTTGAACAAGTCTTCCGCCACCTGCACCACGCCTGGGCGCGACAGTTCGAGCGCGCTTTGCGCATCGACGGCCAGGCTGGTCACGTAGTGCTTCTTGCCGTCCGCGGTGCGGATGGTGTGCGCCGATTCGCGCTCGATGGCCACGCCGGCGTTATGCAGCGCCGGCAGGATCGAGGACAGGGCCGGCACGCCGTCCACCGAGTACAGGCGGATGGTGGTGGCTGCGTTGCCTTCGGATGGCAGTTCGACGCGCACGGCGACGCGCTCGTCCACGCCATTGCGCAGGATCTTGTCCAGGTCATGGAAGGCAACGGCCGGCGGCGTTGCAGCCACGTAGTCGACCGGCAGGGTGGAGCACAACTTGCGCAGGCTGTTGCGCAGCGGCTCTTCGCCGACCTTGTCTGCCAACTCGGAGAACTGGTCATGCCAGCCGTCCAGCACCGTCAGCAGCGGACGCTGGATATCGCTTTCCAGGTCCAGCGGATAGCGCGCCGCGTGAGCAATCAGGTACAGGCGGGCCAGCGGACCGTCCGACACCAGGGTTTGCGAGCTGACGTGGGTGGCGCCGGAGCTCTCCTGCAGGGCGCGCGCCAGCGCGTGCGCCACGGAAGCGGAGTAGCGTTCGCGCGGCAGGTAGACCAGTACGTTCAGGTGGCGGGCGTAGACGTCGCGGCGGGCGAATACCTTGGCACGCGGCTGCTTGTACAGCGACACCACGGCGCCGCAGACTTCGGCCAGCCATTCCGGTTCCGCTTCCAGCGCTTCGGTGCGCGGCAGGGACTCAAGGATCTCGATGAATTTCTCGGCACGGAAACCGGTTTCGCGCACGCCGGCAATCTTCAGCACTTGCGCGATGCGGCCGCGGGCGAATGGCAGGCGGGCCAGTGGAGTCAGGTTGGCGGCGCGGGTGAACAGGCCGACGAAGCAATGCTCGCCCAGGATGGCGCCCTTGCCGTCGGTATGGCGCACGCCGATGAAGTCCAGCGACTGGTCGCGGTGCAGCGTACCGCCCACGTCGGCCTTGACGATCGACAGCGTGTGGCCGCGCTTGGACAGGGTATCGAAGTCGCCAGGGATGTTGGCCAGGCAGGTGCCGTAGATCGGGTGCGAGGTGTCCTGCAGCACGCCGATGCGGCTAGGGATGTCGCGCTCCAGTTCGCGTGCGCCCGGCTTGACCTGATAGTAGGCATAACCGTGCACTTCGAAGCCTTCGTCGCGCGCCCACTGCAGGAAGGCGGCGACTTCCTGCCCTTCTTCTCCGTGGCCGGCGGAGTCGGTAGCGACGGCGCTGAAGCGCTCCTTCATCGCAGCCAGGTCGCGTTTCACGACGGCGGCGTCGCGCGCCACCATCTCGATGCGGTCGGTCAGTTCTTTCAGCGCGCCGTCTTCCAGCTTTTCGGACAGCAGGCACAAGACCATGGATTCGAGCTTGTCGCCTTTCTGGCCGACTGCTTCCACGCTGCCGTCGGCGCTGCGGCGCACCGGCAGCACGGCGTTCAGCACGCCGTTGGAGCCGACGCGCAGCTTGCGCATGGCGATCACGATGGAGTCGACCAGGTATGGCATGTCGTCGTTGACGATCAGCAGTGCGGTGGCGTGGCCGCCGCGCGCTTCTTCGTATTGGAGCTTGGCGATCTGGCAGCCGGAACCGGTGCGCTTGGCAAGCTGGGTGAAACCTTCCACAAGGACCGGGGCCAGGCTGCCGGGGGACAGGTCGGCCAGGTCTTCATCGTCCAGGGAGCCGAGCCAGGCTTCGATCAGTTGGGCGATCGGGCCGCTGGCCTTGACCAGTTCGAGCGTTTGCTTGCGCAACTCTTGTGGCATTTGTTTCATCTGCTTCTCCAAATACGTTGTGGGTATCTTCTTTTCCAAACCGGTAAACCCGGGTACGACCCAAGGGTCGGACCCGCATACGCGGCCGCCGCGTAGCGGGTCTGACCCTTGGGTCAGACCCAGATTTACCGGTTTTACAGATCGTACAGGCCGGGTAGGCCCAGGATCTGTTCCAGCTCTTTCAATGCGGTGTGCACTTCTACAGCCAATTGCGGATCTGCCAAATCTTTCGGTTCCAGATGGTCGCGGTAGTGCTTCTCTACCCACGCGACCAGGCTATGGTACAGCGTTTCGGTCATCACCACACCTTGGTGCATGGCCGCCGCCTCTGCCTCGGTCAACGCCACGCGCAAGCGCAGGCAAGCCGGCCCACCGCCGTTGCGCATCGACTGGCGCAGGTCGAAGTGGATCAGCTCATCGACCGGACCGCCGGAAGCAACCAGCTTCTCCAGGAAGGCTGCAACAGCAGGGATCTCCTGGCACTCATGCGGCGTGACCAGGGCCATCTTGCCGTCAGGCTTGGACAGCAGCTGCGTGTTGAACAGATAGGAAGAAACCGCGTCAGCCACCGACACCTCGGCCGTCGGTACGCGGATCGCCACCAGATCGGCGCCCACGCCCTGCATGGCGGCGCGGATCGCAGCCAGCGCGCCCTGCTCGTCTGCGAAAGCCTGCTCATGGTAGAACAGCACATTGCCATTACCCACCGCGATCACGTCGTTGTGAAACACACCCTGGTCGATCACCTCAGGATTCTGCTGCACGAACACGCAGCGCGCCGGATCGAGGCCGTGCAGGCGGGCCACGGCCTTCGATGCTTCCAGCGTATGGCGGGCCGGGAACTTCTTCGGCGCCGGCGCGCTCGGGTCGAACTCCACGCGGCCATATACGAACAGTTCCACGGCCGGATTGCCATGCTGGTCGCAAAGGCGGGTATGGTTGGCCGCGCCTTCATCACCGAAGGCCGGAGTACCAGGCAGTGCGTCGTGCACGGCGAAGAAGCGCTCGTCCTTGAAGATGGCGCGCAGGGCGCGGGCCGACTGCACGTGCTCGAACGCGCGGTGCAGCTTGTTGTTCAGGTTTGCAGCGGTGAAGTGCACGCGGCCATCGCGCGTGTCGGCCGACGGGCTGACGGTGGCAGCATTGGCAGTCCACATCGGCGAAGCCGAGTAGGCGCACGCCAGCACCACCGGCGAATCGTTGTACGCCTCCGCGATCACTTCGGCGTCGGTGCCGGCGTAGCCCAGGCTGCGCAGCAGGCGGAAATTCGGACGGTCCTGCGGCGGCAGCAGCGCCTGCGCGAAACCGCGCTTGGCCAGCTCGCGCATTTTCGCCAGGCCCTGCAGGGCGGCCTGCTTCGGATTGGACGCGCTCTTGACGTTGTTGAACGAGGCGACGTTACCGAACGACAGGCCGGCGTAGTTGTGCGACGGGCCAACCAGGCCGTCGAAATTGTATTCGCGTGCAATAGGCATGGCCATCCTCAGAAGTTCATGCCAGGCGACAGCTTGGCAGGCATTTCAAGGGCGCCGTTCTCGATCGAAGCGACCGGGTAGGCGCAGTAGTCCGCTGCATAGTATGCGCTAGGACGGTGGTTGCCGGACTTGCCGACGCCGCCGAACGGTGCCGAGCTGGCCGCGCCGGTGGTCGGGCGGTTCCAGTTCACGATGCCGGCGCGGGCGCGGACCTGGAACTTCTGCCACAGCGATTCGTCGGTCGACAGCAGGGCAGCAGCCAGGCCGTAACCGGTGTTGTTGGCGGCGCGGATGGCGGCGTCGAAATCGTCGACGCGGATGATCTGGGCCAGTGGGCCGAACCACTCTTCGTCAGGAATGCCTTGCGCGTCAGTGGTGTCCACGATGCCGGCGGAAACGAAGCCGGTGCCCGGTTCCAGCTGGCGCATTTCCAGCAGCATCTTGCCGCCCTTGGCCACCATGTCGGCCTGCGCCTGCACCAGCTTTTCGGCCACCGCGGCGGAAACCACAGGCCCCATGAACGGCGCCGGTTCGGCAGCCGGAGCGCCTACGCCCAGCTTCGACGCCACTTCCACGAAACGCTTGACGAAGGCATCGCCCTGCTCGCCCTTCTGCACGATCACGCGGCGCGCGCAGGTGCAGCGCTGGCCGGCGGAGATGAAGGAAGACGAAATCGCCATGAACACAGCCGCGTCAATATCGGTCGGGTTCCACACGATCAGTGGATTGTTGCCGCCCATTTCCAGCGCCAGCAGCTTGCCCGGCTGGCCGCCGAACTGCTTGTGCAGCGCCGCGCCGGTCTGGCTGGAGCCGGTGAACAGCACGCCGTCGATTTCGGCATTCTGGCCGAGCGCGATGCCGGTTTCGCGGCCGCCGTTGACCAGGTTGATTACGCCCGCAGGCACGCCAGCCTTTTCCCACAGCGCCACGGTCTTGATGGCGGTGCGCGGTGCGTACTCGCTCGGCTTGAACACCACGGTGTTACCGGCGATCAGCGCAGGCACGATGTGGCCGTTCGGCAGGTGGCCAGGGAAGTTGTAAGGGCCGAACACGCCGAACACGCCGTGCGGACGATGGCGCAGCACGGCCTCTCCGTCGGCAACCTTGTTGCGGGACTCGCCCGTGCGGTTGCCGTAAGAGGTGATCGAAATGTCCACCTTGTTGGCCATGGTGGTCACTTCGGTGCGCGCTTCCCACAGCGGCTTGCCGACTTCTTCGGAAATGGTCTGCGCCAGGTCTTCCGCGTTTTCCTTCAGCAGGTCGCGGAATTTGGTGACGATGGCGATGCGCTCTTCCAGCGGGCGGTAGGCCCAGGCTTCAAAGGCGGCGCGCGCAGCATGCGCAGCTTCCGCCACGTCATCGGCAGTGGATTCCTGCGACGAGTAGATATGCTTGCCGGTGGCCGGGTTGGTGGTCACGATGGTCTCGCCGTGGCCAGCTTTCCATTGGCCGTTGATGAAATTGCTCAGTTCAGACATTCTGGTTCTTCCTCACGTTGAGAGACAGGGTGCGCACGGTGTCGCCGGCGTGGCAATGCAGCAGCGCTTGTTCTTCGGACGACAGGTCAATGCCGCCGTCGGATGGATTGGCGTCGGTCAGGATCATGCGGAAGTCCTGCATGACGGTGTTCGACACCAGGTAGGGTTCGGTGGTGTGCAGCGCGCAGGCATGCGCGGTATCGGTATCGCGCGTGACGGATGCCAGTTCGCTGTCGCGCATGGCGCGCAATTCGGAAACGCGGGCTTGCAGCACCGGGCCGGCGTCGAAGATGTCGACATAGCCTTCGTAGTGCAGGCCTTCCTGCTCCAGCAGGCGGCGCGCAGGCGCGGTAGCCTGGTGCACCTTGCCGATCGCTTCCTGCGCATCTTTCGGCAGGTAGTCGACGTACAGCGGCTGGCGCGGCATCAGTTCGGCGATGAAGGACTTCTTGCCCAGCGCGGTCAGGTCGTCCACATGGTGGAAGTCCATCTTGAAGAAGTAGCGGCCCAAGCCTTCGTAGAACGGAGAGCTGCCGTCTTCCGCCTGGTAGCCGCGCATCTCGGCGATGATCTTCTGCTCGAACAGGTGCGGGAACTGGGCGATGAACAGGAAACGGCTCTTGGACAGCAGCTTGCCGTTATTGCCCTGGCGGTAGTCCGGGTGCAGGAACAGGGAGCACAGCTCGGAGCAGCCGGTCAGGTCGTTCGACAGGTACAGAGTGTCCATGCGGGTGAACACGTTCAGCTCGCGGCTGGAGTGCACCAAGGTGCCGATACGGTAGTTGTAGAAAGGCTCGGTCAGGCCGACCGCGCCCTTGATGGCGCACACGCCGGCCAGGCGGCCGGTGGCGGTGTCTTCCATCACGAACATGTAGTCGCGTTCTTCGGGCGGAATGGTTTCGGCGAAGGACGCCACCGCCACGGCGACGCGGTCGCCCATCATCTTCATGTCCGGCTTGAGCGTGGTCATGCCGGTGCCGACCTGGCTGGCCAGGTTGAACAATCCGTCCAGGTCACTCGCTTTAATGGCGCGTACAACTAGCATAGGTTTTCTCGTTATTAAATGCGGACGCAGGTCACGGTGTCGCCTTCTTCCACGCGCAGGATGTCCTGGGCGTTCTTCGACAGGCAAACGGTATCGGTATTTTCCAGCGGCGCGCAGTTGATGGTCACCGCGCGGAAGCGCTGGTCAGGGCCGGTGGACACGGCGTAAGTCGCCACCGCGTCGCTGGCTTGCGTGCCTTCGGCGCTGGCCACGCGGCGCGGCAGCGAGGTGGTGAAGGTACGCAGCGCATGCTTGTGCGCCTGCAGGATCGGGCCGCCGTCAAAGATGTCGATGTACTCGTCGGCTTCGAAACCTTCGGAGGTCAGCAAATTGAACGCCAGTTCGCCGCTCGGGTGGATCTGGCCCATCACGGCTTGCGCATCGCCCGGCAGCAGCGGCACGTAGACCGGGTAGTGCGGCATCAGTTCCACGATCAGGGTGCGGTTGCGGGCGCCACCGATCACGCGTTCGGCATCCAGGAAGTCCATCTTGAAGAACTTGCGGCCCAGCGCATCCCAGAACGGCGAGCCGCCTTTTTCATCGGTCAGTCCGGCCAGCGGCACGAAGAAGCGGTCGCCGAAGCGGTGCGGCGCCTGCACCGCGTACAGCAGGCGGGAGCGCGACAGCAGGGCCGCTTCCGGACGCTGCGCCACGCTGGCGTCGACGTAGAAGCCGGACAGTTGCGAGTAGGCGGTCAGCTCGGAGCACAGCGTCAGCGCGTGCACGCTGTGGCTGATGTTCAGGTCGCGCGAGACTTGCTGGATAACGTCGTTGCGGAAGGAGAAGTAGGTGCCGTTCGAACCAGCGGAGGCGTGGATGGCGGCGGTGCCGACGATTTTCCTGTCGGCCAGGGACTCCATCACGAACATGTACGACTCTTCGCTCGGGATGTCGACATGGGCGGAGAAGGAAGCGATGGAACGCTCGACTGCCTGTTCGATCTTTTCGCGCGTCTTAGGCAGGGTATGGACACCCGGCATGCTGACCGCGGCCAGTGATTCGAGGGCGGCGATGTCGGCGGTTTCTACCGGACGGACTACGTACATGGGGTGCTCCTCTTTATTCTTCTCTAAAACACTAAAACCGGTAAACCAGTGTCAGACCCGCAGGGTCCGACACCGAGCCCGCGGCGGCCGCAGACTGGGGTCTGACCCTGCGGGTCGGACCCCGCTTTACCGGTTTCAGGCGGCCTTGGTCAGCTCGGCAATCGCCAGGCGGATGATGCGGTCGGCTTCATCGATCTGCGCATCCGACACCACCAGCGCCGGGGCCAGACGCACCACGTCGGTACCAGCGATCAGGATCATCAGGCCCTGTGCTTCAGCAGCGCGCTGGATATCCTTGGAACGGCCCTTGAACGGCTCGGCCACAACCAGGCCCAGCAGCAGGCCGGCGCCGCGCACGGCGGAGAACACCTGAGGGAAATCGCGCACCAGGCCTTCCAGCTTGCCGATCAGCTTTTCGGAAGCCTCTTTCACGCGAGCCAGGAAAGCCGGCTGGTTGATGGTTTCCAGCACGGTCAGCGCCACGGTAGCAGCCAGCGGGTTGCCGCCGTAGGTGGTGCCGTGGGTGCCCACTGCCAGGTGCTTGGCCAGCTCGTCGGTGGTCAGCATGGCGCCGATCGGGTAGCCGTTGCCCAGCGCCTTGGCCGAGGTCAGGATGTCCGGGGTCACGCCGTAGCCCTGGTAAGCGAACAGCGAACCGGTACGGCCCATGCCGCACTGCACTTCGTCGAAGATCAGCACGGCGTTGTGCTTGTCGCACAGCTCGCGCAGGGTCTTCAGGTATTCAGGATTGCCCGGCATCACGCCGCCTTCGCCCTGCACCGGCTCAACGATCACGGCGCAGACGTCGTCGCCGATGGCAGCTTTGGCCGCTTCGATATCGTTGTAAGGGATGTGGTCGATCGATGGCGGCAGCGGCTCGAAGCCTTCGGTGTACTTGGCCTGGCCGCCGACGGACACGGTAAACAGGGTACGGCCGTGGAAGGAGTTCAGGCAGGACACGATGCGCGGCTTCTTGTCGCCGAACTTGGCATGGGCGACTTTACGGGCCAGCTTCAGGGCCGCTTCGTTGGCTTCCGCGCCGGAGTTGCAGAAGAAGGCGCGGTCGGCGAAGGTGGCTTCCGTCAAGGCCAGGGCCAGGCGCAGCACCGGCTCATTGGTGTAGCCATTGCCCAGGTGCCACAGGGTATTGGCTTGCTTGGTCAGGGCTTCCACCACGACCGGGTTGCAGTGGCCCAGGGATGCGACGGCGATGCCGGAGGTGAAATCCAGGTAATGCTTGCCGTTCTGGTCCCACAGGTCCAGGCCCGCTGCTCGCACTGGCACCATCTGGGCAGGTGCGTAGGTCGGGACGATTACCTCGTCGAAAGTAGCGCGGGTTACAGGGCGGGTGGTAACAGTCGAGTCAAGCTTGGCGTTCATAGCAAATCCCCATCAATGGTAAGGTGTACTGCATTGTAAAAGCGGGGATGCTAAAACTCTTTTGAATCTGCGACAAGGATTTTCAAAATTGTCCAAAACCCGAAACCCGGTAAACCTGGGTCAGACACAGGTTTACCGGGTTTAGCGGTTAAGTTTGCGCTGCCGCTCTTCACGCGGCGTATTGCCGAAAAGCGTACCGAAGGCGGTCGAAAAGTGCGATCCCGACGAGAACCCGCACATCAGCCCAACCTGCACTATGGAATGATTTGTTTCCAGAAGTAATTGCCGTGCCCGTTGCAGGCGCAGCTCCAGGTAGTAGCGCGAGGGCAGCGAGCCCAGGTACTGCTTGAACAGGCGTTCCAGCTGGCGCCGCGACAAGCCCACCAGCCCGGCGATATCGTCAGTCGACAGCGGCTCCTCGATATTGGCCTCCATCAGGGTCACCGCCTCCGACAGCTTGGGCTGCAGCGCCCCGAAGCGGGCCTGCAGGGCCACCCGCTGCCGCTCTTCCGACGAGCGCACCCGGTCGATGCAGAGAGCTTCCTTGATCTCGGCCTGCACGTTGGCGCCGAACAGCGCCTCGATCAGGGTCATGGAAAAATCGAGCGAGGCCGCCCCGCCGCAGCAGGAAATCAGCCGTCCATCGATCTCGAACAAGTTCGGTGTGAGTATGGCGCGCTCGGTCACATCCTCGGTTTCCGCATATAGCGCCCACGGCAGGGCGATGCGCGCGCCGCCGGCCGCACCGGTCTGGGCCAGCCACAGTACGCCGGCCCCTACCCCACCCCAATACTCCGCCTCGCGGCAACGCTCGATCACCGCGCGCAGTTCGGCGTCGGCCGGACGCGCCGCCGCCTCGTCCGCGACGAGCAGGGCCAGTTGCCAGTCGCCGCCAATGCCGGTCACTTGCGACGGGGTCATGACGTCGAGCTGGAAACTGCCGTTCAGGATGCGCTGGGCCAGCCGCAAGGGCTGCACCAAACCGGACCAGGCCAGGCTGTCCGGCTCGCCCGCATTCACCAGCAGCATGCGCAGCGGCTGCTCCCGGGTCAGGCGACTAAGTTGAGCAAATGACATCTTCTATTCAGGGACGAGCGCCGACGCCGGGCGCTCAGGGGTATTCCATTGGCTGACAATCATACCGGAGATCAACAGTACCGCGCCCAGCAGCTGCATCACGCCCATGGTCTCGCCCAGCCAGAAATAGCCGAAGATGGCCGCGCTGGCGGGTTCGAAGGCATAGATCACCGCCGCCTCGTTAGCGGTGGCATGGCTCTGGCCCCAGGTTTGCAGGGAAATAATGGCCGCCGTGGCAATCACGCCCAGGTAAACCAGGTTCCATTTATAGGCCACCAGCCCCTGCCAGATGTAGGAGTAATAGTCCGACGCATCATGCGGCACGTCGATCACCCCGCGCGGCACTTCGCGCAGCAGGATCCACAGGCCGGCGAACAGGGCCACGGTCCAGATCTGGGCCACGGTCAGGGTCATCAGGCGCTCGACCTTGCGCGAGAACTGCTCCATCACCTTGATGTAGAGGCCGAACAGGAAGGCCGCTGCCAGCGCCAGCGAATCGCCGCGGGTCCAGGTAAAGCTGCCCTCCCAGCACAAGGCAAACAGGCCGCCCACCGCCAGGACCAGGGCCAGCACGATGCGCTTGTCCGGCCACTTGCCCATGGCAATGCCCAGCAGCGGCACCACCAGCACGTTCAGGCCGCAGATGAAGGCATTGCGGTTGGAGGAGGTCAGGCTCAGGCCTTCGACCTGGGTCAGGTAGCAGAAGAACAGCAGCACCCCGGCCAGGAAACCGTAATGCAGGTCGCGCCATTTGGCGCGCAACAGGAAGGGAGACAGCAATACACCGGCAATCGCGAAGCGCGACACCACGATCCAGTTGGCCGACAGGTTGTCGGTCATATCCTTCATGGCCGGGAAAGTGGTGCCCCAGACGATGGTCACCACCAGCAGGGCGAGGATACCGCGTGCGTGCAGGGGCATGGCATTCAGTACATCTTGTTATGAGTTTGCATATAGTAACCGATGGAGGCCGAGGCTGGCGGGCGCTATAATCCGGTGTCATGGGCGAACGATATTTGAAAAGCATCCGGCTGCTGGCCGAGTGCATGCAGGGTTTTGAGAGGTGGTCCGGCGAACATGTGCGCCAGCTTGGCCTCACCCACGCACAATTCGATATCATTGCCACATTGGGCAACACCGCGGGCATGAGCTACAAGGAGCTGGGCGAACGCACCCTGATCACCAAGGGCACCCTGACCGGCGTCATCGAACGCCTGGAACAGAAGGGCCTGGTGGAACGGGAACGCAATGCCGACGACAAGCGCTCGTTCTTCGTGCGCCTGACGCCGGCGGGCGAACAGCTCTTCGCCGAGGTGTTTCCTGTTATTGTCGCTAAAGGCGTGCAGTTGTTTTCCGACTATAGCGACGCCGATTATGAAGCCCTGGAACGCACCCTGGCCGGGCTGAAGGCCACGATCAGTGCTGGTACACCACTATAAAGAACGAAAAGAATGTTAAAGACTACCCTGCTGGACGGCATCAAGCCAGCCAAGTTCGACAAGCAAATCACCGGCAACCTGCTGCTGGAAAACACCAGTGCCGAGCTGGTGCGCAAGGAAAAACTGCTGATTGGCATCCGCAATGAAGACGGTGACATCTACCGCCTGATCGGCGCCACCAAGCACAACAGCTTTACCAATGCCGTGGAAGAACTCGAAGACCTGGAACTGGTCGACGAGCTGGGAGATGTCGAAGGCACCGTGGAAGGGTGCGACGCCATCTTCGGTGAAGGCTAAGCCGGGCGCATAGCCAGTTTCAATGGGGACTGGCCCGGCTTGCGGAAAAATTCATCAAAATAACCACCCTGTCCTAGTTCCGCAGGGCAATTTCTGCTTATAATTTTTGGCATGGACAGACTGGAAGCCTTCAAAGCAATTGCAGCCCAAGCGGGCCGCGGTGAGCTCACTTTCCCCACCAATATCGACGCGTCGATCAAGCTTCAGCGCGCGCTGAACGATGACAACTGCCACATCGACCTGGCTGCCAAGCTGGTGCAGGCCGACCCGCTGCTGGCGGCGCGCACGGTGGCCATTGCCAACTCGGTGGCCTACAACCGTTCCGGCATGGAGATTTCCAGCGTGAAGACAGCGGTGCAGCGCCTTGGCGTGCGCACCCTGCAGTCGCTGGTGACCTCGGTGATCGTGCGCCAGCTCGGCACCAAGATCCGCAATCCCCTGCTCAAGGCCAAGGCCAACCAGCTATGGGAACACACGGCCCACGTGGCGGCACTGGCGCAGGTGATTGCACGGCGCGTGTCCCACGTCGATCCCGACACTGCCATGTTTGCCGGCATCGTGCACGAAGTGGGCGGCTTCTACATGCTGTCGCAAGCCGAAGCCTATCCGGAAGCGATGGAAGGCGATCCGGAAGAATGGACCACCCACGGCGAAGTGCCGATCGGCCGCGGCGTACTGCAAAAGCTGATGATCCCCGACAATGTGATGAAGGCCGTCGAAGCGATGTGGGAAGGCATGCGCGCCCTGCCGCCGGAGAACCTGGGCGACACGCTGCTGCTGGCCAACGACCTGTCCCCGATCGCCTCGCCGCTGCACGCCCGCCCGGGCGCGACCTCGGTCGCCGCCGCCAGCACCATCGACTTCGCAGTCGGCGACGGCACGCTGGCCACCATCATGGAAGAGTCGGCGGAAGAAGTGAAATCCCTCACCGCCGCCCTGCTTCACTGATTAAAGTCGGGGTCAGGTCCGGCAATCGGACATTTCTTGTCGATTTACATGCAGGCACGGGCGATGGCGGCAGCAAACCGGCGCAGTTCCGGCACCGCTGTCGCTTCCCAGAAGCCGGCACGGAGCCAGGGGCCGATGTAGTAAAGGCCCGGCGTCGGCTTGCCATCCGCCCCGAGCACGGCGCAGTCGGCGCCCGTCTCGACGCCAAGGCCGAGTGCATCGGCCCGCATCAAGCCATCCGCCAATAGCTGCTGCACCAGCGGCACGGCAGCGCGGCGCGGGCTGGCGCAACTGCCCGTGCAATTGATGATGCGGCCCGCGCGCAGCTCAATCCGTTCCTCGCCGCCGCGCGGCTGCACCTCCAGCACCGCCAGTTCAGCCTCGTCCCGTATGGCCAGCACCCGCCCCGCCGTCACCCGCAGCGCGCCGCGCTCCAGCGCCGCCGACAATTCCTGCTGTACCGTTGGCGGCAGCTGGTGCCGGTGCACGTCCCAATAGGGCCGCACATGGCGCAGGAAGCGCCGGCGCTCGGCCGCGGGCCAGGCTTGCCAGATATCTGCTGCCTGATGGCGCACGGCCGCCAGCGCATCGTGCCAGTCCAGGCCCGTATCTTCCAGGCGTTCCACCTGCTGCATGAACGCGCGCATGGTTGCGCGGACAGTCGGCGCCGCGTCGCGCAGCAGGGCGCGGCCTGCCAGATGCCCGGATGGCGCTTTGTAAGGCTGCGGCAGCAGCCCATGGCGCGACAGCGCATGCACGCGTTGCGCCGGTTTGCGGCGCAGCAGCTGCAGCGCGATATCAACGGCAGTGAGTCCGCTCCCCAGCAACAGCACCGGCTCGTGCTCGCCGATTGTGGACAGCAAGTCGCCGCGCCACGGGTCCGCCACGTAGCGCGCATTGCCGGCCAGGCCGCCCTGCGCCACCTCCGGCGGTGGTGCGGGGAGATGGCCAAAGGCGAGCACTACCCGGTCCGCCTCGATGCAGCGGCCGTCTTCCAGCTCGGCAGCCAATCCGCCGCCCGGCATCGCCTGCAGCTTGCATACGCTGCCGCTGATGCAATCGAGGGAGGCGTGGCGCGGTGCATTCGCCTGCGCCTGGCGCAGCGCCCATTCCAGGTAGTCGCCGTACACGCTGCGCGCGACGAACGAGCTGCCGGTCACCCGGCTGTCGCGCATCCCCGCATAGTGCACGAAGTGTTCCGGATCGTCGGGCAGCACGCTCATATTCGCCGCCACCACGTTAAGCACGTGCTGCGGGCTTTGCGTTCCGTACGCCATGCCGCGTGCCAGCCGCCCGCTGCGATTGAGAAGCAGCACCCGCACTGGCTGCCTTTCTGCAAGGCGCAGCATCTGTATCGCGCACGCTACACCTGAAAAGCCCGCACCTACGATCAATACCGTGCGCATGCTGGCCCCCTGCATCGCGTATATAGTCGCATCATGGACTCCTTCCAAGTATCGCGCCGCGAGCGCGAGGAAATGCATGGCCATCGCGGCGCGGTGGTCTGGTTCACAGGCTTGTCCGGCGCCGGCAAGACAACGCTGGCGCGTGCCGTCGAAAGGCGCTTGTTCCACGCCGGCTGCCAGGCCGTGCTGCTGGACGGAGACAGCCTGCGCCAGGGCCTGTGCGCCGACCTTGGCTTTTCTCCTGAAGACCGCAGCGAAAACCTGCGCCGTGCCGGTGAAACTGCCCGCCTGTTCGCCGACACCGGCATCATCGTTCTGGCCGCGTTCATCTCCCCGCTAAGCGCCGACCGGGCTCGCGTACGCGCCATGCAGGCCGCTGGAGACTTCATCGAGGCCTGGTGCAAGTGTCCGCTGGAAGTCTGCGAGCAGCGCGACGTCAAAGGCCTGTATCGCCGCGCACGTGCCGGCGAAGTGCAGCAGTTCACCGGCGTCTCCGCTCCTTATGAAGCGCCACTGGCGCCTGAACTGTCGCTCGATACTGCCCGCGCCGGCTTGGCCGATTGCGTCGAACTGGTGCTGGCCGAGTTACGCTCACGCGGCGTACTGCGCGCGCCGGGCAGCAGTTCGTCCAGCAGCTCGAGGCAGATGCGAGCCGCCTGGTCGCCCGCATCCAGTTCCGAGTGCCACGCCGATACCGACACGGCCACCAAGGGATAGTCGCGCAGGCAGCGGAACAGTTCCGCCATCTCTTCCACTCTCGGCCCGGCAGGCACATGGTATTTGAGCGCCGGCATGCGCTGGGCTTCGTCCAGCACGTCGGTATCGAAATGCACGTAGAGTGTTTCATGCGTCGACAGGTTGCCCAGCACCTGGTCCAGCGTGCAGCGCACGATGGCCGATCGCGCCAATGCCACATCTTCACCCGGGTCAAGGTCGCGCGCGTCGGACAGCAGCACCAGCTCTTCCGGATAAGGACGCATGCCGACCGCGTCCCGCAGCGCGGTGATGCTGTCGCGCCGGTTCTGGCGCCGGTCCTGGCGGCCGACCAGCATCGCCAGCGGCATGCCGCCCAGGTACTGCGTATGGGTGGTGGCCCAGGTATGGAAATCGCCATGCGCGTCGAGCCAGAGCATGCGCTGCGGTTCGCGGCCGGCGCGCTGCAGGCCCGCCATCACGCCCATGGTCGATACGCAGTCGCCGGAGATGCTGACCGGAAGCTCGCCCGCTGCCACCGCTGCTTCAACATGCTCCGCCAGCACGGCGTACACGCGGCCCATGCTGCGCATCTGTTCATCCTTGTCCACCAGTTCGGTGGCGGTCGATTGCGGCGACTGCAACACCGCCCAAGGGTGTGGGTCGATTATCTGCACACGCTGCAAGCCGTCGCGGCGCTTGCCCATCAGGTAAGGTACCAGCAGGCGGCGGATCATTGCCACTGCTCCGGCGCCGCGCCATAGCCCAGCGCGTGCATCATGTCGGCCACCTCCGTCCGCTGCGCCAACGGCAGCAGCTGGCTGCTGCGCTTGCGCCAGCGGCCCGGCGCGGGAGCCTCGGTGGCCATCGTCACAGGCAGCTCCGGCGGCTGCGGCATCGGCGGCAGGCCAAGCCATTCGCAGGTTCGCTCCAGCACGCCCGCCGGGTCGGCCAGGAAGGCTTCGAAGCGCACCGGCAGCGCGGCTACTCCGCTTTCGATGATATGGCGGTGGCAGGACAGCCACTGGTTCAGGCATACCTCCTCCAGCGGCGCATTGATATAGCTGCGCCAGTTCGGCGGCAAGTCGAATTTCCACCAGCGCTCGCCGCCCACGCATTGTTCCGAATAGCCGCCAATCGCCAGCGTCACGCCATGCTTCTGCATATCGTGGGCATGGAAGCCCACCGGCGACAGCCAGCCGTCGATCAGGCCATTGACGCATGCAGCAACGCTGCGTACCAGGTGCAGGTAGCGCACCTGCGCTTGCGGGAACAGCTCTTCATAGAAGCCGGAGCGGTACGCATCGGACGGCGTCTTGAACAGCAGAACCTTATTCGCAGCATCGTCCTCGGTGAAATGCCTTGCATGCATGGCCGGCGACACGAAGGGCGGCTCTTCGATCTTCGCCGCTTCGCTGAACGGGCGGCGCTCCCCAGGTCCCTGGCCGCCGTCGTAGTAATCGCAGCGCCACGGTTCGCGCCAGAACACGGCGCCCAGCACGGCGCGCTGCAATTCCTGCTCGCTCGGTGGATTGGCCGCCCGGCTGAACAGCAATGCCTCGTCGAGTGCGCGCTCCATCTGGGCATGGGCCGGCGATTGCGCGAACAGCGCAGGGAACTGCAACAGGAGGCGCTTGCGCCAGCGTGCCTTCAGTTCCGGCAAAGGCGCGATGCCCCCTTCCGGCACGGTCAGGCTGTCAAAGATTTCGTCGGCCAGTGCGTCGGCATTGCGCAGGTGTGCGATGGCGTCGCTGCCGCATGCGGGATCGTAGCCGAAACCGTTGCCGCTCAAAGCCAGGAAAGGCTCCGCTTCGCCATCGAGGCTGGCGATGCCGGGATGGCGCGCCAGCACCGACTTGAACAGGGTCGATCCAGAACGCGAGCTGGTGAGGATGACTGCGACACGCCTCACCTGTGCACGCCAGGGCGCGTGCGGCACGGCCCGCAACTGGCGGATGGTGTCAATCAGGCCGTCCATGTTTCGCCGCAGGCTTGATCAGGAAAGCAAAGAACTGGCGCTCCTGGTCGCGTTCGGCCGCACTGCGGGCCATCAGCCGGATGCTGAAGCCAGCCTGCCTGGCCAGGCGCCGCACTTCCTCCACCGCGCCGAAGTTCGAATGTGCGAAGTAGATGCGGCCGCCAGGCTTCAGGTAGCGCGCGGCCTGTTCGAAGAATTGCGTGTTGGTGCGGAAGTCGGTGTCCCACTGCGAACGCGCCACCACGTCCGGCGCCGGCTTGTCGCGGAACGGCAGGTTGGCGGTGATGACGTCGAACTGTTCATCGCCGACTTTCTCGAACAGGTCGGAACGGCGCACCTCCATCACGCTTTCAAAACCGTGCGCCTTCAGGTTGTGGCGCGCGCTGCGGATAGCGGCAGGGTTGACGTCCAGCGCCAGCACGCGCGAGGCGCCCTGGTAGCAGGCGAAAATCGCAATCACGCCCGAACCGGTGCCCACATCGAGCACGCTCTCGCCGGGTTTGATGCGGAAGTTGCGCACCAGCGGCTGGCTGTCGAGGAAGGGCCAGAAGGTATTCGGGTAAACGTGGAATTTCTTGCCAAGGTAGGTGATGGTGCGCCCGCCATCAGGTACGGCCTTGAAGGCTTTTTGACGCATGGCTTGCCAGCGGTCGACTTGCTCTGGCGTGGGAAGTGCAGATGCTCGCATATCTGTCCCCTTGTCTGATGATGCCATGCTACTGAGTCTGCCAGGCGAGGGCAAGCGCGCACCGCGCGGTGCGCGCCAACTGTTGGATGCTTACATTGCTTTCATTACGGCAGCCACGCGGCTATAGCGCGGCCGATCGCATCCGGGTGGTCTTCCTGGATGTTGTGCGTGCCTTCGCCGAGTTCGACAAGCTTGCAGTTTGCAAACTTCGCAGCATATCGTTCGGCGACTGCGCGCGGGGTCAGCACGCCATTCGGGCTGAACAGGATCAGCTTTGGATATTGGGCCGTCGCCATGATCGCTTCATTGTGTTCGATCAACTGGTACACGTCGGCCGGTTCGCCGGCAATCGGCATCATGCGCGGGAACGCCAGCATCGGCTTGCGCGATTCGGGCGTTGGGAATGGTGCGCGGTAAGCGTCCATCTCTTCCTCGGTCAGCGGGCGCAGCGATCCTTTCGGCAGCATCTGCGCGATGAAGAAATTCTGCTGCAGCACGAATTCTTCGCCGCTGCCCGGTGCGCGCATCAGCTTGAAGCGTTCGCGTGCCTGCTCAAGCGGATGGAAGTCTTCCCACGTTGGGCTTGGGCGCACGAATTCCATCAGCGCGACGCCGCGCACCTTGGTGGGATAGCGCGCGGCCAGGTGAATGGCCAGTGCTCCGCCCCAGTCCTGGCCAACCAGCGTGAACTCCTCGATCTCCATCTGCCGCAGGAAGGCTTCGAGATAAGCGGCATGTTCGAGGAAGCTGTAGGCGATGTCGGGCTTGCCGGAAGCGCCGAAACCGATCAGGTCCGGCGCCAGGCACCAGGCTTTGGCAGCCACATGCGGCATGATGTCGCGCCAGATAAACGAATGCGTAGGATTGCCATGCAAGAAAATGACAGCACGCGAGCTACGCTCGCCGAGTTCGCGGTAAGCGATGGTGGAATTCAGTACGGGGATGGAATGCATGACGTCTCTCTCAAAAAAAATGCCCACTCCGGGGAGTGGGCCAAGTCCAAAACTAGGGATGTCCTGAAAGAGACGATTCCATCTTATGTTCCGGACTGGCCACACTCTGTGCGTCAACTCACACAAACCTTAAAAAGGCCAAGGGGTCTCGGTTTGCTGCCATGCCGGCAATTGCTGCACGCGTTCGGCCCAGGCTAGCAGATGCGGGTATTGATCTACGGGAACTTTGGCGCGGCTGACGTACATCAGTGGGGCCGCCACGGCAAAGTCTGCCAGCGTCAGCTTGTCGCCGCTCAGCCATTGGCGCGTGGCCAGGTGTTTGTTGAGCACGGCCGCATGTTCATGCACAAACCGTTCGCCTTTTGCAATCTCAACCGGATCAGGGCCTTCGCCGGTCACCAGTTTCTTCCACAGGTATTCCCAGGTCAGGATGCCGATCGCCGGTGCAAAGTGCTGGGCGCCGAAGAACATCCAGCGGTTGATATCGGCGCGCTCTTTCAGGCCGGTCGGGTACAGGTCGCTTGCGCCGTGCTTGTCGGCCAGGTACTGCATGATGGCGCAGGATTCCCACAGTTGCAGGCCGTCGTCTTCCAGTACCGGCACCTTGCCGCAAATGTTCACTTCTTCCAGGCGCTTGCGGTCGCCTTCATTGGCAAAATCGATGATCACTTGATCGAGCTTGATGCCAAGCTGGCTTGCAGTCAGCAATACACGGCGGGCGTTGGAGGACAGTGGGTTGTGATAGAGGCGCATCGTTAAACTCCTTGGTGGGTTGATCGAATGCGCCTATCGTAACCAAGGCCTCCTGACAGTTCCTGTCAGGAGTCTTCACTGATCGCGTTTTCCTCGCGCCAGACTTTGAGGAGTTCGTGGCGCGCTGCCGGGTAGCGTTCTGAAAGTGCCTCGGCGTGCGCGATGCGGTCGATGCGGAAGTGACGGTTCGCCTTGCGCATCTCGCACCAGGCGGCCAGGATGCGGCGTCCTTCGAAGAAGGCCAGCGCGAAAGGCCATACCGTGCGCTCGGACGAAGAACCGTTTTCGTCCTTGTAGTGGATGCGCATCTTGTGATGGCGGCGGATCGCTTCACGCGCGGGCTGCACGAATTCATCATGCTCCGGCGTGTCGCGCACCAGCGGCACCCACAGGCTGGTGTCGGCCATGTCGTCGCGCAGGTCTTTCGGGGTCGCGGTGGCGATCTTGGCCAGCGCATTGGCCGCGGCCTGCGCCAGCGCCGGGTCGCCCTGGCGGCGCACCCAGCGCGCGCCGAGCACCAGTGCTTCCAGTTCATCGGTGTCGAACATCAGCGGCGGCAGGAAGAAGCCGCTGCGCAGCAGGTAGCCAAGGCCGGCCGAGCCTTCCACCGGTGCGCCGAGTTCGGCCAGGGTTTGCATGTCGCGGTAAATCGTGCGTTCGGATACGCCCAGCTTTTCCGCCAGTGCCGCCGCAGTCACCGGACGGCGGCTACCGCGCATGGCATCCATGAGCTGGAACAGGCGGCCGGTACGGCTCATTGCTGCTCCCCATTTTAAGAGGCGTGCAGCTTAACATAGTTATAATCGGAATATGACCAAGAATCCCCCAACCAAGAGCCCTTCCACCAAGAGCCGCGCGCTCGGCAAAGTCACCCTGTCCGATGTAGCCGCCCGCGCCGGCGTCGCGCCCATGACGGCGTCGAGGGCCATCAACCAGCCGGAGCTGGTATCGGCCATCCTGCGCGAACGCGTGGAGAAGGCGGTGCAGGACCTCGGCTATGTGCCGAACCGCGCCGCACGCGCGCTGGCCTCGGCGCAATCGAAGGTCATCGTGGTGCTGGTGCCGTCGCTGGCAAATACGGTGTTTACCGCCGTGCTGGCAGGCGTGCAGGACGCGCTCGATCCGTGCAACTACCAGATCCTGATCGGCAACACGCGCTATTCGGATGCGGAAGAAGAAAAGCTGCTGGCGACGTACATGCAGTCGAATCCGGACGGCATCCTGCTATGCGGCCTGACGCACAGCCCGCGCGTGCAGCAGATGCTGGCCACTTCGCGCGTGCCCGTGGTGTCGATGATGGACCTGTCCTCGGAACCGGGCGCGCTGTCGGTCGGCTTCTCGCAGGAGGACGCCGGCTACACCATCACGCGCTACCTGATCGACAAGGGCCGCAAGCGCATCGGCTACATGGCCGCCCAGCTCGACGAGCGCACCCTGAAACGCGGCGATGGCTACCGCAAGGCCATGGAGGAAGCGGGCCTGGCCGATCCGATGCTGGAGCTGATGTGCCCCGATCCATCCACCATCGCGCTGGGCGCCGAGCTGCTGGGCCGGATGCTGGCCAATATGCCGGGCCTGGATGCGATCTTCTGCTGCAACGACGACCTGGCGCATGGCGCCATCTTCCAGTGCCAGCGGCGCGGCATCAAAGTGCCGGAGCAGCTGGCGATCTGCGGCTTCAACGACTTGCCGGCTTCGGCCTGGATGAAGCCCTCCGTCACCACGGTCGGCACGCCGCGCTACCAGACCGGCTTCGAAGCGGCCAACCTGCTGCTGGCGACCATCCGCGGCAACGACGTGCCGGCGCGCCGCATCGACCTTGGCTTCACGCTGATGGCGCGCGAGAGCGCATAACGACATCAGCGCAAATAGAAAAAGCAGCCTCACGGCTGCTTTTTTTTAGAGCGGCGATTGTTTAAACCACAGCGCCGTCGGTTTCGTCTTTTTCCTTGATCGGCTTGATCAGGTCTTCGCGCTTCACGCCCAGCCACATGGCCACGGCAGCAGCAACGAACACGGAAGAGTAAATACCGAAGCAGATACCAATGGTCAGCGCGATCGCGAAGTAGTGCAGCGTCGGGCCGCCCAGGAACAGCATCGACAGCACCATCATCTGGGTGCAACCGTGGGTGATGATGGTACGCGAGATGGTGGAGGTGATCGCGTTGTCGATCACTTCATGCACGGTCATCTTGCGCTGCTTGCGGAAGTTCTCGCGGATCCGGTCGAAGATAACCACCGATTCGTTGACCGAGTAACCCAGCACTGCCAGGACGGCGGCCAGCACGGTCAGCGAGAATTCCCACTGGAAGAAGGCGAAGAAGCCCAGGATGATCACCACGTCGTGCAAGTTCGCGACGATCGCTGCCACTGCGAATTTCCATTCGAAGCGGATAGCCAGGTAGATCATCACGCCGACCACCACCATGATCAGGGCGTTCAGGCCGTTCTGCGCCAGTTCATCGCCGACCTGCGGGCCGACGAATTCAACCTTCTGCAGCGACACGCCTTCGGAACCGTCGGCATGGATACAGGCGCTCTTCATTTCGTGGGCGCCCTTGTCGGTCACCTTGTCGACCGATTTGACGCTGCCCTGCTCGGCCTTGCACAGCTCGCCGAACACTTTGGCAGCGGTATCGGCTGCGGTGGTGCCGGCCACGTTCGGCAGGCGGATCAAGGCGTCGCGCGCGGTGTCGATGCTCGACACCTCAGGGTGGTAGCCCAGGCCGGTCAAGGTGTCGCGCACCTTTTCCAGGTTGGCTGCCTGTGCGTACTTCACTTCCATCACGGTGCCGCCGGTGAACTCCACCGAGAAGTGCAGGCCCTTTGTGGCGAGGAAGAACACTGCCGCCACGAAGGTCAGCGCCGAAATCACGTTGAAGACCAACGCGTGGCGCATGAACGGGATGTCTTTACGGATGCGGAAAAATTCCATCTCTATTCCTCAGTTCTTTAGTTCGCTGGTTTCCAGACGGTGCCGATCGACAGCGACTGCAGTTTCTTCTTACGGCCGTACCACAGGTTCACCACGCCGCGCGAAACGAAGACTGCGGAGAACATCGAGGTCAGGATGCCCAGGCTGTGCACCACGGCGAAGCCGCGCACCGCACCGGAACCGAATACCAGCAGCGCGATACCAACGATCAGGGTGGTCACGTTGGAGTCCAGGATGGTGTGCCAGGCATGCTCGAAGCCGGCGGAAATCGCCGACTGCGGGTTGGCGCCGTTACGCAGCTCTTCACGGATACGCTCGTTAATCAGCACGTTGGCGTCAATTGCCATGCCCAGCGCCAACGCGATAGCCGCGATACCCGGCAGGGTCAGGGTGGCCTGCAGGCGCGACAGCACGGCGATCAGCAGCAGCAGGTTGACGGCCAGCGCCAGCACGCTGAATGCGCCGAACATCATGTAGTAGACGATCATGAACACCGCGATGGCGGCAAAGCCGTACATCGTGGAGTGGAAGCCCTTGGCGATGTTTTCAGCGCCCAGCGCAGGACCCACGGTGCGCTGCTCGATCACTTCCATCGGGGCGTACAGCGCGCCTGCGCGCAGCAGCAGCGCCAGTTCGGCGGAGTTTTCCGCGTTGCCCATGCCGGTGATCTGGAAGCGGCTACCCAGTTCGCTCTGGATGGTTGCCACGGACAGCACTTCAGCCTTCTTCTTCTCAAACAGCACGATGGCCATCTTCTTGCCCACGCGGTCGCGGGTAGCGTCGCGCATCTTGCGGCCGCCGTCGCCGTTCAGGTCGATGCTGACGGCTGGCTGCTGGTTCTGGTCGAAGGTGGCGGTGGCGCTGGAGATGTAGTCGCCGGTCAGCACCACGTCCTTGGACAGCACGACTGGCACGCCTTTGCCGACGGTGAACAGTTCCGAGTTGTACGGAATGGCAGCATTCAACTCAGTGCCCGGGGTGACGGTCTCGTCAACCATGCGCACTTCCAGGGTGGCGGTACGGCCGATGATGTCCTTCGCGTGCGCGGCATCCTGCACGCCTGGCAGCTGCACGACGATGCGGTCAGGGCCTTGCTGCTGGATCACCGGTTCAGACACGCCCAGTTCATTCACGCGCTTGCCCAGGGTGGCGATGTTCTGCTGCACGCCGTTGTCCAGGGTAGCTTTCAGGGCAGCCGGCTTCAGGGTGACGACCAGGCGCAGTTCGTCGCCTTCGGTGGCGTCAACCACGTTCATGTCCGGCTGCTGGTCCTGGATGATGCCCTTGGCTTGCTGGCGCAGTGCATCTTCACGGAACTTGACGATGATGGTATCGCCTGCGCGGTCGATGCCGGCATGGCGCACGTTCTTTTCGCGCAGCTGGTTCTTGATGGCTGCCTGGGTGCCCTGGATACGCTTGGTCACCGCTGCTTTGGTGTCAACCTGCATCAGGAAATGCACGCCGCCGCGCAGGTCCAGGCCCAGGTACATTGGCAGCGCGCCTACGGCGCGCATCCAGTCAGGGGTATTCGACACCAGGTTGACGGTGACGATATAGGTTGGGTCGTTCGGGTCCGGATTCAGGCCTTTTTCAAGCGCCAGGCGGCCCTTGAACTGTGCGTCGGTATCGGCAAAGCGGGCGCGCACGTAGGTGTGCAGGCCGGCGCCGTCCAGCGCTACGCCGTCATTCTTGACGTTGGCTTGTTTCAGGAGCGTGTCCACCTGGGTTGCCAGGGCATTCGTGACCTTGACGGTGGACTTGGCGCTGGTGATCTGCAGTGCAGGTGTCTGGCCGAAGTAGTTAGGCGCCGTGTACAGGGCGCCCAGCAGCACCACCACGACGATAAGGATGTATTTCCAGATTGGATAACGATTCATAGTCTTCAGCGTTCAGGC
>CAMLSG010000016.1 GCA_946482635.1 uncultured Duganella sp.
GACGTGCGACGCTGGAAGCAGGAATCCCCGTCCTTTAGGGCGGGGAGGACGTCAATTCCCTTCGTGGAAGTTCGAAGGTAACGTTGAACTGCCTTGGCGGAAGAGGTTCAAGGTAGCGCCCTCCATCCCGGTAAAAGCCGCTCGTGCCTTGAGCCGTCGTGCCATCAATCCGTACTGCCAGGCATTCGCGGCTGAAGGTCGCCCGAATACTGAATTGCGTTACCGTCCAGGTATCGAATTCACCATCGGCAGGGTGGCCAAGTGGGCCGTTATTGAAAGAGCCAACGTTGGTTCCGGAAATGGAGTATTCGGCGCTGCGCTTCGGATTTTCCCACAGGCCCGATCGCAACATGTTCCTGCTCAATGGATGAAGGTACAACGTTTGCCCGCGTGCTCCAGGTATTGACTGATCTGCGGCGCGAAGTTGAATAGTCTGCACTTCGTCGTAGAAGTACAGCGACAAGTTCTCGGCGAGCAGGGAACCGTCAATTTCGAAACGTCCTTCAAGTTTGAATTCCGACTCCACCGCTCTGCTCCTGAAAAAATCGTTTATGTCGCCGGGCCTGCGCCCTTCATGCCGCGCCCGGAAACTATGTGTCGTATTCACCGCTATCCCATGGCTCGAAGAAGGCCATGTAATTACCCGGTTGGACTTCGACGGCCCAAACGTCGTCTTCGTCTTCTGGCGTACGAAGAACCAGGCCGAAGGTCGTGCCGAATTTTTCAATTGCGAAAGGCGCCACTTCGATCCGCTGGTAGTTCAATGGCCCGAGGTCGGCCAAATGCTTGGCGCATAGCGCCTGCCTGGCCGAATCGTCCATTGCTTCCCTGGTGCCAAAGCTGTCGATTCGGGCTTCGATCAACGCGCCGGTCTCGTCGAACAAGTAGAGGGCAACAAACTCTTCTCCTTTTCGCCCGTGGATGGCCGGCTCGAATGGACAGGTCAGGAAGAATTGCCGGCCGTCTTCCGTCTTCCCTACAAACTCGGCGTGGTAATCGTCGTGGTCAATCGCGACAAGTACCGGTTGGCCCGGCGGGACTGTCACTGGGGAGATTCCTGCAATCTGGTCAGCGCCCATTTTGATATCAAAGAAATATTGCGAAATTGCAATTGGCAGTATGACATTAAGCGGGGAAAACGCCAATCCCGGCGCTGAAAAGAAAAAGGGCATGAATCACTTCATGCCCTTGGCTTGCGGAGGGGAGGGGCGAGCGTTACATGCAGTAGCGCTTGCGCAGCAGCTCCAGCATCGCGACGTTCTGGTCCCAGGCGTTGCTGACCGGCTGGCCGGTGTAAGGCAGGGTGAAGGTGTACGGTGCAGGGCCGAATTCCGGCGTGAGCGTCATGCGTTCGGCGCCGTCGTTGCGGCGCAGTTCGATGATGCGGTCCCACCAGGCCAGGTGGGCTTTCAGCGCGTCGGCATTTTCCGGCGCGCGGAAGTCGGCGACCTGCGGGCCTTGCTGGTGGCCGATGCGGGCGTGGATATGGCGCACGCGTGGCAGCACTTTGGCAAGGGTCAGCTCCTGGTCTTCCAGCAGGGATTCGCAGGCCACGCACCAGTGCGAGAGGTCGGCGTTCAGGTGCAGTTGCGGCAGGCGGTCGAGGTAGGGCAGCAGAAGCATTGGATGGCCGCTGAAGCGGCTGCGGTGAATCTCGTGCACCACCGGCACGCCATATTCCTTCGAGATGCCGGCGGCGAGGGCGATCAGTTCTTCGTTCTGCTTCGGCGTGTACCAATCCTTGCCGGTGTGCGAGTTGACCAGCACCGGCTGTACCTCGCAGGCGTTGCGCAGCAGTTCTTCGAGCGCCTGTTTATGCGCGTCGAAGTCGCTGTGGAACACTGTCTCCCATTGCGCGACAATCAAATCCAAACCGGCGTTGGCCACCTTGTAGACCCAGTTGTCGCGCTGTGCGCGGTCCAGCGGCAGCGACATTTCAATGCCGTCGAAGCCGGCCTCTTTTACCTTGGCGATGAAAACGTCCGGCGGCAGGTCGTTGCTGCCCCAGTGCGGCGCGAAGATGCTGACTTTCACAGGAAGCCTCGCACGGGGAAGGAGGCATCGCGCTGGATCCAGTTGCGGCTGGAGTACTCGGTGCGGCCGTCGGTCACGTGGAGCGTGTAGGCGTGGCGCGAGACCGGCGAGCGGTTCGGGGCGCTGTAGTGCGGCAGCAGGCCGTGGAAGCAGACCAGCGAACCGGCCTTGCATTCGAGCGGCACGGCGGTGGCGTCGGTTGGCCACGGAGTGTTGTCCAGTTTTTCCACGCTTACCTGGTCGCCTTCGCGGATGAAGCGCTCGCGCAGGGGTGAACGGTGGCCGCCCGGTTCGGCCCACATGCAGCCGTTTTCCAGCGTGGCGTCTTCCAGCGCGAACCAGAAGGTGGTGACACTGATTGGCGTGGTGTCGAAGTAGGTGGCGTCCTGGTGCCAGCGCACTTCGCCGCCGATGCCGGGCTGCTTGAAGATATACATCGATTGCCAGACCTGCGGTTCGGCCAGGCCGATATCGCGGGCGATCTGCTCCAGGCGCGCGTCGGCAGTGAAGGCGCGGAAGGCCGGGTCCAGGTCGTGCATGGCATGGCCGATCTTGTTGATCGACAGTTCCTTGGCCTGTTTCAGCTGGCCGTCCGGACCGAAGGCTTCTTCTTCAAAGAAGCAGCGCACGGTGTTGTCCGAGCCCAGGAAGTAGTCGTCGGCCTTCTTTTCCTGCTCCTTGGTGGTGAAGATGCCTTGTGCAACTGCCGGATCGAAGTCGTTCACGACTTGTGCGGCGCGGGCGCGCAGGGCCGCGATTTCTTGCGCGGTCTTGAAGCCGGGGATGACGATGAAGCCATCCTTGGCGTATTGGGCTTTCTGGGCGTCGGTCAGCATGTGGTGCTCCTTTTCTTAATGTAGGTCATTGTAGGGAAGCCATTGGATGCGAACAATGCGCAAACGGTTGACACATTGTCTTCAAAATAGAGACAATCGGCGCCATGGACCAGCTCAAGGCAATGGAAATCTTCGTGGAGGTGGCGCGCCAGCGCAGCTTCAGCGGCGCCGCGCGCCGGCTTGGCATGACGCGCGCCATGGTGAGCAAGCATGTGATCGCGCTGGAAGAGCGGCTCAATGCGCGCTTGTTGCACCGTTCCACGCGCGACGTGAGCCTGACTGACGCGGGGCAGGCTTACCTGGAACCTTGTGCACTGGCGGTGCTGCAGGCGCAGGAAGCTGCGCGGGTGGTGACGCATGCAGGCATCGAGCTGGCGGGGCCGCTGAGGATACAGGCGCCTTCCAGTTTCGGCAGCGAGTGGCTGGCCGATGCAGTGGCGCGATTCAGCCTGCCGCACCCGCAGTTGTCGCCTTTGCTGCATGTGGACGATGCCCTGCTCGATCCGATCGAGCATGGCTTCGACCTGACGATCAGGGTGGGCGGGATTCCGGATAGCCGTGCCCTGGCGATCAGGCCCCTGGCGCCTTGCCGTGGCGTGCTGTGTGCGTCGCCGGCCTACCTGGCGCGGGCAGGGCGGCCGGAGGTGCCGGAGGATCTGCATCGCCACCAGTGCCTGCATTTCAGCCACCTGACCGGCGGCATTGCGTGGCACTTTGCGCGAGGGGAGGAGCAGGCCACGATACGTGTGACGCCTGCCTTCACCGCCAACAATGGGATGGTGCTGCAGCACGCTGCGTTGCGCGGGCTGGGCATCGTCTACACGACGACTTTCCTGGCCTGGCGCGACATTATCGAAGGCCGCCTGGTGCCGGTACTGGCCGATTGGGAACTGCCCCTGAATCACTTGAGCGCCCTGTACCCGGCCACGCGCCAGCTTTCGCCAAAGGTGAGGGCGCTGATCGATTTCCTGGTGGCGGAATACCAGCCGGTGCCCCCTTGGGACAAGGCCTTGGCAGATGCGGGATTGCTAAATATATAATCAAGGGATGAACCAGTCCCGCCTACTCAATGTCGACGCCTTGCGCGGTTTTGCGCTGCTGGGTATTTTGGCCGTCAATATCTGGCTGTTTGCCGATCCCTATTTTGCATCGGGCATGAACAACCCGCCTTATGCGGGTGCGCTGGATGTTGCCGTGCGCTTCGTCGTCGCGCTGCTGTTCGAAACCAAGTTCTACCTGCTGTTCTCCTTCCTGTTTGGCTACAGCTTCACTTTGCAGATGGCGGCGGCTGAGCGCGCCGGCGCGGCGTTCCGGCCGCGCATGCTGCGCCGCTCGGCGGGGCTCGTGATGCTTGGCGTGCTGCATGGCTGCCTGCTGTTCTATGGCGACATCCTGCACTTGTATGGCTTGCTGTGCTTCCTGCTCCTGGCCCTGTACGGCAGGCAGCGGCGCGCGATGGAAATTGCAGCAGTGCTGCTGCTGTTGGCCGCCTTGATGCTGGCGGCGCTGGGCGTGCTAGTCCTGCTCGGGGGCGAGGGTACGCCCGACCTGAAGCCCGTGTTTGCGAAACTGGCGGCCTTCCATGGCGATGCACGCAGCACGCAGGCTTATGTCGCCGGCGAATTCCCCTCGACGGTGGCTTTGCTGCTGTTTGGCCAGGGGCCAAGTGCGTTCGCCATGTTCCTGCTTGGGATGGCGGCGGGGCGCGAGCAATTGTTCGCCAGGGTAGAGGTGTTGCGCGCCTGGCTTCCGCGCATCCTGCGGCTTGGCGTGCTGGGTGGCGCCGGCGCCTTGTTTTACGCCCTGGCTTCCGAGATTGCGCCCGGCGGGGCCATGATCATCTTCGCCACCGCGCTCAGCGTGCTGACCGCGCCTTTGCTGACCGCAGCCTACGTCGCAGGGTTGCTGATGCTGTTCGACAGCCGTTACGGACCACGCGTGATTGCGGCCCTGGCCCCAATGGGCAAGCTCGCGCTAAGCAATTACCTGATGCAGTCGCTGGTCATGGCCTTGCTGTTCACCGGCTACGGCACGCGCCTGTGCGGAGAACTGCCTCCAATCGCCGTTCTTGCGCTGGTACCTGCAATTTACCTCACGCAAATGGCCATCAGCGCGTGGTGGCTCAAGCATCACACCTACGGCCCCGCCGAATGGCTGCTGCGTGCCATCACCAACTGGCAGTTTCCGCCAGCCTCACGAATCCGGATAAATGAAACCAATGGGACGTGAGGGCTTCGATTCTGGCGTGGATGCCAATTTGCGAAGTACCTCAAAGATTTGTGCCATTTGAAGTTCAGTCTGACCTTCAAACGTGCCTTGCCGATGCATCAGGACCTCAAGTCGCGCTTCAAGTATGGCCAAGGCATGCGCAAAATCATTGTGCGATTCTAAGGTCTGGCGAAACTGGACGAAGGCACGCACGACGTAGAACCTCTGTTGCTTGTGGACTGTTGAGGATTGTGGCTGCCATGATGGCACCATGTTCGGTGAACGCATATGGACAATGCCTTCGACCTCCTCGTCCATGAGGAGGCGCTTTTGAGTCAACATTCTGCGACCTTAAGTCAGAGAACTCCTCCGGACTTAGCTGAAACATGAAATCATGTGGAAAGCGAGCGAGGTTGCGGCGCACTTGCTCGTATGAACGCCGGATTGGGCTTTGAGGTCGCAAATTGCGACCTCAAACGGCACGAGTGATTAGGTTGTTGTTGCCCAGCCGCCGTCGCGGTAGACCTGGTCGCCGTCGAGGTAGACCGCGTCGGTCTGGACGAAGACGTCGACGTGGAAGCGGGCGTCCTTGCGCTTGAACTGGGGCTTCTGGTACTGGCCATGCTTGGCCCCCAGCGAGAGGTGGATGCCGCACATGCGCTCATAGGTGCCGATGTCGTCCACGGTGCGTTCGCGCGAGAAGGCGCGGTTCATGCCGAAGCCAAGCTCTCGCACCCACACTTCGCCCTCATGCGCGCGGATGATCGCCAGCATATTGTCGAACTCCGGCGTGCTGTTTTCGGCGCCGACCACGCGGCCTTTTTCCACGATCATGGTGATCGGCGTGGCCGGGCGGTTGACGTGGAACGTGGTGTCGCCGAACACAAAGACTTTGGCGCGGCCGTTGACCGACTCCAGGTCCTGCGCTTCGGTGAACACTTCGCCGATCGGGAACAGGCCGCCGACGTTTTTCATGGCGCTGTAGTCGCCGATATTCAGCTTGGCTTCTTCAAACGGCGATCCGAACACCAGCCGTTCGCCGCCGCTCTCCACCACGCCCGACTGCGCGCGTTCGATGCGCGCCTTCAAGGCGTGCCCCACGCCGCGATAGTAAGCCGGGTCGTAAGCCAGTGCGTCAATATAGACAAGACCTTGTTCGCCCGGCATGCGCGACAAATGCATATGCTCCATCACCTTCAGCCCACGCTTGAACAGCTCCATGCGGATGCGGTATTCGTTCAGGCGGAAGCTGGTGGTTTGCACCAGGACGACCAGGTCGCCCGCCTGTAGTTGCTCGAAAGCCGCAAGTACGTCCGCCGGCTGCACCGTATCGAAGTCGATGAAGCGGCCTTCGGGCAGGGCCGCGCGGTAGGCCTCGGACAACACTTGCGACAGCGGGCTGCGCAGGTCGAACACCACCAAAGCCTTTTGTGGCGGGGCGTATTCGATGGCGTGGGTCAGCAGGTCGCGTACATTGCGGGCAGCCGAAACGCTGGCGGCAGGTGGAAAAGCTGTCATTATCAGGCTATAAAGAGGATGAGGCATGCGCATTATACGGCGTGCCGCTGCTTGAACCGGAAAGGGGGGCGAGGTAGAATCGGACGAATATAGCCGGGGAGAAACATTGATGGGTGTACAGTTTGGCCAGGACTTGCCGCTGCAGCGGCCCGATGAAACGGATAGCCGTGCGGCCATTTTCGTCCCGACTTCCAATATCAAGGAAGACATCCTGACTGCGGTCCGCAAGGGCGCGGCGGTAGTCGGCTTCGGCAATCACGACCATACCTTGACCATCTATTACGAAAGCAACCGGTTCAACGAGCCAACGCTGGCCAAGTGGGAGCAAAAGGCGCGCAAGGCTTACGACCGCCTGCGCGACAACCTGCCCACCACGTCCAAGATGGTCTGCAAGCTGGATAACTTCGAGCAGATCGGTTACATCAGCAACAAGGGCATCACCATTCGCCGTCGAGCGAGCCTGGATCGCTGGCTCGAATATTCCGAAGCCCAGGATTCCGCGCCGGACGGCGATACAGTCGCCTTCGCCCCGCCGCCACCGCCCAAAAAGATCGTCGCCGACTAAGACACAGTGCTACCATCTGCCCAAAGCCGGAAAATTGGAGGGCAGGTGCAGGTAAGCCTTTTCGCTGCAGGCGGCGTATTCCTGTTGGTGTTGCTCGCATCCAACGCGGTGCGGCGCGCCTTCATGCGCCATGTCCAGGAGAACGGGGCCGATTTGCCGGCCGCCGACACGGCCGGCTGGCTGCTGTTTTTCGGGTTGGCCTTCCTCGCCGCCGCCGTGCTCGGCCTGCTGAACCCCTCCAAATTCCTCAACCTTGCGTTTTGCAGCACCTTGCTGGTGTTTGGCGTCGCCGCGCTGGTCGGCGCTTTCGTCATTGGCCGCCGTTAGCATCTTCCTGCCATGCCACCGGGATATTGCGTATCTCGTTGCCATTCCATGCAGTGACCAGTCCTTCCACGCGTTGTCCCTCCACCTTCAGCGCGGCCACGTGGTAGCGGTAATCCGGCCCGAACTGGCGTTCAGCCGCGTGCCGCACCCGTTCCGCGGCTTCGCCATGCAGCATTGACGACAGCGTGGTGCAGACCAGGACCGACAGCGCGACGCCGCTGGCGGCGGCCAGTCCCATATGTCGTGGCTTGTGGCCGGCGGCGCGGCGCGCGGCCAGCACTGCCGGAGCGCTGAGGGTGCGATATAGCCAGTGCAGCAACAGCAGCCAGGTAGCACTGGTGGCAAGGGAGGGCAGGATGCGCGGCTGCAGCTTGAGCTGGGTCAGGGTCAGGTCAACCGGCTGCATCAGGGGCCAGGCCAGCATCATCACGCCAAGGGCGCACAGGCCGAAGGCGGCAAGCCAGCGTACCAGCGACGCCACATGCAGGCTGCCGAACAGCAAGCCGACTCCGCCTGCTGCGCCGAGCAGGAAAAGGCCGGACCGGATGGCCAGCAAGTCGCAGGTGCCCAGCACCACCAGCACCATGCCCGCCCGCTTAAGGATGGGAATGTGCGCGTCCATTGGGGTATTCTAGCGTAACATTTTCACTATGCCGGAAGGAAAGGAGACACCATGAAAAGCATCATTGCAGTGGGGGTGGCGGCGCTCGCCATGGCTTTGGCCAGCGGCTGCCAGAAACCAGAAGACAAGCGGATCGGTCCGGCGGAGCAGGCCGGCCGTGAGATCGACAAAGCGGCCAGCGTGGCCGGCGAGAAGCTGGACCAGGCCGCCAGCAAGGCGGGCGAAAAGCTGGACCAGGCCGGCCAGAAGCTGGACCAGGCGGCCCAGCATGCAGGCGAAAAGCTGAACACTGCCACCGAGAAGCTCGGCGAAAAAGTCGAGCAGGCTGGCAAGGAAATGCAGGAATCGGCCCGCGAAGCGCGCAAGGAAAAGAACTAGTTCCCGGACTTGCTCTTGAGCGGCACCACATTGGAAGGCGGCGGCTCGTCGGGCATGCCGCCCAACACCAGCGTCAGGTCGACGAAGCCGGCGCGCCAGGCCTGTTCCAGGTTCTGCTCGATGGCTTCCATCGATGTCTGTTCAAAATTAGAGAAGCCGCGTACGCCATAGGCGCGGTTGCGGCCATGCGCCTTGGCCAGGTAAAGCGCCATGTCCACCAGGTTGACGGCGCGTTCCCAAGGCAATGGCACGCCGCCCGGCGCCAGCGGGAACGGGGCAAAGCCGACCGATACGTTCACATGGATCATATGGTCCTGGAACGGCACCGGCTGCGACGACACGCAGTTTAGGATGCGGCGTGCAATCTCCTCGACGCCGTTGCGCGGGATGGCCGGCAGGAAGGCCAGGAATTCTTCGCCGCCCCAGCGCACGATCATGTCGGTTTCGCGCAGCGCGATGCGCAGGCTTTCCGCAATCATCTTCAGCACCGCATCGCCGGCAGCGTGGCCGTAGGTATCGTTGACGTGCTTGAAGTGGTCGACGTCCAGCAGGAACAGCGCGCCCACAATGTCTTCGCCGTTGGCGCCGCGCCGCTCCACCTGGTTATGCGTGCGCATGTATTCCTGGAAGTGGCGGCGGTTGTACAGCGCGGTGAGCGGATCGAGCGAGCTTTGCGCCTTCAGCTCCAGGTTCTTCACTTCCAGCTGGGCATTGGCCTGGCGCACCTTGCGGTACAGCAGGCCGACAATCACCGCGGCCAGCGCGAACACGACCGCCAGCAGCCACCAGATGCGCTGCTGCAGGCGGCGCGCATTCAGCTCCGCGCCCTTGGCCTGGTTTTCATGCGAGAGCTGTTCGATCTGGCGCTTCTTCTTTTCGGTGTCGTACTTTTCCTGCAGCTCCCACATGGTCTTCTTGCGCTGCGACTCGAACAGTTCGTTCGAAATCTGGCGTTCCCGGTGATAGGCTTCGACCGCGCCCTGGTAGTCGCCCACGCGTTCCAGCGCTTCGCCATACTCGGTAAGGAGGGCTTGCAGCTCGGGCTTGTCGCCGGTCTTTTCGTAATAGGCCATCCCTTGCGCGAAGGACTTCTTTCCTTCCGCGACCTTGTTGGTCCCCATGTATGCCTGGCCGGCGTTGATGCGCGCCGTCGCTTCGTTGGCATCGTCGTTTGCATCGCGTGCCGCAGCCGAGGCCTCGTTGGCAAAGCGCAGCGCGGCCGGGAAGTCGTGCAGCTTCAGGTTGATATCGGACAGGTTTACCAGCGTGGTGGCGATCATGCGCTTGGCGCCAATCTTGCGGGTCAGCTCCAGGTTGGCGAGCAAGGCGCGCATGCCGCGCTTGTACTGCTGCGTGTCGACCGCAAGGCCGTATTCAGTATTGTTGGCAATGGCCATGCGGCCCGGCGAATTCAGGGTCTCCGACACCTCGAACGTTTCGCCCAGTGTTTCCCACGCCTTGTCGTACTCGCGCACCTGGGTGTAGAACAGCGTGAGGGCATTGAGGGCACTGGCCAGCGGCACCTTGTCGTTCTCAACCTTCTGCGCCAATTCGACGGCAGACTGCAGGCGAACCAGGGCCACGGGGTAGTTGCCTTGTTCGGCGTAGCTCTGGCCGGCGGTAATGGTCGATTGCACGCGCAGCACCATATCGCTGGTGGTACTGGCCAGCTTCTCCGCTTCGAATGCCAGTTCGTGCGACACCTGGCGTTCGTTCATCGCCGAGCGCACGTAGGCCTTGGTCAGCAAGCCCTTGGCGATAATGATCTTGTTGTCCTGCGCGCGCCCGAAGTCGTGCAATTCTTCGGCCAGGGCGAGCGCGACGTCGTGCTTGCCAAGGCTGCGATGGGTCAGGCTGAGCTGGGCCAGGAATTCGGCGCGGGTCAATGGCGGTGCGGAACGCGCCACCGGTTCCATCTGCTGCAACTGGACCAGGGCTTTTTCGGGAACGAAGCGCACCAGTTCCCGGATCTGGGCAATTTCGCTGTCGAGGGGCGACTGCGCAAACGCAAGGCAGGGCGCAAGCAGGCAGGCGCCAACCAGCGTACGGAGGCGCTTGGAAATCGTCAAAACCGGAAAGCCTGGCAACTTGGGTCCTTGGGATCGCATGGGCAGCGTGTGCGATCGATTATATGCCTGTTGCAAGCGGGAAATCCGCAATCCGACTCACTATTTTCATGATAGAGGCCTTAACTGTGGGGAAAATACAAGTGGATGTTCTACTTGTGTAACTAGTTGATCAATATTTCCATCCAGCCCCCTGATTCGACCGTTCGTCGCACGGCTTGCGTGCTGCCGGCGCGGGCGGCGTACAGTTGCCTCATCAACATTCCTGAGGCGAAAACAAAATGCTCGAACTGCGCAATGTCAGCAAAGCTTTCCGCGACCTGAAAGCGGTAGACGACGTGTCATTGAAACTCGGTAGCGGCGTGGTTGGACTCGTCGGTCACAACGGCGCCGGCAAGACCACCTTGATGCAGCTGGTTGCGACGCTGTCGCGGCCGACTTCCGGCAGCATCCTGTTCGACGGCAAAGACATTGTGCGCAATCCGGATGCGATGCGGCGCCGCCTTGGCTTCCTGCCGCAGGAGTTCGGCGTGTATCCAAACCTGACGGCGCTGGAATGCATGCAGTATTTCGCGGCGCTGAAAGGCGTGCGCGATGCGGCCCGCATCCGCCACCTGCTGGAAATGGTGAACCTGTCAGAACACGCGCGGCGGCCGGCGGCTTCGTTCTCGGGCGGCATGCGGCGCCGGCTGGGCATTGCGCAGGCGCTGCTGAACGATCCCGATATCCTGATCGTGGACGAACCGACGGCGGGGCTGGATCCGGAAGAACGCTTGCGCTTCCGCCGGCTGTTGTCCGAGCTGGGCTTCGGCAAGCTGGTGATCGTGTCGACCCATATCGTGCCGGACGTGGAGAGCATCGCCGGCCAACTGGCCATCATGCGCAAGGGCCGCCTGCTGGCGCTGGAAACGCCGGACGCCATCTTGCAGCGGGCGCGCGGCCAGGTGTGGCAGGCCAGTGTCGATGCGGCCGAATACGATGCGCTGCGCAACCGCTTCCACGTGCTGCAGGCGCAGCGCCAGGGTTCGCAGGTGCAGTTGCGCGTGGCGCATCCGGGGCAGCCGGTGGCCGGTGCGCAGGCGGTCGAGCCGAGCCTGGAAGAGGCGCTGATGGCGCAACGCTATGCGCTGACCGAACCCGTAGCGGAGGCAGCATGAATGCAATCCAGGTATTGGCACTTAACGAAGTGCGCTTGCGCCTGCGGCGCCTGTCAACGCTGGCGGCGCTGCTGACGGTGGTGGCCTTGTGCTGGATAGCGATTGCCGATCCGGCCGATGGCCTCACCATGATGGTCATCGACAAGAAGCGCGTGCTGTACACCAGCCAGGCGCTGGCTTTTGGCAGCGCGCACATCGCCGGCATGCTGCTTGGACTGGCCGGCTTCTACCTGTTGCGCGGGCGCGTGGCGGACGACCTGCAAAGCGGCATGGGGGCGGTGATCGGCGCCACCGGCGCCAGCAATGCCTTGCTGGTGCTTGGGCGCTGGCTGGGCGGCGTGGCGTACCTGATGCTGTTTGCGCTGGCCTACCTAGGCTCCACGCTGGCGCTGCATATCTTGCGTGGCGAGGGACCGATTCAGTTGCTGGTTTACTTGCAGACCTATGCGCTGATGCTGCTGCCGATTATCAGTTATGCGGCCGGCTGCGCGGTGCTGTTCGACAATATCGGGCCGCTGGTCGGCAAGCGCGGCGACTTGCTGTTCTTCTTCCTGTGGTGCATGCAATTCGGCGCCCTGGTTGGCGTGACGGAGAGTCCCGGGGCGGAATGGCCGATGTACTTCGATTTTTCCGGCCTGTCGGTGGCTGTGAATTCGCTGCGCGAGCACTTCGAAACAACCGATTTCACTTTGGGCCGGAGTGCCTTCGATCCGGCTGGACCGACCATGGTGATTCCTGCTGCACTCTGGACGCTGAAAGCATGGGGCATTCGTGCGGCGACGCTGGGGCTGTCCCTCGTGCTGCTGGCGCCAGCCGCGCTGTTCTTCCACCGCTATTCACCGGACCGGGTGCGGCCTCGCTCTGCACGCGGCAACCGCTTGCTGGCCTTGGTCGACCGCATGCTGCGCCCTGCGGCAGTCGTGGTGCGTCCATTGCCTGGCCTGGCGATGCGTGTCCCCGGCTTTGCGGGCGAAGTGCTGGCGGAGGTGGCGTTGGTGTTGTCAATGTCTCCTTCTGCAGCGCTGGCGCTGGCCGCGGGCACTGTGGCTGCTGCGGTAGCTGAGCCCGGCGTGCTGCCGGGCGTGATGACTGCTGCTGTTGCTGTCTGGGGCGTGGTTGTGTGCGGCATAGTGCCGCGCGACTGGCAAAGCGGGGCTGATGCCATGACCGGTGCGCTGCCGGGCGGCGTGGTGCGCCGCTACCTGCGGCAGTGGGCGGCCAGCCTGGTGCTCGGGCTTCCGCTGCTGATCGTGGCGCTGCGCTGGTCGGCCGATGCGCCGATCCGCGCCGTGGCGGCGCTTGCCGGCGTATTGGCGCTGGCTTCCGCTGCCAGCCTGCTTGGCGGCTTGACGCGCGGTTCGCGGCTGTTCCTGTCCCTATTCCTGTTCACCTGGTATATCGGGCTCAATTCACCGAAGGAAGCGGCGCTTGACATGGTCGGCTTTAACGGTGCCGCCAGCACGGGCAGCGTGGCAGCATGGGTGCTGGCGGGCTGCCTGGCGTGGGCGGCGGGATTTGCCCATAGCCGCTGGCGTTCGGCCTGAGCGCTGCGCTGAAGGCGGGGCTCAGGCCGCCAGCTGCTGCAGAAGGTAGAGGCGCTGGTACAAGCCGTTATCGATCTGCATGAGCTCCTCGTGCGGTCCCTGTTCCACGATGCGTCCGTGGTTCAGCACGACGATGCGGTCGGCTTCACGGATGGTGGACAGGCGGTGCGCAATGGCGATGATGGTCACCTGGCCGCGCAGTTCATTAAGCGCCACCTGCACGATTTGCTCGGTGTGTGAATCGATGCGTGAGGTGGCCTCGTCGAGCAGCAGGATGCGCGGCTTGCCGGCCAGGGCGCGCGCAATGGCGATCAACTGCTTCTGGCCGGAAGACAGGCGCGAGCCGCCTTCGCCCAGCACCGTGTCGTAGCCATCTTCCATCGCCATGATGAAATCGTGGCAATGGGCGGCACGCGCCGCGCTTTCGATTTCCTGCTGCGCCAGGCCGCGGCCCATGTCGATATTCTCGCGAGCGGAGGCGGCCAGCAGGAAGGGGTCTTGCGGCACCAGGCCGACGTCGGCGCGGAACTGCTCGTTATCGATTTCGTCCAGCAGCATGCCGTTCATGCGGATGCTGCCATGCGGAGCGGGGTAGTAACGCAGCAGTAGCGACAGCAAGGTCGACTTGCCGCTGCCGGTATGGCCGACGATGCCGAAGAAGGCGCCCTGCGGGATCTCCAGCGACAATTGATGCAGTACGCGCTGGCCTTCGATGTATTCGAAGTCCAGGGCGCGGATGTCGATGGCCGGGGCGCCGTCGTCGTTGGCAGCGTGGCGAATGTGGGCGCTGGCGCCGGTGCGGTGCTCCGGCGCGCTCTGTTCCCCGAGCAGGATCGCCACACGCGACGTTGCTACCACCGATTGCTGCAACTGGCTGAACTGCATGGTGATCTGGATCAGCGGCTCGATCACGCGCGCGATGTAGTTGATGAAGGCATACAGCACGCCCACTTCCGCTGCGCTCATGTCGCGCTGGCCGAACATGAAGATCACGGACGCCAGCAACAGGATGTTCAGCATGTCCAGCGCGGGACGCAGCAGCCAGGCATTGGCGCGGATTTCGGCCAGGCGCTGGGTGTAGTGCTCCGCATTGGTGGCGGCGAAGCGCTCGCCGAAGCGCAGCTCCGCGTTATTCGCCTGCAGCACCGTCATGCCGCCGATGGATTCGGCGATCTGGGCGTTGATGTCGCTGCGCAGCTGGCGGGCCCGCGTTACTGCGGGAGCACTCAGGCGCTGGTAAGCCCACACGATCACCAGCACGAAGGGCAGCAGCGCGACCACGATGGTCATCAGGCGCCAGTCCAGCCAGGCCATGGCGGCCACCGTGCCGGCCAGCACGATGGTGCTGTCCAGGATCACGAACAGCACCTGGATGTACAAGCCTTTCACGGCCTCGGTGTCGTTCGTGACGCGCGATACCAGCTGGCCGGTGATGGCGCGGTCGAAGAAGGCCATCGGCAAGCGCAGTACGTGGCTGTAGACGCGCTCGCGCAGGCGCTGCACCGAACGCATGGCCACGCCGGACAGGCGCACCAGTTGCCGGTAGCGCACCCAGGTGGCGATCCAGCCGGTCAGCAGCACGCCGCCCAGCAGCAGCGCCATGCGGGTCCAGTCCAGGTGCTTCGGCAGCAGGTGTTCGTCGATCAGGCGCTTGCCCAGCAAAGGACCGAGTACCTCCATGCCGGCCGCAAAGGCCAGCCACAGCACGGCCCAGCCGAGATGATGCAGGTCGGGACCGGAGGCTTCCTTCAGAAGGCCGGCGGCCTGGCGCGTCTGTTCGCGGGCGCTCTGTTTCTCAGGCTGCGTCAAGGCTGGCCTCCAGTTGTTGGTAGCGCCACTGGCTGGCGTACCAGCCGTTCAGCGCGAGCAGTTCTTCGTGCGTGCCCGACTCGGTGATGCGGCCATGCTGCAGCACCACGATCTGGTCCGCATCCACCACGGCGCTGAGGCGATGGCTGGCGATGATGGCGCAGCGCGTAGTGTGGGCGCGGCGCAGTTCTTCCAGGTGTTCGAGGATGGCGGTTTCGGTGCCGGTGTCGACTGCCGACAGGGCGTCGTCCAGCAGCAGCAAATCGTTATCCGACAGCAGGGCGCGCGCAATCGCCACGCGCTGGCGCTGGCCACCGGACAGGGTGATGCCTTTCTCGCCAACTTCCGTTTCGTACTTGTGCGGGAACAGCAGGATATCGTCGTGGATGGCCGCCAGGCTGGCCGCGCGTTCCACCTCCGCGCGCGTGGCGCCGGGCTTGGCCAGCGCGATATTGTCGGCAATCGACGCCGAGAACAGGAAGGATTCCTGCGGCACCCAGCTGATCGCCGCACGCAACGCCTGCAGGGTGTACTGGTCCAGTTTGTGGCCGCTCCATTTGGCGCTGCCATGCGTTGGCGTGACCTGGCGCAGCAGCACGCGCAGCAGCGTCGACTTGCCCGAGCCGGTCGGCCCGACAAGTCCAAGCGTCTGGCCCGGCTTCAGCGTGAGCGATATATCGGACAGCGCCGGCTCATGCTGGCTGGGATAGCTGAAGCCCACGCCGCGCAGCTCCAGGTTGCCGGGAGCTACATGCGGCAGGGTGCCGTGGTCTTCAATGGTCAACGGCGCATCCAGCATTGGCTGCAGGCGCGCATAAGCTGCGCGGCCACGCTCGATCAGCGACAGCACCCAGCCGGCGGCAAACATCGGCCAGATCAATTGGCCGAGATACATGCTGAAGGAAGTCAGTTCGCCGATAGTCAGTTCGCCGCGCCAGACGAGAAAGCCGCCAAGACCCAGCGACAGGCCGGTCGCCGCCGTCAGGGTCAGGCCGACCGCCGGCTCATAGGCCGCCTCCCAGCGCTGCGCCGTCAGGCTGGCATCGGCGGCAGCGCCGGCCAGTTCTTCGAAACGCTTGCTGCTGCGCTGTTCCAGCCCAAGCGCGCGCAAGGTGCGCACGCCGGACAGCGTTTCCTGCACATGGTCGTTCAGGGAACTGAAACGCTTCAGCGAATCCGCCGAGGCGGTATGGATATGCGAAGAGATGCGCCAGAACGCCCACGCCATCAGCGGGAAAGGAATCAGCGCGAACAAGGCCAGGCGCCAGTCGACGCCGACCAGCATCATGCCCAGCACCAGCAGCAGGGTGAGCGAACCATCGAAGCCGGCCAGCATCGCTTCGCCGGCCGCCATCTCGATCGCATCGATATCGTTGGTGGCCAAGGCCATCAAATCGCCGGTACGTTGCTTATGGAAGAATTGCGGACCTTGCAGCGACAGGCGGCGATAGAAGCGCGTGCGCAATTCAACGCCCAATTGATAGGCGGCCGAAAACAGCTTCATGCGCCACGCAACGCGTAAGCCGTAATTCGCCACGCCAAGGAGAAGAAGCAAGCCGATTGCCTGCCACAAAGCCTCGCGGCCAAGCTTGCCCGCTGCCAGGCCGTCGACCATGAAGCCGATCTGGCGCGGAATGCAGATACCGATGATGGCAACGCCGGTCAGCATGGCGCCGGCGGCTGCGTAAGGACGCCAATGGCTGCGGACGAAGCCACCGATCAGGCGCGATAAACTCATATGCTTAGAAGAAAAATGCTGCCAAGAGCCTGCAAGGATACCTCAGGGCAGAATTTTTCGCCGAGGGCCCGCCAGAGCGGCCGAGCCCGTGTCAACCTTGGGGTCAGACCCTTTGGTTGCCACGGGCTCGACTGTCTATGCGGCTGGGCTTGTGTCAACCTGAGAGCCTGACCCCAAGGTTGACACGGGCTCAAGTGGAACTACTTGTGGGCTTTGGCGCCGTTGGCGTTGGCGGCTTTTGGGTCGGGGAAGCTGGCGGCGGGCTTGGCGGATTTGGCTTCGGCCTTCACTTCGGCCTTGGCTTCAGGCTTGCTCTCCACTGCCTCGGGCTTGGCTTCGACTTTTGCTTCGGCCTTTGGCGCTGGCTTGGCTTCGGCTTTGGCGGCCTTCGGTGCCGGCGCTGGGGCCGGGGCTGGCACTGGCGCTGCAATCGGTGCAGACAGCTTCGGTACTTGCACGCCTTGCTTGCCTGCTTCCTTCAATTGCTCTTGTGCTGCCTGGAACAATTCCGCCTGGGTTTTGCTGGCAATGCTGAACAGCTCGCGGTTGTAGGCGAACAGGCCGTCCAGGTTGGGCACGCGGGCGGTGCTTTTGGCGAAGAAATCTTGTGGGTCTTTCGCTTCCAGCAGTTCGCGCGCTGCGGCGGAACTTTTTTCAACGGAGGCTTTGGTGGTGCTCAGGTTGAGAGCAATCACTTTTTGCGCGCCTTCGAAGGCAGTGGTAGCGAAGTTGTTGAGGATTTTCAGCTGCGCTTCCAGCTGCGACTTGGTGGCTGCGGAAAATTGCTCGGGAATCGAAAACATATTTTCTCCTGGATCGATGGGAAATGGTGCGCTGCAATAAACCCATTCTAGCGACGAAATATGGTAATGGAAAGACATTTTTGCCGACTATTGAAGCAAAAGTTATGCAGTGCAACATTGCGTGCCCTGCGCGGCCTGCCTACAATCGGCCATCCCTCACCTGTGGAGCTATGCGATGGACCTGGTAATCCGTAACGCGACTTTGCCCGATGGCCGCCATGGCATCGATATCGCCATCGACAACGGCCGCATTGCCGATGTCGCTCCTGCTTTGCAAGCCAAGGGTGCGCGCGAGATCTATGCCGAGGGCGATCTCGTCGCACCGCCTTTCGTCGATGCGCATTTTCATATGGATGCCACGCTCAGTTATGGCCTGCCGCGCGTGAACCAGTCCGGCACGCTGCTGGAGGGCATCGCGCTGTGGGGGGAACTGAAGCCGCAACTGACGCAGGATGCGCTGGTGGAGCGCGCGCTGCAGTATTGCGATTGGGCCGTGGCGCGCGGCCTGCTTGCGATCCGCAGCCATGTCGACGTGTGCGACGACCGCTTGCTGGCAGTGGAAGCGCTGCTCGACGTGAAACGCCGCGTGGCGCCTTACCTCGACTTGCAACTGGTGGCTTTCCCCCAGGATGGCGTGCTGCGCAGCCCCTCTGCGCTGGCCAACCTGAAACGCGCAATCGCGATGGGGGTTGATGTGGTGGGCGGCATCCCTCATTTCGAGCGAACCATGGCCGATGGCGCGGAATCGGTGCGCATCCTGTGCGAGTTCGCGGCCGAAAAAGGCTTGCGCGTTGATATGCACTGCGATGAATCCGATGATCCCTTGTCGCGCCACATCGAAACACTGGCTTATCATACGCAGCGCCTTGGCCTGCAAGGCCGCGTGGCTGGCTCGCACCTGACTTCCATGCATTCGATGGACAACTACTACGTCAGCAAGCTGCTGCCGCTGATCCGCGAAGCCGGTGTCGCCGCCATTGCCAACCCGCTGATCAACATCACCTTGCAGGGCCGCCACGATACCTATCCCAAGCGCCGCGGCATGACGCGTGTGCCGGAAATGCTGGCGCAAGGCATTGACGTCGCCTTCGGCCACGATTGCGTGATGGACCCGTGGTACAGCCTCGGTTCGGGCGATATGCTGGAGGTAGCGCACATGGGCCTGCACGTAGCGCAAATGACAGGGCAGGATGCGATGCGCGCCTGCTTCAAGGCCGTGACCGAAACGCCGGCGAAGATCCTCGGCCTGGACGGCTACGGCTTGCAGCCCGGCTGCCATGCCGACCTGGTGCTGCTCGATGCCGGTGATCCGGTGGAAGCCATTCGTTTGCGCGCGGCGCGGCGCCTGGTACTGCGGCGCGGCCAAGTAGTGGCAGAATCGCCGCGCGCCGTGGCGCGCCTCACCTTGCAGGGCCGGCCGCAGCAGGTCGATTTCCGCCTCTCCGGGCGCGCTGGACTTGCAAGGGAAAATGCATGAAAATTCAGCATCATTCCTGCCGTTGGGAGTAGCTTTGAAAGACATCGTCATCCGCCCGGCCACCGAGGCCGATTTCGACTCCATGTGGACGATTTTCCAGGAGTTGATCGCGAGCGGCGATACCTATTACTTCGCGGCGGAGACCAGCCGCGACGACTGCCACGCCTTCTGGTTTGGGCGCGGCATCAAGACCTGGGTGGCAGTGTTGAATACCGGCCGCCTGCTCGGCATGTACCGTTTGCTGCCCAACCAGCTGGACCGCGGTTCCCATGTCGCCAACGCTTCCTTCATGGTCAGCCCCGCCGCGCAAGGCGTAGGCATCGGCAAGATGCTGGGCCGCCATTGCCTGGAACAGGCGCGGCGCGATGGCTTCCTGGCCATGCAGTTCAATTACGTTGTAAGCACCAATGTCTCTGCCGTGCTGCTGTGGAAGCGGCTCGGCTTTTCCGTGATAGGCACGCTGCCGCGCGCTTATCGGCACAAGCAGCTCGGTTTTGTTGACGTGTATGTGATGTACAAGTTCCTGGCCGACCCTAACGATTGGCCGGAGCAATGATCGATACCAAACGACTGACCCTGCGTCCCGCAACTGTTGATGATGCCTCGTTCTACCTGCGCCTGGTGAACGAACCGTCCTTCCTTGAAAACATCGGCGACAAAGGCGTGCGCGACCTTGACGGTGCGCGCGCAGCCTTGCTGGCCGGCCCGATCGCGATGCAGGCGCAGCTGGGTTATTCCTTGTGGATGGTTACTCGCAAGGAAGATGGCGCCTCGATCGGCATGTGCGGCTTGATCAAGCGCGACACCTTGCCCGATACCGATATAGGCTATGCCTACCTGCCTGCCTATTGGGGCCAGGGGTATGCCTGGGAGGCGGCGTCGGCCGCCATGGCCTATGGCCGCGATGTCGTTGGCTTGCCGCGCTTGCTAGGCATTGTTTCGCCCGGCAACACTGCTTCTTCGGCGTTGCTGATGAAGCTCGGCATGCACTTTGTCGAACGCTTTGATACGGGCAAAACGGACCTGTATCGCATGGAGTTTCCCTCGCGCCACAGCTAGGTTGTAACGAAAACAGGTTTCTTGGCTTTTGGTACTTTAGGGCGCATGATGAAGATTGCAGTCCTGAAGGCATAATGCTGCCTTTTTTACCTAGGGGAAACAAATCATGAACTTCGGCAATCTAAAGATCGGAGTGCGCTTAGGTCTGCTAGGCGCTTTCTTCATGCTGGCCTTATTAACGGTCGGCTACCAGGGCTGGAGCGCCATCAGTTTCATCAAATCCAGCAATGCCCAAAGCATGCAGCGGTCGGTCGATTTGACGCAGGCTGTCGATACGGCCCGCAGCGCGCAGGTCGAATTCAAGATCCAGGTGCAAGAGTGGAAGAACATCCTGGTGCGTGGCCATGACCCAGCGCAGCTTGAAAAATATTCCGCGGCCTTCGTCAAGAGCGGCCAGGCCACCAACGCCGAGTTGCAGAAACTGTCGGGCATGCTGGGCAAGCTGAACCTGCAAACCACGCTGGATGACGAAGCGATCAAGATGCATGAAGAGCTGGGCAAGAACTATATGGCGGCACTCAAGCAGTTTGATTCGGCCAATCCTGAAAGCTACAAGCTCGTCGACAAGGCTGTTGCCGGCATGGACCGTGCACCGACCAAGAAGATCGATGAAATCGTCGAATTCATCGATTCGCAATCCAAGAAAAATGCGGCCGAGGCGATGGCGACTGCCGAGGCGGCCAACCGTTCCGCAACCATTACCTTGCTGGTGGTACTGGTCGTTACCACCGTGATTGGTGCGGCGATCGTATGGTGGATCGTGAAGGGCATCACCCGTCCGCTGGACCAGGCAATCGATATTGCCAAGACCGTGGCGGCCGGCGATTTGAGCGTCGACGTCGACGTGAAGACCAAGGACGAAGTGGGTGAATTGCTGGGGGCACTGAAGCAGATGAGCGGCAACTTGTCCGATATCGTCAGCCGGGTGCGCATGGGAACCCAGACCATTGCCAGCGCGTCGAGTGAAGTGGCGACCGGCAGCATGGACTTGTCGACCCGCACCGAGCAACAAGCCAGCTCGCTGGAGGAAACGGCATCGTCGATGACGGAGCTGACCAGCACTGTGCGGCAGAACAATGAGAACGCGACACAGGCGCGCAAGCTGGCCGACGAGGCTTCCAATGTCGCCGTGCGCGGCGGGGCCACCGTGTCGGAAGTGGTGCAGACCATGGGAGCGATCAACGAGTCATCGCGCAAGATTGTCGACATCATCGGCGTGATCGATGGCATTGCGTTCCAGACCAATATCCTGGCGCTGAATGCGGCGGTGGAAGCTGCGCGTGCCGGGGAACAGGGGCGCGGCTTTGCCGTGGTGGCGGGCGAGGTGCGCAACCTGGCGCATCGTTCGGCCGCAGCGGCGAAAGAGATCAAGGAACTGATCGGCAATTCCGTCGAGCGCGTGGAAGAGGGCAGCCGCCTGGTGGGCGAGGCCGGTGTCACCATGGAAGAAGTGGTCAACAGCGTGCGCCGCGTGACATCGATCATCGGCGAGATTGCGGTGGCGACGGGCGAGCAGCGCGATGGCATCGAACAGATCAGCGATGCGATCACCCAGATGGATTCGGTAACGCAGCAGAATGCCGCGCTGGTGGAGGAAGCCGCCGCTGCCGCCGAGGCCTTGCAGCTGCAGGCTGCAAGCCTCGAGGAAGCGGTGTCGGTGTTCAAAGTGCGCGAGACGGCAGGCGCCGGCGCTCGCCTGCAACTGTCGTCCAGCCGCAGCTTGAGGGCTTTGCCGGCTTAAGGCGCCTGGCGCGGTGTGGTGCGGCCTGGTTTGCCGAAGAACCAGGCCAGCGCCACATGCACGCGGCCGGCCCATGATTGCTCGTTGTGGCGCCCCCCTTCATCGGTAAGGAATAGCAGGTCGCGGCCCTCGCGGTAACCGTTCTTCGCCAAAGCCCGGCGGAATGCTTCGCTGTCCTCCTGGCCGTCATAGACCGTTCCCACGTCGATGTAGAACCTGACAGGCATTCGTTTAGGCGGATGCTTCACTTCTTCCTGGTTGTTCCACCAGAAGGAACTGGAGACGCCGCCTGCCATGGAGAACAGTTGCGGGTAGCGCTGCGCGATGCCGATCGATGCCAGGCCGCCCAGCGACGAGCCCATCACCGCCGTGTGCTGGCGCTCGGGCTTGGTGCGGTACTGCTTGTCCACCCAGGGCTTCACTGTTTTCGCTACGAAGTCGGCGTAGGCGTTCAGCTTGCCTCCGCCATGTTTCGGATCGCAGCAGGGAGTGTATTCGGCGATGCGGTCGGTTGTGTTGTCGATGCCGACCACGATTACTTCTTCCATGTCGCCCTGGCGCACCAGGCGGTCCGCCACCTCGTCGATATTCCATTCGGTGCCGTAGCTGGCGGTCTTTGCGTCGAACAGGTTCTGGCCATCATGCATGTAGAGAACCGGGTAGCGGCGCCTGGTGTCGCTGCCGTAGCTTGGCGGCAGGTAGATGCGCAGCGTGCGTTCGTTTCCGAGCTGGGGCGATTTGAATTTTTCCACCAGCTGCAAGGTGCCGTGCAGCGCCGGCTTGGCCGGCGGGGATGCGGGCAGCAGGCGTGCGCCCTGTACGTCGGCGTGGTTGCGGCTACCGCTGCTGCCGCCTGCGTCCGCATAGCTGGCGTTAGACTGCAGGCTGCTCATGTTGTAGAACGGTTGCAGCTCCAGACGGTAACTGCCTTGTTTCAGCGCTGCGGGCAGGGGCGTTGACCATGCCGGCCCGTTGGCGGGAGCGTTGTGCGGCATCTGGATGATGCCTTCCGCTGCTACCGCGCCGTGTTTGTCGCGCAGGCGCAGGAGCTGGACGGCGTTGGTGATGCCGAGGTTGATCTGGTGGGCGTGGTTGTTGTAGCGGAGCTGGATGTTGTAGCGGCCGTCTTTCGGGGCGACTACGCTGTCCGGCGCGTTGAGCGCCCCGATGCCCGCCCCGGCAGCGCTGTCGTCGGACGCCGGACAGAGGGGTTGCGTGTGATGGCTTCGCAAGCTGGAGGCCGGGTAGACAGCCTCCACGGCAAAGCAGGAAGCCATTGCGGACTTGGGCGCCTCGGCGGCGCGGGATGCGTCATGCGGGCCGCCGGCGAGTGCCCACTTTCCTGCCGCGATATTGCCGGCGACGAGCCGGCCTTCGCTATACACATTGAAGCGGACGCCTTCATGCGTCCCTTCACCGGGCGAGATGTGAAGCGCGTCGGCGCCAGGTGTTCGCTGGACGACAGGTTCGGGTGGCGCAGTGGATGCATCCTCGGTACCGGCAAAGGTAATCTGCTGCCGCCCAGGCACCAGCGTCCCCATTTCCACTTCGATCAGGTTATCGTCCGCCAGCTCGCTCCACGCGACCGGGCTGCGTGCATCCTTGCCATTCAGCTTGCCGCCAACCGGCATGTAATAGCCTTCAAGCGCCACGGCCGGTGGCAGCTTGATCCTGATGTGGAGGCGTTTGCCGTGCAAAGCCAGGCCGGATAGCTCGATCACGTCGCTGCCCGCAAACCATTCGCGCCGCAGACGGGACGTAATGAAGGGATTGACGTGCAGCCGCTCCGCGTCCACTCCGATGCCAAACACCTGCTGCACCACCATTCCCAGGAAGCCGCCAACCGACCAAAGCTGGCGGCGAGAATTGATGGCGGGCGCGGAAGGATCGCCGGTTCGCCACTCCATGTTCTCCATGTTCGAGAGATTGAGCGCCGCACCCTGCAGCAGGCTGGCGTAAGCGGCATCCGCCACTGCCACGTTGCCGTACTGCGCCGCAGCCCGCAAGCCATAAGCGGTAACAAAAGGCCACAAGGCGCGGTTGTGATACACCGGCACACCAGGTTGCTGCGGCCAGATGACGGGCGCGCCCAGCGGGCCGTGCGGGTACTTGGCCAATATCGACTGCGCCTGCCCGGCGTCGGCCACGCCGGTAATGATGGCGAGCGATTGGCCAAGCCAGTCGAACTTGTGCATGGCGGCGCCGTCGAAATGGCCGGCTGTCAGGCTGCTGTACATGCCCGCGTCCTTGAGCCACAGGCGGTCGTTGATGGCGATTTTCAGGTCGGACGCCCAACGCGTGTAACGCTGGGCGGTGTCGCTGTCGCCGGCCTGCTGCGCCAGTTCGGCAGCCAGTGTCAGTGCTTTGTAGTGGGCGACATTGGTGGACAGTGAGCGCGAGGTGGCCATGCTCGACAGGTCATTGGGAATCCATGCCGCATATGATTGTTCGCGCCAGTCAAGAAAGGACTGCTCGCCGTTGTACAAGCCGCTGACAGCATCGTAGGCCGCAATCCGGTCGTTCTCAATGGTGTTGCGCAGCGCCTGGAGTGCCGTGGCGGAAAACTGGGCGCGTTCTTCCGGTGGCAGGGCCTTGAGCGCCTGCTCGGCGCCGAAGGCCCAGCTTACGCGGTCGGTGCTGACTGGCCAGCTGCCTCCGCTGCCGGTGTCCTGCACGATTTGCAGGCCGTCTTCGCTGCCAGCTGCCAGCGGAGGCTTGCCATTGCGGTAGCCGGAGAGCTTGAACAGCAGCGAGTTGCGTGTCCGCGCCGGATCGAGCATGGCCAGGCCGAGGTTGGCAGCATAGGACAAGTCGCGCGTCCAGACGTAGTGCCATTTCTCGCCTGTCTCGAAGCATTCGCAGGCTATCGGCTGGCCGCCGTTGTAGCTGCCATCGCGAATGGCTTGCACCGAATCCTGCTTCATCTCCGTGACCGCGAGGGCAAACAGGGCATCGAAGGCCAGGTTGCCGCTGCGGACTTTCGGCAGGCCGGCTTGCTCGGCGTACGTGATCGACTGCGGAGCGTTGTCGCGTAGCGGCATGGTACTGGACTGGGTGTAGCTGCGCAGCGCCGCTTGCGCATCACGCGTGGCAAAACTGGCCTTGTAGGCGCCGAATGGCAACTCGATACTGGTGTCGGCCAGCGCCGGGCCGCCCGCGAGCGCGCCTGCACCTGCGCAGGCAGCGGCGATCACTGCCGCCAGGAGCGGACGGCGCGCCATTACAGGACCTCCATCACGAGCACCGAGCGGGCAGGGAGCGTAAACTTGCCGGCCAGCGGAACGCTGCGGCCGGTGATTACATCGGTGCCGCTTCGCACGCCAGCCAACATTTCACGGAAGCGGTCCGCATCCAGCGTAATGTCCTTTGCATTCTTGTTCAGCGCGACCATGACCTTCTGCTTGCCGTCATAACGGAAGTACACATAGGTATCCTGCTCCGGCCCGTACTGCATCATCTTCCCGTGCTGGACCGCGCTGGAAGTCTTGCGCCAGTTGGCCAGCTTCTTCACGAAAGCCTGCATGTCGCGCTGTTCGGTGCTCAGGCCCGCGCCGGTAAAAGCGTTCACCTTGTCGCCGGCCCAGCCGCCCGGCATATCGTGGCGGTACGATGGATCGTCGCGCCCTTTGACGGTACTCGGCATCAGGATTTCAGTACCGTAATAGAACTGCGGAATGCGCGGCACGGTCAGCGTAAACGCCAGCGCCATGCGCAGCAGGGCCGGGTCGCTATTTACCATGCTGAAGCTGCGCGCCAGGTCGTGATTGCCCTCGAACAGCACCAGGTTGGAAGGGTTGGGATAGAGATAGTCCTGCGCCAGCGTTTCATAGACGTCATACAGGCGGTAGGTGCCGTCGGTGTCGCCCAGTGCCTTGCGCAGCACGTCGTTGAGCGGGAAGTCCATCATGCTTGGCGCGTTCAGTGCCTGCCAGCGGGCCACGATCGGAATCCGCGTACTCCATTCCTCGCCCACCATGTTCAGCCTTGGGTATTCCGCCAGCACGCGCTTCGACCACTCGGTCAGGAAGGCTGTATCGGAATAGCCGTAGGTATCCACGCGCAGGCCAGACAGGCCCGCATATTCGATCCACCAGATATTGTTCTGGATAAGGTAGTTCGCGACGTAGGGATTGGTCTGGTTCATGTCCGGCATATGGGGGCCGAACCAGCCCTGGGTGAAGTTGCGCGCATCTTCCTTGCTGCCATAAGGATCGATGTTGGCGACACGGTGGTGGGCGGTCGGCGTGTACTTGCCGTCATAGCTGAGCCAGTCCTGCATCGGCATGTCCTTCATCCACCAGTGGCGGCTGCCGATGTGGCTCAGCACCACGTCCTGGATCACGCCGATGCCGCGCGAGCGCGCCTGCGCCACAAAGGCGCGGTAATCCTCGTTGCTGCCATAGCGCGCGTCGACTTTGTAATGGTCGGTTGCAGCGTAGCCGTGGTAGGAGTGGATATCCTGGTTGTTTTCCACAAGCGGAGTTGGCCAGACCTGGGTGAAGCCCATGTCCTTTATATAGTCGAGGTGCGCCGCCATGCCGGCCAGGTCGCCGCCGTGGCGGCCGTTACCCTCGGCGCGGTAGGCCTTGTCCGGCATGCCGGCCACGTTGTCGTTGGCTGGATTGCCGTTGGCGAAGCGGTCCGGCATGACCTGATAGATCGCGTCGGAAGTATTGAAGCCCTGGCGCTGCGCGGATCCTGGTGAGCGTGCCAGCAACTGGTAACTATAAGTAAGGCTTTGCTTGCCCGGTGCATTGAAGCGGATGTCGAAGCGTCCCGGAGCCACGTCCGGAGCAAGCACCAGGTCGATGAACAGGTAGTTGCGGTTGGCCACCCGGGTCACGCCCGCAATCCGCACGCCCGGGTAGTCGATGGCGGGTTCGAGGTCCGCCAGCCCGGGCGCATTCACCATCAACTGCAGCTTGGGGCTCTGCATGCCGGCCCACCAGAAAGGCGGCTCCATATGCTGGACGGTTGGCGGGGCTGCATGAGCGGCTTGCAACAAAGCAATGCCAAGCAGGGCGGCGAAAGCGGTCTTCTTCATGAAATCTCCGTCTGGACGTCTTATGGGCCCGACAATACACCTAAATCGACTGTAGTTCTACTACACATGAAGATGTCTAAATTTGTAGCCGAAATACAACGTGCTCGCTGCCGATCCCAGAGAGAGGCTGGTAGGAAAGGCAGAAATACATGGCAATGATGATGGTCATTCATTGACACCAAATCTAGTTTTAGTACAGAATCCGCCTCAGAGCGTCCGTAAGAGCGTTCGCTTTCCAAGGATTCCCGTGTAGTCGAAATAAACCGGTCTGTGTAGGTTGCGGGAAAGAATGTTTAATGAGTGAGGGGACTTTGATGACTATCTTCGCCAACAAGCGAGGCAATACCGCTTTCCGACTGAGTCCGGTTGCGGCTGGGTGTGCTGTATTCGTATCCGCTTTCGCGGGCTCTGCGTACGCGCAGACCACTACCACCGGCCAGGCAGCTGACGCGCCGATGCAAACTGTGACCGTGTCCGGCATCCGCCGCGGTATTGAAGACGCGATCTCCGTCAAGAAAAACGCCACTTCCATCGTCGAGGCCATCTCCGCGGAAGACATCGGCAAGCTGCCGGATACCTCCATCGCCGAGTCCATCGCCCGCCTGCCAGGCCTGGCTGCGCAGCGCGTTGCCGGCCGTGCGCAAAACATTTCCGTCCGCGGCCTGTCGCCGGACTTCGCGACCACCCTGCTGAACGGCCGCGAGCAAGTCTCCACCGGCGACAACCGCAGCGTGGAATTCGACCAGTACCCGTCTGAACTGATCAGCGGCGTGACCATTTACAAAACCCCTGACGCCGGCATGATCGGCCAGGGCCTGTCCGGCACCCTGGACCTGCAGACCGTGCGTCCGCTGGCCTTCGGCGGCCGTACCGTGTCCATGAACGCCCGCATGGAAAAGAACTCGCTGGGCACCATCGCCGACACCGACTCGCGCGGCGGCCGCTTCAGCGCAAGCTACATCGACCAGTTTGCCAACCGCACCATTGGTGTGGCGATCGGCTTCGCCCACCTGGATTCGCCAGTGCTGGACCGCGAAACCGGCCTGTATGAGCCATGGAAGAACGAAGCCCGTGCAGGCGTGCCTGCCGGTACCAACGTCACCGACGGCATCAAGTCCCTGGCACGCAGCGGCTACAACAAGCGCGACGGCCTGATGGGCGTGCTGCAATACCGTCCAAACAAGAACTTCACCTCGATGGTCGACGTGTACGCCTCGCGCTTCAAGCATGAAGACACCGCCAACCAGTTCGAAGTGCACGTCGGCGGCTACAACGGCGGCAACAAGCCTGACCTGCTGTTCACCGACGTCACCACCAACAACGGTTCCTTCGCCACCGGTACCGCAAACAACGTGTACCCGCTGGTGCGCGGGATGTACACCAAGCGCAAGGACGATATCCGCGCCATCGGCTGGAACAACGAATGGAAGCTGGATGGCTGGTCGGTGGTGGCTGACCTGAGCCGCTCGACCGCCAAGCGCGATGAACTGAGCCTGGAAAACAACCTGCAGATCAGCAATGCGAACGGCGATCCATTCCTGGATTCCGTCGCCCTGTCGCTGGGCAGCGGCGCGTTCCCGACCATGAACCCGGGCCGCGATTACAGCAATCCGGCAAACCTGTACGTGCGTAACACCATCTACGGTTCCGGCTACGGCAAGACTCCGCACGTTGAAGACAAGCTGAATGGCTTCAAGCTGGCGGCCAACATCCAGTCGTCCGGCGCCCTGGAGACATGGTTCTCGAGCTTCGACATCGGCGTGCACTATTCCGACCGCAGCAAGGAAAAGCACCAGCCGGAAGGCGACATCAAGCTGGCCGGCGCGGCTTCGACCATTTCGTCGGACCTGCTGTACAACTCGGTTGACCTGGGCTTCGCCGGCGTCGGCACCATCCCGGCGTGGAACGTGCCAGGCGTCGTGGCCAAGTACATGACCTTCGCTCCGACCGAAGACAAGAGCTACCTGATCGCCAAGGCATGGACCGTGAATGAGAAGATCACCACGACCTTCGCCAAGGCCAACATCGAACATGAACTGGGCGATGTCAGCCTGCGCGGCAACTTCGGCGTGCAAGTGCAGCGCACCGACCAGTCGTCCGATTCCAAGTATTGGGACGGTACCGCAGCTGCTGGCCAGGAAGTCAAGCCAGTCCACGATGGCAAGACCTACACCGACGTGCTGCCAAGCCTGAACCTGGCGTTCCAGATGCCGAACGACCACACCGTGCGCATGGCCCTGGCCAAGCAGATCGCTCGCCCACGTGTTGACCAGCTGCGTTCCGCGCTGGACTTCAACGTCGGCACCAACGACTTCAAACCAGGCGGCAGCGGTGGTAACGCCCAGCTGGACCCATGGCGCGCAAAGGCCTTCGACCTGTCGTATGAAAAATACTTCGGCAAGAAAGCCTATGCAGCACTGGCGTTCTTCTACAAGAAGCTGGATACCTACATCTTCACCGAGACCCGTACCCACGACTTCTCGCAGCAGATCCCTGGCACCAAGGCGATTACCCCGTTCGGTAACTACACCGCTCCTTACAACGGCAAGGGCGGCAACATGAAAGGCCTGGAGCTGACCGCTTCCCTGCCGCTGAACATGGTAACCCCGGTACTGGACGGCTTTGGCGTGAGCGGCAGCTACTCGTACAACGACAGCGCGATCACCATCAAGGAACCGAGCGCCAACCTGGGCCAGACCATCATGCTGCCAGGCCTGTCGAAGCACACCAGCAACCTGACCGTGTACTACGAGAAGGCCGGCTTCGAAACCCGCCTGAGCCAGCGCAAGCGTTCGGACTTCGTGGGTGAGATCGGCAACTTCGCCGGTGAGCGCTCGCTGCGCTACGTTGTTGGCGAAAACATCCTGGACTTCCAGGTTGGCTACACCTTCAACGAAGGCATGTTCAAGGGCGTGGGCCTGGTCCTGCAGGTGAACAACCTGCGCGACGCAGCTTACGAGACCTACAACGGCAACCGCAACCAGCAACTGGAATACCAGAAGTATGGCCGCACCTTCCTGCTGGGCGCGAACTACAAGTTCTAAGCATCCAGGGGTAAAAAAAACGGGGGCCGAGGCCCCCGTTTTTGTATTACTTGGCCTTGGCGGCCAGTTGTTTGTTTTGTTCGTCCAGCCAGACTTTCAGCGGGGCGAAGTAGTCGAGCAGGGCCTGACCGTCGATGCGGTCCTCGCCTGTGGCTGCCTTCAGGGCTTCAGGCCATGGCTTGGATGTACCCATTTCCAGCATGGTCCACAGCTTCTTGCCTGCTTTTTCACTGCCGTAGATCGAGCACTGGTGCAGCGGACCGGTGTAGCCGGCTTCCTTGCACAGGGCGCGATGGAACTGGAACTGCAGCAGGTGGGCCAGGAAGTAGCGGGCGTAAGGCACGTCGGCTGCAACGTGGTACTTGGCGCCGGCGTCGAAGCCGTCAGCCAGCATCGGCAGCGGGCGCTTTACGCCCATGTACTGCTCGCGCAGCTGCCACCAGCTCTTGTCGTAGTCCGCCGGCTTGGTCTTGCCGCTGTAGACGTCCCAGCGCCATTTGTCGACCGAGTAGCCGAACGGCAGGAAGGCAACCTTGGCCAGTGCGCGCTTCAGCAGCACGCCGATGTCGGCGTTCGGGTCCGGGTTTTCGTTCATCAGGCCGACCTTCTTCAGGTAGCTCGGGGTGATGGACAGTGCAATGGTGTCGCCGATCGCTTCGTGGAAGCCGTCGTTGGCGCCGGTGCGGAACAGGTTGGACTGGTTCTTGTAGGCCAGGTCGTAATAGATATGTCCCAGCTCATGGTGGATGACAGCGAATTCTTCTTCGGTCGGGCGGATGCACATCTTGATGCGCACGTCGTCCTTGCCGTCAAGCTGCCATGCGGAAGCGTGGCACACCACGTCGCGGTCGCGCGGTTTTTCCAGCAGCGAGCGTTGGTAGAAGGTCTCCGGCAGCTTGGGCATGCCGAGCGAGGTGTAGAAACGCTCGCCGTATTGCACCATTTCCTTGGCGCTGGTCTTTTTCTCTTCCAGCACGTTGGTCAGGTCGAACTTGGACGCGCCGGTGGCAGGCATCAGCAGCGGGTAGATGTTTTCCCAGCTCTGGCTCCACATATTGCCGAACAGGTGGGCCGGGATCGGGCCGGTCAGCGGCACCTGGTCAGGGCCGTAGGTTTCGCGCAGCTTGTAGCGGGCGTAGGTGTGCAGCGAATCGTACAGCGGCTTCACCTGTTGCCAGATGCGTTCCATCTCGGCCGAGAATTCTTCCGGCTTCATGTCGTAGCCCGAGCGCCACAGGGCACCGGTGTCGGCATAGCCCATTTCACGCGCGCCCTTGTTGGACAGCTCCACGTACTCGGTGTACAGCTTCTTGTAGGAAGGCGATTGCATGTGCCAGCCGTTCCACGCATCCAGCAGGACTTTAGGATCGCGGCTGGTGGCCAGGGTTTTTTCCAGTTCGCCCAGGGCCTTGCAATTGTCCGGCGTTGGGCAGTACTTGGCCTTGCCGTAGGCGCCATTCAGCTTGGCGTTGGCGTCGGCGTATGCCTGGCGCTCTTTCGGATCCGGCAGCATCAGCGTCAGTTGCAGCAGCTTGATCTTGCGCGCTTCGTCGTCGGACAGCTTCACGCCGTTAAAGCGGCGCGCTTCCAGGGCGGCCTGGCCGGACGCATCCAGTTGCTGTTCGCCGAAGTAGGCGGTCAGCGCTTCGGTATCGTCGGTAATGAAGTTCTGCGCTACCCAGGCAGCCTTGTTGGCGTCGTTGCCCAGTTTGTCGAATTTCTCTTCGGTCTGCGCGATGAATTTCTTCGCTTCGGCCGGAGTGCCTTTGGCTTTCTTCGCCGCTGGTGCGGCGTGGGCGAAGCCCGCTGCCAGGGCCAGGCCGAGCGCCAGGACCATCGGTTTTTTCATAGTCGTTTTATTCAATTCATTCTCCTCTCAGATAAAACTGCCCGCTAATATATCACCCCATGAAACTAATTAAATTTGCAATATTGGCCCTTATTAGCCAAGCTGCCATGGCGCAGAACGCGGATCGCCATTTCTTATCTGCCGCGAAAAACGGTAATGCACTGGAAATCGGCACAAACGACGGTACTTACATCATCAAGCCGTATTCTGCGGCGGTAGTGGAAACCACCTTCATTCCGAAAGGTGAGGTCGCGGATGCGGTGTCCCATGCAGTGGTACTGCCGGCGGCCATGGTTGCAAGCACGGTGCGCGACGAGGGCGGGGTGCTGGAATTTGCCACGCCGGGCATCACCGTGCGGGTGGAAAAGCAGCCGTTCCGCATCAGTTACTTGTATAAAGGCCAGCCGCTGGTCGCGGAAAAGCGCGGCTATCGCCATGAGGGCGGCATGGAGTCGATTGAGTTTGCCCTGGATGGCGACGAGGCCTTGTACGGCGCCGGCGCCCGGGCGACGGGCATGAACCGCCGCGGCAACCGCTTCCAGCTGTATAACCGCGCCCATTACGGTTACGAATCGCGCTCGCAGCTCCTGAATTTCACCATCCCGATGGCGCTGTCTTCGAAGAAATACGCTATTCACTTCGATAATCCGCAGATCGGCTATCTAGATTTCGACAGCAAGAAAGATGGCACGCTCTCGTACGAAACCATTGGCGGACGCAAGACCTACCAGGTGATCGCCGGCGAACAATGGGAAGACGTGGTCGCCAACTACACCAGCCTGACCGGCCGCCAGCCGCTGCCTCCGCGCTGGGCCTTCGGCAATTTTGCAAGCCGTTTCGGCTACCACACGGAAGCGGAAACCCGCGCCGTGGTCGACAAGTTCATCGCAGAGAAAATTCCGGTCGACGCCGTGGTGCTGGACCTGTACTGGTTCGGCAAGACCGTCAAGGGCACCATGGGCAACCTGGCCTGGGATAAGGAAAGCTTCCCCAACCCGAAAGGCATGATGGCCGACCTGGCGGCGAAAGGGGTAAAGACCGTCGTCATCACCGAGCCATTCGTGCTGACCACTTCCAGCCGCTGGCAGGAGGCGGTCGAGCAGCGCGTGCTGGCGACGGACGCGCAAGGCGCGCCATATAAATACGACTTCTACTTTGGCAACACCGGGCTGGTCGACCTGTATCGCCCCGAGGGCCGCGACTGGTTCTGGAATATCTACAAGGAGCTGAAAGAAGGCGGCGTAGCCGGCTGGTGGGGCGACCTTGGTGAACCGGAGGTGCATCCATCCGCTCTGCGCCACGGCAGCAACGGCCAACTGGGCGCGGACCAGGTCCACAACATCTACGGCCACGACTGGGCGCGCCTGATCGCGGAAGGCTACAAGAAAGACTTCCCGAACGAGCGCCCCTTCATCCTGATGCGCGCCGGTTACTCGGGCTCGCAGCGTTTCGGCATGATCCCATGGTCGGGCGACGTGCAGCGAAGCTGGGGCGGCCTGCAGTCGCAGATGGAAATCGCGCTGCAGATGGGCATGCAGGGCCTGGCCTATATGCACTCCGACCTGGGCGGCTTTGCCTCGCCGATGCTGGACGACGAGCTGTATGTGCGCTGGCTGCAGTATGGCGTGTTCCAGCCGGTGTTCCGTCCGCACGCACAGGAAGAAGTGCCGGCCGAACCGGTATTCCGCACCGATCGCACCAAGTCGCTGGCGCGTGATGCGATCCGCCTGCGTTACGCCATGCTGCCATATAACTACAGCGCGGCATTCGACAACAGCCAGACCGGCTTGCCGCTGATGCGCCCGATCATGTTCGAAGGTGGTGACAACGGCGTGGCTTCAACCTACCTGTGGGGCAGGGACTTCTTGGTGTCGCCGGTAACCGAGCCGGGCGCGCAACGCAAGGAAGTCAACTTCCCGGCATCGGCCAAGGTCTGGTTCGACTTCTACAGCGATGCCGCGCACAATGGCGGCATCAACGAGGTGGTTCCTGTGGCCGCCGAGCATATCCCGGTCTTCGTCCGCGCCGGCGCATTTGTGCCGCTCGCGAAGGTGGTGCAGACCACGCGCGACTACAGTACGAAACAGGTCGAGTTGAATTACTACTACGACGCCACCTCGGGCTCCACCAGCGGCAAGCTGTACGACGACGACGGCGCTACTGCCGGCGCCTACGAACAGGGCAAGTACGAAATCGCCCATTTTGCAGGCGCTGCATCGGCGTCCAGCTTCGAAATCAGCATTGAGACCGAGGTTGGCAAAGCCTGGCAGCCGGTGAGCCGTGCCTATGCAATCAAGGTACACAATGTGGCCGGCCGCCCACGCAGCGTGAAGCTGGATGGCAAGGCGATGGAGTCCCGCTGGGATGCCCGCAGCCGCACCCTGCATGTGTCCTTGCCGGCACGTAGTGCAATGAAGGCAAAACTTATCGTGAATTTGTAGCCTGACTACAAAAATGCGATGAAACTGCGCGTTTACGGGCTGTTCATTGATTGACAGTCCAAAATCGCCATGTTATTTTGCTACAAATTACTCGGGGACAGAGATGCAAATGCATTCCATCATCAGCAAGCCACGGCTGACCTTCTGGCAGTTGTGGAACATGAGCTTCGGCTTCTTCGGCATCCAGTTTGGTTTTGCGCTGCAGAACACCAACACCAGCCGCATTTTCTCGACCCTGGGTGCAACCCCGGATGAACTCCCGCTGTTCTGGCTTGCCGCGCCGGTGACCGGCCTGCTGGTGCAGCCGATCATCGGCTACCTGAGCGACAATACCTGGCACGCGAAATGGGGCCGCCGCCGTCCCTTCTTCTTCATCGGCGCGCTGCTGGCCAGCATTGCGCTGTTCCTGATGCCCAATTCGAGCGCGCTGTGGATGGCGATCCTGGTGCTGTGGCTGATGGATGCATCGATCAATATCTCGATGGAGCCATTCCGCGCCTTCGTCGGAGACAAGCTCGATGAATCGCAGCAGACCGCCGGCTTTGCAATGCAGACCTTCTTCATTGGCCTGGGCGGCGTGATTGCCTCGCTGCTGCCGATGATCTTCACTAACTTCCTGCACGTCAGTAATGAAGTGGTCAACGGCGCGATTCCCGATTCCGTACGCTACTCCTTCTATGCCGGCGGCACCGCATACTTCCTGTCCGTGCTGTGGACCGTGCTGACCGCCGACGAACTGCCGCCGGAAGACGTCGAGAAATTCCGCATGGAGAAGGCGCAGCGCCGCGGCTTCCTGTTCTCCCTGAAGGAAGTATTCGGCGGCTTCGTGCACATGCCGAAAACCATGGTGCAACTGGCATTGGTGCAGTTCTTCACCTGGTTCGCGCTGATGGGCATGTGGGTCTTCACTACCCCGGCAGTTGCTGAAAACGTGTTCGGCACCACCGACGGCAAGTCCGCCATCTTCCAGGAAGCGGGCAACTGGGTCGGCAACCTGTTCGCGATCTATGGCGGCGTATCGGCGCTGGTTGCGTTCCTGCTGCCCAAGCTGGCGCACGTCACCAGCCGCAAAGTGGTGCACATGCTTTGCCTGGTGATTGGTGGCCTGAGCCTGATCAGCATTGCCTTCATCCACGACAAGCACATGCTGATGCTGCCGATGATCGGCGTGGGTATTGCATGGGCCAGTATCCTGACCATGCCGTACGCGATCCTGGCGGGCGCGTTGCCGGCCAAGCGCATGGGTTACTTCATGGGCGTGTTCAACTATTTCGTAGTGCTGCCGCAGATTGTCGCCAACCTGGTGCTCGGTCCTGTCATCAAGCACCTGTTCAACGGGCATTCGGTCAACGTGCTGGTGCTGGGCGGCGTCTCGATGGCAATCGGCGGCATCGTTTGCCTGATCGTCAGCGACTCGGCCAAGAAGGAAGCCTAAGCCATCCCAGCGGCGCGCACCGATCGCGCCATTCGCGGTAAAACTATCCTCTCATCCAGGAGGAGCGAATATGGCAATCCAAACGGTGGCAACTACTCCTATCCCCGGGCAACGTCCGGGGACTTCGGGACTGCGCAAGAAGGTCGCAGTTTTCCAGCAGCCTCACTATCTCGAAAATTTCGTGCAGGGCCTGTTCGACACGCTTGGTGCTGTCGCGGGCAAGACGCTGGTGCTGGGCGGCGATGGCCGCTTTCACAATCGTGAAGCAATCCAGGTCATCCTGAAGATGGCCGCTGCGCATGGCTTCGCACGGGTATTGCTGGGGCAGGGCGGCATCCTGTCCACGCCGGCCGCCAGCTGCGTGATCCGCAAGCATGGTGCGCTGGGCGGCATCATCCTTTCGGCCAGCCACAATCCCGGCGGACCGGACGGCGATTTCGGCATCAAGTACAACGCTTCCAACGGCGGTCCCGCGCCGGAAGCGCTGACCGAAGCAATCTACGAACGCACGCTGGCGCTGGCGAAATACCGCATCAGCGACGCACCCGATATCGACCTCGACACACGCGGCGCACGCGCGCCCTTGGACGGCATGGCGGTCGAAGTGATCGATCCGGTTGCCGACTATGCTGAACTGATGGCGCAGCTATTTGACTTCGATGCCATCCGCCGCCTGTTTGCCGGCGGTTTCACCATGCGCTTCGATGCCATGAATGCCGTTTCCGGTCCGTACGCACACGCCATCCTTGAAGGCATGCTGGGCGCACCGGCCGGCACCGTTATTAACGGCACGCCGCTCGAAGACTTTGGCGGCCTGCATCCCGATCCAAATCCGGTCAATGCCGAAGAACTGATCGACATCATGTGCGCCAACGCCGCACCGGACTTCGGCGCCGCTTCCGACGGCGATGCCGACCGCAATATGATCGTCGGCCGCGACTTCGTCGTCACGCCATCCGACAGCCTTGCCGTGCTGGCGGCCAACGCCACAGTGGCGCCGGGCTACGCAGATGGCATCGCCGGCATCGCCCGCTCAATGCCCACCTCGCGCGCCGCCGACCGCGTGGCGGAGGAACTGGGTGTCCCATGCTACGAAACTCCCACCGGATGGAAGTTCTTCGGCACGCTGCTCGATGCGGACAAGGCCACCCTGTGCGGCGAAGAGAGCTACGGCACGGGCTCGCGCCATATTCGCGAAAAGGATGGCTTGTGGGCGGTGCTGTTCTGGCTTAACCTGCTGGCCGCGCGCGGCGCTTCGGTGCAGGACATCGTCACTGCGCACTGGCAGCGCTACGGCCGCCATTACTACTCGCGCCACGATTACGAGGCCATCGCGACCGATGCGGCACAGCTCCTGATGCAGGATCTGCGCATCAAACTGCCCAACCTTCCGGGCCAAAAGCTGAACCACTACGAGGTGCAGTCGGCAGACGATTTCGAATACACCGATCCGGTGGATGGCTCGCACGCCAGCCAGCAAGGCATCCGCATCATGATGACGGATGGCTCGCGCATCGTGTACCGCCTGTCCGGCACCGGCACGGAAGGCGCCACCTTGCGCGTCTACCTCGAGCGCTACGAAGCCGATCCGGAGCAGCACCATATTCCAACGCAGCAGGCCCTGGCAGGCCTGATTGCCATTGCAGATAGCGTGGCGAGCATCGTCATGCACACAGGCCGCACCAATCCCACCGTCATAACATAGGAAAAGCCGAATGAAACTTTCGTCCATCGCATTGTCCCTATTGCTTGCCACCGGCGCGCACAGCGCACTCGCGGCGCCGCCAAAGCCATTTCTTTGGGAGAATGCGACCGTCTACTTCCTGGTCACCGACCGCTTCGCCAACGGCGACAAAAGCAATGACCTGGCTTACGGCCGCAAGGCAGATGCTGCGCCGCTGCGCGGTTTCATGGGCGGCGACTTCAAAGGGCTGACGGCAAAGATCAAGTCCGGCTATTTCGACGACCTGGGCGTGGACGTGATCTGGACCACGCCGCCAGTCGAACAAATCCACGCCGGAACGGATGAAGGTACCGGCAAGTCCTACGGCTTCCACGGCTACTGGGCGCGCGACTTCACGGCGATGGACGCCAACCTCGGCACCGAAAAAGACTTCCGCGATTTCGTGGAAGCTGCCCACGCGCGCGGCATCCGCGTTTTGCTGGATGTGGTGATGAATCACACTGGCCCGGTAACCGAAGCCGATCCCGTCTGGCCGGAAGGCTGGGTGCGCACCGAACCGCAATGCCAGTACAAAGACGTGCCCTCGACCGTGAGCTGCACGCTGGTGAAGAACCTCCCGGACTTCCGCACCGAAAGCGATGCGCCGGTCGAATTGCCGCCGGCGCTGGCGGCCAAGTGGAAGACCGAAGGACGCTACGAGCGCGAAGTGAAAGAACTGGATGACTTTTTCGCCCGTACAGGCTACCCGCGCGCTCCGCGCTACTACCTGATGAAGTGGCATGCGGACTGGGTACGCAAGTACGGCGTGGACGGCTTCCGCGCCGATACGGCCAAGCATGTGGAACCTGCTGTATGGGCCGAGCTCCGCAAAGTCGCACTGGCAGCGCACGACGAGTGGAAAAGCCTGAATCCCCAAAAGGTAATGGGCGACGGCCGCTTCTTCATGCTGGCCGAGGTGTACAACTACAACATCGCGCACGGGCAGGACTTCGACATGGGCGGCGGCGAGAAGGCCAATTACTTTGCCAATGGCTTCGATGGCCTGATCAACTTCGGCATGGTGCATGATGCGAAGGGCGACTATGAGTCCTTATTCAGCAAGTACGCGTCGCAACTGGCGGGTCCACTGAAAGGCCATTCGGTCATGAACTATATGGATTCGCACGACGACGGCAATCCATTCGATCCTTCGCGCCAGAAGCCTTTCGAGACAGCGAACAAGCTACTGCTGGCGCCGGGAGCCGCCCAGATTTACTACGGCGACGAGATCTCGCGCCGACTCGACGTGGCCGACGCGAAAGGCGATGCGAAGCTGCGCTCTTTCATGAACTGGGGCGACTTGAAGGCGAATGCAAAAGTGCGTGCGCACTGGGCAAAGCTGGGCAAATTCCGCCAGGCGCATCCTGCGATCGGCGCCGGCGAGCATAAGAAGCTGGCGGACCTGCCGTACACCTTCAGCCGTGTACGTGGCGACGACAAGGTTGTTGTGGCACTGGATGTGAAGACTGGCCAGCCCGTCGATATCTCCGTAGCTGGCTTATTCGCAGACGGCACCAAAGTAAAGGATGCCTACTCTGGCACGTCTTACACAGTGAAAGATGGTGTCGTCCGCACCAGCGGCAAGAGTGATACGATCTTGCTTGCGAAGTAGTAGGTCCAGCCCGGCGTGGCTCCGGCAGTGAGCGAATGCTGGGCTTACGTTCCTGCATCGTCTCCGCTGGGGCCTTCTGCTGGATAGGTAATACGTAGCCCTTCCACATGAGCAAATGGCGTCAACTTATGCGGACGCCTTTGCCGTGCGTCGATGATGTCGTCCACGCGCACATCACGGACCAGCAAAGCGTCCGCAACCAATGAGCGGTGGCAGCGCCATGGTACGGCCTCCGCGCACATCAATACACAGCACTTGCTGCGCCCGAGTTCTACGACCGCGTCGACGTTCTCTGCAAACTCCTCGGTCTGCATGTAGTCGGCATAGCCGCGAAACGACAGGTTGCGCCAGCCGGCATTTTCGGAATCCTTGCGGGGATGACGCAGCCCGCCAAGGCCGCGCATGTAGCGGTATTCGATGCCGGCATCTTCAAGCGAGGCCGCGAGCTGGTCCTGTCCGAATTGAGGATTGTGGCGCGACTTCGGTACCGTCCTGATGTCGAGCAGGCATTCGACGCCATTCTGCCGCAGCAGTCCAATGAATTCTTCGATTGTGCGATTCGAGTGACCGATAGTGCAGACGAGTTCCGATGCCATGGCTGCCTCTCGCGATAGCTTCGCCTGTATTCTGGCACGGAGAGGCCGCAGGCGGCGTACTGCCTGAAGCGCTTATTGCTGAGTACCAACCAGTTGCATCTTGAGGTAGGTGACTTTGAACCCAGAATAGTGTCTCGTCGTTTCTCCAACAACGGAGAACCCATTGCGTGCATAAAACCGCTGGGCATCTGCGTTCGACCTGGCGACATTCAACGAAACTCCTTCAGTTTCCTTGTCGACGACGGCGTTCAGCAGCGCTTGCCCGATGCCGTTGCCTCGCGCTTCGCCGTGCACGAACAACGCTCTCAACTGGCCGGAAAAAGTTGCTGCGAACCCGCGCACCTTGCCATCGTCGAAAACGATGACATCGGACTCATTAAAGGCCGCCAGGATGCCTTCGTCCTGTTCAAGAGGCGTGACCTGGAAGGAATGGGGCTCGAATTTGAGCTCCTCACTTTTAGCGTCAGCATAGATGCGGCAAACTGCAGGAAAGTCTGCCGCCTTAAATTCGCGGACTGTCATCGATTGAGAGTTCCTTCATAGACGGCCAGGTCGGCCGCTGAGAGTAGCCATCGATGCCAGTGCTGGTACGGTGGAAGGCCAGCGTGGCGACGCCATGTTGGGCCGCGAGTTCACCGGCGTTCGCCAGATGGTTCGAAGTTCACCCTGATCGCCATAATCAGGCAAGGTTGGCCTTGCAGCAGCTGCGGCGTAGCGAAGTCGAACTGCACCGGTCCCAGTTTGCTGGATTCGGCGTCGACAAAGTCCACCGGGTATGGAATGTTTTCGATGTCGAGGCTCACAGAAATCTGATGGTGCAGGCCGTAGAACCTTCGCTTTGCTACCGGGCGAACGTCGGTCACATCGCCCAGGCGGTCAAGTATCTCCTTGAGATTCGACTCTGAAGTCGGTGCTTTGAACAGGCGCGCAGCCGCAGTAAGGTCGCCGGCTGCTAATAATTTCGTGGCTTGTATGCCGCAAGATTCGGCTGAAGCCGCATGTGCGGTCCCAACGCAGCCCAGTAGTGCCAGAAGCAGGAAATTGCGCATGTGAACCTCATTGTTATTAATTAGTTCACGAATACTACAGCAGTTCTTGCTGGAATGCTGAAGCTGCCCGTTGCTGCATCGTAGCGTGCTTCGCTGGCGCGTTTGTCACCTGCGCCGGCAGCCAGGTGCACCGGGTGCAGGCGATAGGATTTCCCTGCCTCGCCGGCAGCGACGATCGTTTGTTCCACCTTGTCCACGTTGATGAAGTACGCAATAGTTCTAAATCCTGCCCCTTCAT
>CAMLSG010000017.1 GCA_946482635.1 uncultured Duganella sp.
GTGTGCATTGCGCCGGCATGTGCGGCGGCATCGTCAGCGCGTTCAGCGTTGGCGGTCCGTCCGCCGCGCCGGCGCATGCCCGCGTGATCCCGATTGCGCGTATGAGCACGGGTGGAGCTGCCGCCATGACCTGGGCCGGCGCCAGTACCGGCGCGCTCGGCCACGTGCTGGCCTATAACAGCGGGCGCATTGTCAGCTATATGCTGGCCGGCGCAATTGCCGGCGGCATCGCCGGCAGCGTCGCCAGCCTGGCGCAGATGGCATCTGCACAACAGATCGCTTACTGGATGGCCAACCTGATGCTGGTCGCCATGGGCCTGTACCTGATGGACGCCTGGCGCGGCCTGGCACGCATCGAAGCGCTGGGCGGCATCCTGTGGCGCCGCGTGCAGCCGCTGGTCAAGCCACTGGTTCCGATGGATACGCCGCTGAAGGCGCTGGCACTGGGCAGCCTTTGGGGCTGGGTACCTTGCGGAATGGTCTACAGCATGCTGCTGACTGCCATGCTGAGTGGCTCGGCGCTGGATGGCGCGCTGGTCATGGGCGCCTTTGGCCTCGGCACGCTGCCGATGCTGTTGGCAATGGGCATGGCTGGTTCGAAGCTGCGCCATTACCTGCAAAAACGCTCAGTGCGCGTGGCGTGCGGCCTGCTGGTACTGGGCTTCGGCGCGCTGGGCCTGGCCCGCGCAGCCAGCGGCGGCCAGCATGCATGGTTCGATGTGCTTTGCCTGACGGTGCAGCCATGATGATGAATGAAATTGCGGCCTGCTTCCATTGCGGCCAGCCCGTCGCCGCAAGCGCCGATTGGCATGTGAACATCGAAGGCGTCGAACGCGCCATGTGCTGCCCTGGCTGCGCGGCTGTTGCGCAGACCATTGTCGATATCGGCCAGACCAGCTATTACCACGAACGGAGTGGCTTTGCCGCGCCGGGCGAGGCGGGCGTGGCGGCGGCGCTGGTGCCGGCTGCGCTCGCGCTGCCGGAAGACGACCCGAACATCATCGACAATGGCGATGCGCGCGAAACGACCTTGCTTGTGGAAGGCATCCGCTGTGCCGCCTGCGTGTGGCTGATCGAGCATCGGCTGCGCCAGGTCGAAGGCGTGGAGCAGGCCAACCTGAACGTCGCCACGGAAAAGTTGTTCGTCCGCTGGCACAAGGACAAAACTACCGCTGCTGCGCTGCTGGAAGCGGTGCGCAGCATTGGCTACAACGCCTGGCCTTACGATACCAGCCGCCACGACGCGCAGCTGCAGAAAGCCAGCCGCACGCTGGGCCGCCAGCTCTTCGTTGCCGGCCTGTCGATGATGCAGGTGATGATGTACGTGGCGCCGGAATACATGGCCGGTGACGACGGCACGCTGGATGCCGGCATGGCAAGCCTGATGCGCTGGGCCAGCCTGCTCCTGACGCTGCCCGCCATTGCCTACTCTGCCCAGCCTTTCCTGAAAGGCGCCTGGTCCAGCCTGAAAGCCCGTGTGCTGGGGATGGACGTGCCGGTGGCATTGGGCATCATGGCTGCCTTCATCGGTAGTGCCGTATCGACTTTCCGCGGCCACGGCGAGGTGTATTACGACTCGGTCACCATGTTCATTTTCCTGCTGCTGGCCAGCCGCTACCTGGAAATGGTAGCGCGCCGCAAGGCAGCCAGCGCCTTGTCGCGCCTGCGCCATGGCGTGCCGGAGATGGCGCAGCGCCTGGCCGCCTGGCCGGACCTGCGCGATGCCACCACCGTGCCCGCCAGCGCGCTTGCCGCCGGCGACCATATCATCGTCAAAGGCGGCGAGGCCGTGGCGGCCGATTGCGTGGTGGTGGAGGGCAGCACGGCCGTCGACCTGTCGCTGCTGACCGGCGAAAGCGCCCCGCAGCGCAAGACTGTCGGCGATGCGATTCCCGGCGGCGCCGTTAACGCGGGCAGCCCGGTCGTGCTGCGTGTCGAGACGCCGGCACGCGAGAGTACCCTGGCCGGCCTGCTCAAGCTGATTGAACGCGCCGGCAGCGCCAAGCCGCAGATTGCGCAGTGGGCGGACCGTACCGCCTCCTGGTTTGTCGCTGCGCTGCTGCTGTTCGCCGCGGCCAGCTTTGGCTTCTGGTCCTGGCATGACGCGGCGCGCGCCTGGCCGGTGGCGATTGCGGTACTGGTGGTGTCCTGCCCTTGCGCCTTGTCGCTGGCGACTCCCTCGGCGCTGGCAGCAGCGACAGACCGCCTGCTGGGCAAAGGCGCCCTGGTCGTGCAGCCGCATGTCCTCGAGACTTTGCACCGCACCACACATATCGTATTCGACAAGACCGGCACGCTGACGGAAGGCTGCCCAACCGTGCAAAGCATCGACGCGATCGACGGCGCGCGGATCATCGGCATCCTGCGCGTGGCAGCGGCACTCGAAACTGGCAGCGCGCACCCGATTGCACGGGCCATCAGCGCCGCCGCTGAAGCGCATGGCGCTGGCGCGGCTGGCGCCACCGGCCTGCAGGAACTGGCGGGGCAGGGGTTGGAAGGCATGGTCAATGGCGTTCGCTATCGCCTCGGCACTGCGGCATATGTAGCCGGCATCGCTGGCAGCCCGGTGCCGCGATCGGGCCTGGCCGGAACGGCTGGCGCTGCGGGCGCCACGGACCGCTCGCCGATGACCACCGTGTGGCTGGGCATGCAGGGCCGTTGGCTGGGACGTTTCCGCATTTCCGACGCACTGCGGGCAGATGCGCGGCGGACGGTTGAATTCTTCCAGCGGCTCGGCAAGGAGGTCGTGCTGCTAAGCGGCGACCAGCAGTCACTGGCGGAAAGCGTGGCAGGACAGTTGGGCATCACGGAGGCGATCGGCGACTGCCTGCCGGACGAAAAGCTCGCCTATGTACAGGCGCTGCAAGCGCGCGGCGGCGTGGTGGCGATGGTCGGCGACGGCATCAACGACGCCGCCGTGCTGAGCGCGGCCGATGTCTCTTTCGCAATGGGCAGCGGGGCAACGTTGGCGCAAGTGCATGCCGACTGCGTGCTGCTCGACGCCCGCCTGCCGCTGCTGACGGAAACCGCCCGCAGCGCGGACAAGACCATGCGCGTAATCCGCCAGAACCTGGCCTGGGCCACGCTGTACAACATTGTTGCCATTCCGGCAGCGGCCTTCGGGGTGCTGAACCCCTGGCTGTCCGGCGTTGGCATGGCGGCCAGCTCCGCAATCGTCGTTCTGAATGCGCTCCGTTTGCGCAGAGGTTAAAAAAATGGAATCACTTTACCTGCTCATACCCATCAGCGTCGGCCTGGTTTTCGGCGCGCTGTGGTTGTTTTTCAAGGCCTCGGATGACGGCCAATTCGACGATCTGGTAGGCCCGGCCATCCGCGTTTTGCAGGACAACGACCGGATTTGATCCACGTCATGTTTTTTTGAAGTGCTCCTCGGTAACCTTTGACATATCTCATCAAAGTGTCTGCCTGGAGAATTCAAAGTGGATCAATCACTGGACTACAACTACAAGGTCGTGAAGCAATTCGCGATCGCCACCATACTGTGGGGCGTTGTGGGCATGCTGGTCGGCGTCATCATCGCCGCCCAACTTGCCTGGCCCGCCCTGAACCTGGACATTCCCTGGCTGACCTACGGTCGCCTGCGTCCCCTGCACACCAATGCAGTGATTTTCGCCTTCGGCATCAGCGGCCTGTTCGCCACTTCGTACTACGTGGTGCAGCGCACTTGCCAGGTCCGTTTGTTCTCCGACAAGCTGGCAGCTTTCACTTTCTGGGGCTGGCAAGCCGTGATCCTGGCCGCCGTGGTCACCCTGCCAATGGGTTTCACCCGCGGCAAGGAGTACGCTGAGCTGGAATGGCCAATCTCGATCCTGATCGCCCTGGTGTGGGTCAGCTACGCGGTGGTCTTCTTCGGCACCATCGTCAAGCGCAAGGTCAAGCACATCTACGTCGCCAACTGGTTCTTCGGCGGCTACATCCTGGCGGTAACCCTGCTGCACGTGGTGAACTCGATGTCGATGCCGGCTTCGCTGTTCAAGTCCTACTCCATGTACACCGGCGTGCAGGACGCGATGATCCAGTGGTGGTACGGCCACAACGCGGTGGGCTTCATCCTGACCGCAGGCTACCTGGGCATGGTGTACTACTTCATCCCGAAACAGGCCGAGCGTCCTGTGTACTCCTACAAGCTGTCGATCGTGCACTTCTGGGCGCTGATCTTCACCTACATGTGGGCCGGTCCCCACCACCTGCACTACACCGCGCTGCCTGACTGGGCGCAGTCGCTGGGCATGGTGTTCTCCCTGATCCTGCTGGCGCCAAGCTGGGGCGGCATGATCAACGGCATGATGACCCTCTCCGGCGCATGGCACAAGCTGCGCACCGACCCGATCCTGAAGCTGATGATCGTTTCCCTGTCCTTCTACGGCATGGCCACTTTCGAAGGCCCGATGATGTCGATCAAGACCGTCAACGCACTGTCGCACTACACCGACTGGGGCATCGCCCACGTTCACGGCGGCGCACTGGGCTGGGTGGGCTTCATCACCATGGGCTCGATCTACTACCTGATCCCGCGCATGGCCGGCCAGACCAAGATGTACAGCACCAAGCTGATCGACCTGCACTTCTGGGTCGCCACCATCGGCGTCGTCCTGTACATCGCCGCGATGTGGATTGCCGGCGTGATGCAGGGCCTGATGTGGCGCGCAGTGAATGCCGACGGCACCCTGACCTACACCTTCGTGGAAAGCGTCAAGGCCACCTATCCGTACTACGTGGTGCGCTTCCTGGGCGGACTGCTGTACCTGGCCGGCATGTGCATCATGGCTTACAACGCCTGGATGACCCTGAAGGGCCGCGAAACGACGCGTGCACGCATCCCTGAATTGAGCATGGCCGCCTGAGTGGCAACTGACCGGAGTAGAAGATGAAATTTTCCCATGAATGGATTGAGAAGAACCCCTGGCTGCTGATCGCGCTGGTCACGCTGGTGGTATCGGTGGGCGGCGCGGTGGAGATCATCCCGCTGTTCTTCCAGAAGTCGACCACGGAGCCGGTGGCGGGCCTGAAGCCTTACTCCGCGCTGCGCCTGACCGGCCGCGACATCTACGTGCGTGAAGGCTGCTATGTCTGCCACTCGCAGATGGTGCGCCCGTTCCGCGCCGAGACCGAGCGTTACGGCCACTACTCGGTGGCGGGCGAGTTTGTGTATGACCGCCCGTTCCAGTGGGGTTCCAAGCGCACCGGCCCAGACCTGGCGCGCGTTGGCGGCCGCTACTCCGACGAGTGGCACCGCACCCACCTGAACAACCCGCGCGACGTGGTGCCGGAATCGAACATGCCTAACTATCCGTGGCTGGCGCAGACCAAGCTGAAGCCGGAAGACGTGGTGCCGAAGATGCGCGCACTGAAGCGCATGGGCGATCCGTACACGGAAGAAGAAATCGCCGCCGCACCGGCCGAACTGGCCAACAAGACGGAAGAGGATGCACTGGTGGCTTATCTGCAAGGCCTGGGCACCCTGATCAAGACGAGGAACTGAAATGGAAAACTTTTTTGGCAATGCGAGCAACGTGATGACGGTGATTTCCTTCCTCACTTTCCTCGGCATCGTATGGTGGGCCCAGCGCGGTAACTGGGAAGAAGCAGCCAAGCTGCCTTTCGCAGACGAGGAGAAGGACCATGGCTGATTTCACCAGCGAATTCTGGAACCTGTACGTCGTCGTCCTGACCGTCATCGGCATCGTCGGCTGCGGGGTCCTGCTGTGGTCCCAGTCGTCCGTTAAGGGTTCGGCCCTGAAGTCGGTGGACGGCAAAGTCGGCACCACCGGCCATATCTGGGACGAGGACCTGACCGAGCTGAATACGCCTATGCCGCGCTGGTGGATGTGGCTGTTCTACCTGACCATCGCCTTCGCCATCGGCTACCTGTGGCTGTATCCGGGCCTGGGCAGCTACAAGGGCTCGCTGGGCTGGACTTCCGCCAAGGAGCACAAGGAAGAACTGGCCAAGGCCGAGAAGGAGTACGGCCCGCTGTTCGACAAGTACAAGGGCCAGGACCTGAAAGCCGTAGCGGCAGACCCGCAGGCGCACGCCATCGGCGAACGCCTGTTCCTGACCTACTGCGCACAGTGCCACGGTTCCGATGCACGCGGCAACAAGGGCTTCCCGAACCTGGCAGACAAGGACTGGCTGCATGGCGGCGATCCCGACACCATCAAGCTGACCATCATGAAGGGCCGGCACGGCGTGATGCCTCCGATGGGCGCCGCAGTGGGCTCGGAAAAGGATATCGAAAACGTTGCGCAGTATGTCCTGAGCCTGTCGGACAGCACGCACGACCCGATCAAGTCCGTCATGGGCAAGTCGAAGTTCAGCGCCTGCATGGCCTGCCACGGTGCAGGCGGCAAGGGCAACCCGATGCTGGGTGCGCCTAACCTGAGCGACAAGACCTGGCTGTACGGCGGCAGCGCCGAAACCATCATGGAAACCATCCGCAAGGGCCGCAACAACACCATGCCTGCCTTCGAGGACTTCCTCGGCGAAGGCAAAGTGCATGTGCTGGCAGCCTACGTTTGGGGCCTGTCGAACCCTCCAGTCACCGCTTCTCGGTAAGAAATGAACGCCCCCGCACCACAAGTCATCAAGATGTACGCCAAGCGCGAGGATATTTTCCCGCGCGAGGTGAAAGGCCATTACCAGAACCTGCGCTGGATCTGCCTGATCCTGACGCAACTGGTCTTCTACGGAGCGCCCTGGCTGCAATGGAATGGCCGGCAGGCCATCCTGTTCGACCTGATGTCGCGCAAGTTCTACATCTTTGGCCTGGTCTTGTGGCCGCAAGACTTCATCTATCTGGCGGCCATGCTGATCGCCTGTGCCTGGGGCCTGTTCCTGGTCACGGCGGTTGCCGGCCGCGTGTGGTGCGGCTTCTCCTGTCCGCAAACGGTCTACACGGAGATGTTCCTGTGGATCGAGCGTAAGTTCGAAGGCTCGCGCAGCGCCCAGATGCGCCTGGCGAAAGAGCCGATGTCGTTCAACAAAGCCTGGCGCAAGGGCGGCAAGCATCTCGCGTGGCTGCTGCTGGCATTGTGGACCGGCTTTACCTTCGTCAGCTATTTCTCGCCGCTGCACAACCTCGCCAAGGAAGCGCAGACGTTCAACTTCGGCCCATGGGAAACCTTCTGGGTGCTGTTCTACAGCCTTGCCACCTACGGCAACGCCGGCTGGCTGCGCGAGCAGGTGTGCAAGTACATGTGCCCTTATGCCCGCTTCCAGAGCGCGATGTTCGACCGCGACACGCTGATAATCACCTACGACGAAAAGCGCGGCGAACCGCGCGGCCCGAAATCGGAGGGCTCCTGCATCGACTGCTCGCTGTGCGTCCAGGTCTGCCCGACCGGCATCGATATCCGCAAAGGCCTGCAGTACGAATGCATCGGCTGCGCCGCCTGCATCGATGCCTGCGATATCGTGATGGACAAGATCCAGCAGCCGCGCGGCCTGATCCGCTACAGCACCGATCGCGCAATGCAGCTCGGCCTGAGTGCGAAAGAGATCCGCAAGCGCATCATGCGCCCGCGCGTCTTGCTCTATACCGGCGGCCTGCTGCTGTTCATTGTTGCCGTGTTCACCACCCTGGCCCTGCGTACGCCGTTGAAGATGGACGTGATCCGCGACCGCGGTTCGATGGGCCGCGAAGTGGAAAACGGCATGATCGAAAACGTGTATCGCCTCCAGATCATGAACACCGGCGAACAAGGCCATACCTACCGTATCCGTGCCAGCGGCATCGATACGCTGCAGGTTGCGGTACCGGATACAGTGGAACTCGGCCCGACCGAAACCCGCGCGGTGCCGATCCGCCTGCGCGTCGATCACGGCAAGGGCGAGGTTGGATCCAACAAGATTGCGATTGAGTTGACGGCGCTGGATGATCCATCGCTGGCCGTCAAGGAAAAAGCGGTATTCATCGTGCCGCGCTAAGGAGATTGAAATGAATGCTACCGTCGCCCCCGCCGACGCCGCCCCTTGGTATACCCATCGCTGGCCATGGCTGCTGATGCTCGGCCCGGCCGTCGTGGCAGTGGCGGGCATCGCCACCAGCTACGTCGCTTTCACCAGCCAGGACGCGCTGGTGGTGGGCGACTACTACAAGCAGGGCAAGGCGATCAACCAGGACTTGCGCCGCGACCGCGCTGCCGCAGCCCTCGGCCTGTCGATCGACCTGCGCTACGACGCAGCGGAAGGCCTGCTGCACGGCCACGTAGGCAGCAGCAAGCCGCTCGCGGACGAAACGCTATCCGTGCGCCTGCAGCACGCCACCCAGCCGAATCGCGACATGGTACTGATGGCCCGCCCAGATGCCGCAGGCAATTTCAGCGTCGCCTTGCCGATGCTGGAACGCTCGCGCTGGCAAGTGCTGGTCGAGGGCAAGCAGCGCGACTGGCGCCTGGAAGGCGTTTGGCAATGGCCTGTAGAACGCGCAGTGGCGATCCGCGCCGACGCTGGCGCCACACCCGGCACGGCACGCTAGCCGACCAGGTATTCGCGCGCCAGCGCACGCGCCCGATGCAGGCGGCTCTTGGTAGCCGCCGTCGTCAGGCCCAGTTCCTGCGCAATCTCCGCAATGCTCAGCTCCTCGAAGTCGCGCAGCAGCACGATCTGCAGGTAGTCGCGCGGCAGCGACTCCAGCGCCTGAACCAATTCCGTCCGCAAGCCTGCATCATCCTGCGATGCCAGCCATTGCTCGGCGCGCTCTTCGTCATACGGATCGTAGTTGAGGGCGCGGCGGCCCAGCCGCCTGCATTCGCGCTGCACCACCTTGAACAGCCATCCTGAAAACGCCGCCAGCACCTTCAGCGAGGACAGGCGGCGCGACATCACCAGCAGCACCTCCTGCACCGCATCATCCACGTCGCTGATCAGGCAATTGCGCTGGGCGTAGCGACGGATATCCGGCTGGCATACCGCCAGCAGCTTGGCCAACGCCTGCGGATCGCCGCGGTGGGCGGCCTGCAAGACCGGCTGGTGCTGTTCGAGAAGTGCCATTTACCGTTTTGCCTTATCCAGTTTGCGGCCCACCATGGCGCAGGCAGGGCAGAAGCCAAAAAGCCCCGACATCACGATCCCAGCCGCCGACAGCGCCACGACCGTGCCCCACAGGCCACCCAGGGCGAGCACGCCCCACGCCACGACGGCCAGGCCGACGATCACACGCAACACGCGTTCCCAGGTTGGCACATTTTTAACATAGAACATTTTGCACTCCTTTTCACAGGCAGAGGGAAATTCCTCACCTGCTAAGAGGGGTCTATTCCGGATTTGGATTCGCGGTTACAAAAATAAATTACACTAGCCAGCAGCCCCCTCGCCCAAAGGACGTCGATGAAGCCTCTCGGGATCAATGTGAAGGTCGCACTTGCCACCAGCATCATGTCCATCGTGATGATCGCCGTGGTGACCGTGTTGCAGGCGCAACGCCTGCGCGAGGACTTCACCAAGGTGCTGTTTGCGCAGCAGGACGCCCTGATCACCCGTACGGCCGAAGACCTGGACGACAAGCTGACCACACTGCTGGACGTCATTGCCCAATCGGCGCGCAAGCAGCCCCGCAGCCTGATGGCCGATCCGGCCGCCCTGCGCAACTGGTACGAGGAGCGCGCCATGCTGTCGATGTTCGACGACGTCATCGTGATCGATGGCGCCGGCACCGTGATAGCCGACGTGCCGCACATCGCAGGCAGGGAAAAGGTCTCCGTGGCGGACCGCGAATACTTCAAGAAGGTGGTGGAGACCCGCAAGCCGATGATTGCCGGCCCGATCAAGAGCCGCGTCAGCGGCCAGCCCATTGTGCAGATGGTGGCGCCCATCCTGGACGAGCGCGGCAAGGTGGTCGGCGTACTGGCCGGCGTACTGCGGCTGTACAAGGACAATATGCTGGGCCACCTGCGTACCGCCAAGGTAGGCAAGACCGGCTACTACTTTGCCGTGACGCTCGGCGAGCCGTCGATCTACGTGGTGCATCCCGAGGCCAGCCGCATCCTGCAGCCGCGGGCCCAGAATGCCAATCCGGCAACGACGCGCGCCATGAAGGGAGAGTTCGAGGGCACGGTCTTCAGCACCAGTGCCGCCGGAGTGCCGGGGGTGAGCAGTTACCGCCGCCTGAAATCCACCGACTGGCTGCTTGCCTCTATCCTGCCGGTGCAGGAAGCGTTTGAGCCCTTCGAAGGCGTACAGCTGCATATGCTGGCCTGGGGTGTCGCGGCGTCCTTGATTTCGGCCCTGCTGATCGGCTGGATCACGCTCTACCTGCTGGCGCCGGTGGCCAAGCTTCGCAATGCGATCCAGGGCCTGCGCGCCACGCCCGGCGAGTTCACCCCGATTCCCGTCACCCGCAAAGATGAAATTGGCGAACTGACGGAGGCCTTCAACAGCCTGATACAGGAGCGCCAGGCGGCCGAAGCCCATTCCCAAACACTGATGGCGGAAGCCGACCTGCGTGCGGCGGAACTCGAACAGGAACGCGACCGCGCCGAGGCAGCCAATCGCGCCAAGAGCGACTTCGTGGCAAATATGAGCCACGAGATCCGCACGCCGATGAACGCTGTGCTGGGGATGGTGTATTTGCTCGGGAATACCTCGCTCAGCGCGCAGCAGCGCAAATACCTGAACATGATTCGCACTTCCGGGCAGTCCTTGCTGGGCATCCTGAATGACGTGCTGGACTTTTCCAAGATCGAAGCGCGCCGCATGGAACTGGCGCCGATCGACTTCGACCTGGACGAGGCGATGGCGACCCTGGCCACCACCATGACCATGAACGCCGGAGACAAGGAACTGGAACTGGCCATCGTTGTGGCGCCTGACGTGCCAACCCTGCTGCATGGCGATGCGCTGCGCCTGCAGCAAATCCTGACCAACCTGGCCAGCAATGCCATCAAGTTCACCGAGCAGGGAGAAGTGGTCGTTTCGGTGAAGACGGCGGTACGGGTGGCCGACCGCGCGCTGCTTTGCTTTGAAGTCCGCGACACCGGCATCGGCATGACGCAACAGCAGACTGCCCAGTTGTTCCATGCCTTCTCGCAGGGCGACGAGAGCATCACGCGCCGCTTTGGCGGCACCGGCCTGGGCCTGGCCATCACACGCCGCCTGGTGGAACTGATGGGTGGCCAGGTGCAGCTTCAAACCGCGCCGGGCGATGGCAGCACTTTCTCCTTCGAACTCTGGTTCGGCGTACTGCCGGAGCGCGCCACGCCGAGGCGCCTGCCGGCCATCGGGCCGCTGAATGTGCTGGTAGCGGACGATAACAGCACCAGCCGCACCATGATCGCCCAATTGCTGCGGGCCTGGGGATGGGATGCGGACGAAGCCGATAACGGCGAAGCAGCCCTGCAGCGCTTCCAGGAGCGGCTGGCCGGGCCGCGCCCCTACGACGTGGTGCTGACCGACTGGCACATGCCGGGTTCGGACGGCTATGCCTCGGCACGCGAAATCAGGCGGGCAGCCGAGGGCCACCGCCAGCCTATCGTCGTCACCATTAACGCTTTCGCGCGCGCCCAGGTCGACGATATCGCCAACACGCCGGAAGCGGATGCGGTGCTGGTCAAGCCGATCACGGCATCGAGCCTGTTCGACGCCCTGCACCAGGCATTGGCTGCGACCAGCGGCGCCGAAGATGCTTCGGCGTCGGCTGCCGCGCTGGGCAACCGTCTGCGCGGCGTGCATTTCCTGCTGGTGGAGGACAACCTGCTGAACCAGGCCGTTGCGCGAGGCATCCTCGAACTGGCCGGCGCCACGCTGGACGTGGCGGGCGATGGCCAGCAGGCGGTGGATATCCTGCGGGCCAGCGCCAGCCGCTATGACATCGTGCTGATGGATATGCAGATGCCGGTGCTGGATGGTTTCAGCGCCACGCGCATGATCCGCGACGAGCTGAAACTGGACCTGCCGGTGATAGCGATGACCGCAGGCGTGCTGGCTTCCGAACGCCATCGCTGCACCGAGGCCGGCATCACCGACTTCATCGCCAAGCCGGTGGTGATCGAGGAGATGATGGCGGTGATAGAGCGCTACCTGCGCAAGCCTGCGGGAAGCGCGCCCGCTGCGAACGATGCCGGCGTGGCGCCCTCGGAGCAGGCGCCGTCCGAGCAGGTATTCAGCATGGACAGCCTGATGCGCGTGATGGGCAAGGACCAGAAGGGCCGCGCAGTCATGTTCAAGATGGTGCGCGGCGCGCTGGAAGGCGGCCTGCAGCCCATGGACGATGCGGATGCGGCAGTGCGCGCGGGCCGGCCCGGCGAAGCGGCGCGCATCCTGCACAGCCTGCGCGGCGCGGTCGGCGTGCTGGGGGCGAAACGGTTGGTGAAGGCCACGCTTGACGCCGAATCGGCAATCCGGGTCGGCAATCCGGACAACCTGCCGGGCATGCTGGCTGCCGTGCGCTACGAGCTGGAGCAGGTGCTGGCACACGGGCGCCGCTGGCTGGAGCAGGAAGACCGCTAGCTGTCGCGCCGGTTCAGGTAAGCGCCGGCAGCCAGGCCGGCCCCAAAGGCCAGGTACACCATCAGCAGCGACGTATGCGACAGGCGCTCCTCGAATCCTGGCCGCAGCCGGTGCGGCGTCAGCTGGTAATCGGTGAAGCAGGCAACGGCGCTTGCCGCCGCTGCCACGGTGGCGGTGGTTGCCGCCTCCTTCTTGTCGAGTGTCTTGCAGCAGGACTTTTCGAATAACGCGGCCCAGAACATCGACGCCCCGTGGTGGATCAGGTATCCGACCAGCGTGTGCTTGAGCGTAGGCTTGTCGACGCGCGTCGCCTTGTCGCCCCAGAGCCAGTGGCTGACCGCATTTACTCCTGCAAACATGCTGCCGGCTTCGCGTTTGCCGCAAGCGGCCAGCACCAGCGTCGAGGCAAGGCTGGCCATTGCGCCGGGCAATACGCTGTGCTTGAGCGCCGTGCTCCAAGTGTCCATGGCGATTCTCCCTTTTCGTGTAATGTCCGAGGACGGGAGGAGGAGCCGATGCGGGTGCTGCTGACCGGTGCTACAGGATTTATCGGGTCGCGTGTTGCGGCGGCCTTGCTGGCGCGCGGTCATGAAGTCATTGCTGCCGGACGGCATCCCGGACGCGATGCCCGCATGGGCTTTGTTCCTGCCGACTTTGTTCACGATACCGAAAAAGCTGTGTGGGCGGCGCGCCTCAAGGGCGTGGATGCCGTGGTGAACGCAGTGGGTATTTTTCGTCCTCAAGGCGCAGCTTCCTTTACGGCAGTGCATGATGCTGCGCCGCGCGCGCTGTTCGCCGCCTGCGCGGAGGTGGGCGTACGTTATGTGGTGCAGGTGTCGGCGCTTGGTGCGGATGCCGGCGCGCGTTCGGCCTTCCATGCGAGCAAGAGGGCGGCCGACGATGCACTGGCTGCGTCGCAGCTGGACGGCTGCATCGTCCAGCCCTCGCTGGTCTATGGTGCGGAAGGCGCCAGCGCGCGCATGTTCCGCATGCTGGCGGCCATGCCGCTTGCGGTCCGGCTGGGCAGCGCGCCGCAGCTGGTGCAGCCGGTCCATATCGACGATGTCGTAGCCGCCATCGTTCTCCTGGTCGAGCGGGGAGCCGGCGAGCGTCCTGCGACTGGCGCCGGCGTGGCGCGCCTGACGCTGGTTGGCCCGGAGGCGATGCCATTCGTAGACTATTTGCGGGCGCTGAGGACAGCGATGGGCCTCGGGCGGTGGCGTTTGCCGGTGCTGCGGTTGCCGGATTGGATCGCACGCAGCCTGTCGCGCGTTGCGGGCATGCTCCCCGGGAGTCCACTCGACCGCGAGGCGCTGGAGATGCTGGCGCGCGGGAATACCGCTGACGCAGCCCCCCTGGCTGCACTGCTGGGCCGCCAGCCGCGCGCGGTACGCGACTTTATTTCCCAGCCGGAGGCTACGCGCAGCCAGGCGCAACTCGACTGGCTGCTGCCCCTGCTGCGTGTGAGCATCGCCGCTGTGTGGATCTGGACTGCCATCGTATCGGCCGGCCTGTATCCGGTCGCCGACAGTTACACGCTGCTGGTCCGCACCGGCGTGCCGCAAATGCTGGCGCCGCTGATGCTGTACGGTGCATCCGCGCTCGACCTGGCTTTTGGCGTGGGCACGCTGGCATGGCCACGCCGCAGCCGGCGTTGGCTATGGCTTGCGCAGATCGCCCTGATCGCCTTCTACAGCATCGTCATCGCCTGGCGCCTGCCCGAATTCCTGCTTCACCCCTATGGCCCAATCAGCAAGAACCTGCCCATGCTGGCCGCGCTGTGGATGCTCTACGAAATGGAGAAACCGTCATGGAATACCTGATCGTAAAATGGCTGCACATCCTCTCTTCAACGCTGCTGTTCGGCACAGGCATTGGCTCCGCGTGGTATCTGCTGTTCGCGGTGATCAGCAAAAATGTGCAGGCAATTGCCGTCGTCACCCGCATCCTGGTGATTGCCGACTGGCTGTTCACCGGCGTTACCATGATCGCCCAGCCGGCGACCGGCTTTTACCTGATCCATCTCGCCGGCTTTCCCATGCAGACGTCTTGGATCAAATGGTCGATCGCGCTGTTCGTGATCGCCTTGCTGTGCTGGCTGCCTGTCGTCTGGCTGCAGATGAAGATGCGCGATATCGCAGCGGAAGCGATGCAGCAGGCGGCGCCGCTGCCTGCCCAGTTCTGGCGCTACTTCCGCGCCTGGATCGTGCTTGGCATTCCGGCTTTCTTCGCCTTCATCGCCGTGTTCTACTTGATGGTCGTGAAGCCAGCCTGGGGATAGATTGCCTGGCCGCGCTCCAGCATGGCGACGAATTCGCCAATCCGTTTGGCCCGCGTTTCCGCGCGCTTGGCCTGGTGGGTGCGGAACAGGATCGAATAGCGGTTCTGCGAGCTAAGCTTCGAGAAGTTCGCGCGCGCCATGGCGCTGGCATCCAGCGCTGCCTGCAAATCGGCCGGCACTTCCGCCGCGCTCCATGAGTCATATGCTGCTTCCCAGCGGCCGTCCTGCTTGGCGCGCTCGACTTCCGCCAGCCCGGCAGGCTGCATCAGCCCCTTTTCGGCCAGTGCGGCGACCTTGTCGCGGTTCACCTTGGACCAGATGCTGCGCTTGGCGCGCGGCGTGAATTTTTGCAGCCAGTATTGCTCGTCGATGCTCTTCTTCTGGCCGTCGATCCAGCCGAAACACAGCGCCGCGTCGAGCGCTTCCGGGTACTGGACCGACGTTTCCGGCGCCTCTTTCTTGGCGATCTTCATCCACACGCCGGGCGAGGAGGCGTGCTGCTTCTGCAGCCACGTCCACCATGCTTTTCCCGTGGCAAACAGGCGCTGCTCCAGTTCGACTTTGGTGCTCATAGTTTGACCTTTCGTGCGACTTCGACAAAAGCCTTGGCTGCCGGCGAGGCCTGCGCCAGGTTGCGCAACGCCAGCCCGACCCGGCGCCGCACCGGCGGCGAGAAGGGGCGCACCGCGATGTTCGGGTGGGTGGCAGCCAAGTCGACCGGCAGCGCCAATTCTGCCATGCCCGACACGCCATCGCCGCGCCCTACCATGCCCAACACGGTCAGCACCTGCGACATGCGGTAACGGACTTGCGGGCACAGGCCCTGCGCGGCGAACAGCGGCTCGATCAGGGTCGAACAGCCGGCGTCGGGCATGATGAAAGGCTCGTTCGCCAGGTCGTGCGCGCTGACGGACTTCTTGGCCGCCAAGCGGTGGCCTGCCGGCAGCAGCGCCACCATCTGGTCCTCCACCAGGTCGACGGTGTCGAAACGGTCGTCGGGCTGCTGGATAAAGCCGATGTCGACGCGGCGGTCGAGGATCCATTGCAGGGTGTCGTCGTCCGTGCCTTCGTCGATGCGCACTTCAATGCCGGGATAGCGCTTCTGGAAAACGTCGAGGATGGCCGGAATCAGCTTGAGCGAAGAGGTCGGGCCGAAGGAGCCGATACGCAGCAAGCCCTTATTCAGGCCGCTGGCTGCCGACACTTCCTGGCGCATCGATTCCGCCAGGCCGAGGATTTCGCGGGCCCGCACCAGCAGCCGCTGGCCCAGTTCCGTCACGTCGGCCGTGGCGCCCTGGCGCTCAATGAGCTGGGCGCCGAGTTCCTGCTCCAGCGACTTGATGGCGTGGGAGATAGCGGACTGGCTCACGCCAAGCCGCATGGCGGCGGCGGTGAAGCCGCGCAATTCCGCCACCAGGGCGAAGATTTCCAGTTGGGTGAACGTCATGAGGATTTACTCATTTTTCTATGAGTCAGGATTAGTATTAATGTATAACCTCCTTCACTGACACGCAAGGCCCACTGCCATGATCTACCTGAAACTGATCGCCTGCACCCTGATCTGGGGCGGCACCTTCATTGCCGGCCATATTGTCTCGAATGCACTGCCGCCGCTGACGGCAGCCTCCATCCGCTTCTCGATTGCCGCCGCGCTGCTGCTGGTGCTGGCCTGGAAGCGGGAAGGCGGCCTGCCTAAACTCTCGATGCAGCAACTGGGTGCGACCGCCGCCTTGGGCCTGACCGGTATCTTCCTGTACAACTTCTGTTTCTTCTCTGCGCTGGGCAAGATGGAAGCCAGCCGCTCGGCGCTGTTTATCGCGATGAATCCGATCGTGACCGCGCTGGCCGCTGCCGCCGTGCTGCGCGAACGCCTGAACTGGCAGAAATGGGCGGGAATCGGCATCGCCTTCGTCGGCGCCACAGTACTGATCACGCGCGGCGAGCCGATGGCGGCCCTGCATGACATCAGCCAGTCGATCGGCGTTGGTGAATTGATGATGCTGGGCGCAGCCTCCTGCTGGGCAGCCTACACCCTGGTCGGCCGCGCCGCACTGAAAGGCCTGTCGCCGATCGCCGCCACCACGTATGCCTCGCTGTGGGGCCTTGGCTTCCTGCTGATCACCGCCTCGCGTGAGTTGCCGAACGTGGCCTGGGCTTCACTGGGCTGGCAAGTATGGGCATCCGTCACCTATCTCGGCGCGTTCGGCACCGTGGTGGCTTTCGTCTGGTGGTATGAAGGGGTGAAAGCCCTTGGCCCGGCACGTACGGCCGTGTTCAACAACCTGGTGCCGGTATTCGGTGTATCGCTCGCGGCGCTGATGCTGGGCGAGCAGGTGATGGCCTCGATGATTGCCGGCGGCCTGCTGGTGGCCACCGGCGTGACAATCACGAACCGCTGATCAGGCGTAGCGCAGCACGTCACCCAGGGGACGGCGCGGCTTTTGCGGCCAGTTGCCCTGGGCGGCGTGACCGACGGCGACCAGCATGACCGGCACTTCATTGGCATCCAGGCCGAAGGCGGCATGCACGGCCTGGGCGTCGAAGCCGGTCATGGCGCAGCTTGAGAGTCCCATGCCTTCGGCGGCCAGGATCATGGTCATCGCCGCCAGGGAGGCGGAACGCAGGGCCTCGTCGCGCTGGGCGCGTTCGTCGCCGTCCATCGAACCCTGCGCCATGCGGGTCCAGCTATCGACAACGGGTTGGATAAGTATGCCTTTATCCACAGCCGGTTTCAGCGCAGCCGCCACCTGGTCCTGCGCCTTCAGGGTGCCGCTGATGATGAAGGTGACCGGCGCATCCACGACTTTCTGCTGGCCGAAAGACAGTTCGCGCAGCTTTTCCCGCGCTTCCTGCGAGCGCACGGCGACAAACTGCCAGTTCTGCACGTTGTAGGCGGAAGGCGCCAGCGTCGCCAGGCGTGCCAACTCCGCTACCTGCTCGTCGCTGACAGGCGCCGCCGGGTCGAAGTAGTTGGCCGAGACGCGGGATTCGATCAAGTCCTTGATTGGTTTGGACATTATTTAGCCTCCTGCAGCTTAAGTTGAAGAGTGAGTACGCTGCCCAGCACCACGGCCAGGCCAATCATTGCGGTGCCGCCAAGCTTCTGGCCGAGCAGGATCCAGCCGAGGACGACGGCGGTTGCAGGGCTCAGCAGGCCAAGCGAGGACACGGCAACCGGCGACAGCTTGCTCAGGCCACGGAACCACAGCAGGTAAGCCACCAGGGCGCCGACGAAAGTCAGGTAGGCATAACCGAGGATTTCGCTGGCAGCCAGCGAGGCAGGCAGCGGTGGATCGGCCAGCAGCGCCAGCGGCGTGAGCATCAAGCCACCGAGCAGGAGCTGCCAACCGGCCAGTTCCGCCACCGGCAAGCCGGTTTTCCAGCGACGGGCCAGCCAGGTGCCGACAGCCATGCTCAGGGCGCCGGCCAGGGCCGCTGCAACGCCGAGCGCATCCCATCGGGCGGATGGCGACAGCAGCAGGGCGCCCATGCCGGCCACGCCTACTGCAGCGGCGCCGAGTGCGGCCCACTGCGGGCGGCGTCCATCCCAGCCCCAGGCAAGCCCCATGATGACGATTGGCTGGATCGCACCGAGCACGGCAGCCAGGCCGCCCGGCAGGCGGTAAGCGGCGACGAATAGCAAGGCCTGGAAGGCGCCGATGTTCAGCGCCGCCAGCACGGCGACGCGCCACCAGAGATGGCGGGCCAGCATGCGGCCGGCGAACAGCACCAGCAGCAGGCCGGCCGGCAAGGCGCGCACGGCGGCGGCGGTGAAGGGACGCCCGGCGGGCAGGATTTCGGTGGCGACGATATAGGTCGAACCCCAGATGACGGGGGCCAGCGCGGTGATCGCGGTATCGGCTAAGGGGAATTTTTTCATGGCTGCAAAAGTATCTTGAAATCGAGATAAATCGGAGTATAGCAAATTTATCTTGAAATCGAGATAAATTGTTATAATCGTCCCGATAGCTAACTGGAGACGGCTGTGGATAAAGTGGATTTAATCCTGGAGCAATGGGCACGCGAGATGCCCGCCCTGGACGTGGGACCGATGGGCGTGATCGGGCGCCTGAACCGCTGCGCGGCGCTGATGCGGCGCCGGCTCGACGCGACGTTCGAGCAATTTGGGCTCAGTAACTGGGAATTCGACGTGCTGGCAACCCTGCGCCGGTCTGGCGCACCTCACCAGCTGGCGCCGACCGCGCTGTTTTCGCAGCTCATGGTGACATCGGGGACGATGACCCACCGCCTGCAAAGGCTGGAGGCGCAGGGCTGGGTGACGCGCGCGCCGAATCCAGCCGACGCACGCAGCCTGCTGGTCCAGCTCAGCCCCGCAGGGCTGGAACTGATCGAACGCGCCGTGGCGGCGCACGTGGAAAATGAGAAGAACATCATGGCCCCGTTCGGGGCCGATGGCTCAGCCGCGCTGGACGCGCAGCTGCGCAAGCTGCTCGCTATGCTGGAGTCTTGAAGGCGCCGACCTGGGCGCCGATACGCGCGCCCATGGCCTCGCCCAAGGCCTGCAAGCCGCTGATAGGGCGCACCATCACCTCGAATTCGACGATCTTGCCAGCACCGTTGAAGCGAATGAAGTCGATGCCCTTGAGCTGTTTGTCGCCGACGTTGGCGCTGAATTCCAGCACCACGCTCAGGCCATCGTCGGTCGCCAGCTGGCGGTGATAAGCGAAGTTCTCGAACACCTGGTAAGCCGTGTTCAACACCAGCACCACCGCCTCCCGGCTGGCGTAAGGCTTGTTTGCAATCGGCGAGCGGAACACCGCATCCGCGTCGACGATGGAGGGCAGGGTGGACAAATCACCGCCGGCGATCATCTTGTGCCAGCGTTCAAGCGATTCCGCAACGGCCGGTTGCAGCAGCATGGGCTTACTCCTTAAATGGCGGCAGCCAGTCGGGTGCCTTGGTTGATAGCGCGTTTCGCATCCAGTTCGGCGGCCACGTCGGCGCCGCCGATCAGGTGTACTTTGCAGCCCGCGTCGAGCAGGCCTTGCTGCAGTTCGCGCAGCGGCTCCTGGCCGGCGCAAACAATCACATTATCCACCGGCAGAACGTGCTGCTGGCCTTCGACGGTGACATGCAGGCCGGCGTCGTCGATGCGGTCATAGCTGACGCCTGACTGCATGTTGACGCGCTTGGCTTTCAGGCCGGTGCGGTGGATCCAGCCGGTGGTCTTGCCCAGGCCGTCGCCAACCTTGCTGGTCTTGCGCTGCAGCAGGTGAACCTTGCGCGGTGAAGCTTCCACTTCCGGCGCGCGCAGGCCGCCGCGATCCTTGTAGCCACTGTCGATGCCCCACTCGGCGTAGAACTTTTCCGGCACCAGGCTGGCGCTCTTGCCTTCGTGGGTCAGGTATTCGGACACGTCGAAGCCGATGCCGCCCGCGCCGATCACCGCCACGTTCTTGCCGACCGGGGCGCCATCGCGCAGCACTTGCAGGTAGCCCAGGGCCTTCGGATGGTCGATGCCGTCGATGGCCGGGGTGCGCGGGGTGACGCCGGTTGCCAGCACAACGTCATCGAAGCCGCCCGCAGCCAGTCCGGCCACGTCGACACGGGTATTCAGGTGCAGCTTGACGCCGGTCAGCTCGATCTGGCGGCCGAAGTAGCGCAGGGTTTCGTTGAATTCTTCCTTGCCCGGCACCTTCTTCGCCACGTTGAACTGGCCGCCGATTTCGCTGCCGGCGTCGAACAGGGTCACGTCATGGCCGCGAGAGGCTGCGGTGGTGGCGAAACTCAGGCCCGCTGGGCCGGCGCCGACCACGGCGATGCGCTTGGCCTGCTGCGCAGGAGCGATCACCAGCTCGGTTTCGTGGCAGGCGCGCGGATTCACCAGGCAGGAAGTGATCTTGCCGGAGAAGGTGTGGTCCAGGCAGGCCTGGTTGCAGCCGATGCAGGTGTTGATTTCGTCGCCGCGGTCTTCGCGCGCTTTCTGCATGAAGAAGGCGTCGGCCAGGAATGGGCGCGCCATCGACACCATGTTCGCCGCGCCATCGGCCAGGATGCCTTCGGCCACTTCCGGCGTGTTGATACGGTTGGTGGCGACCAGCGGGATGCCGACCTTGCCCATCAGGTTCTTCGTGACCCAGGCAAAACCGGCACGCGGCACCTTGGTGGCGATGGTAGGAATGCGTGCTTCGTGCCAGCCGATGCCGGTGTTGAGGATGGTGGCGCCGGCCTGTTCGACCGCCTGCGCCAGCTGCACCACTTCGTCCAGGGTGGAACCGCCTTCCACCAGGTCCAGCATGGACAGGCGGTAGATGATGATGAAGTCCTTGCCCACGCGCTCGCGCACGCGGCGCACGATTTCGACCGGGAAGCGCATGCGGTTTTCGTAGCTGCCGCCCCATTCGTCGGTACGCTGGTTGGTGCGGGCGGCGATGAATTCGTTGATCAGGTAGCCCTCGGAACCCATGATTTCCACGCCGTCGTAGCCGGCTTCGCGCGCCAGCACGGCGCACTGGGCGTAGTCCTCGATGGTCGCCGCCACTTCTTCGGTGGAGAGTTCGTGCGGGGTGAACTGGTTGATCGGCGCCTTGATCGCGCTCGGGCCTACCAGTTTCGGGTGGTAGGCATAGCGGCCGAAGTGCAGGATCTGCATGGCGATCTTGCCGCCTTCCGCGTGCACGGCAGCGGTCACCTTGCGGTGCTGCGCCACTTCCTCGGTGGTGGTCAGCTTGGCGCCGGCCTTCCACGGACGTCCCGCCTCGTTCGGGGCAATGCCGCCGGTGACGATCAGGCCCACTTCGCCGCGCGCGCGCTCGGCGTAGAAGGCGGCCATGCGTTCAAAGCCATCGACTTCCTCTTCCAGGCCGACGTGCATGGAACCCATGATCACGCGGTTTTTCAGGGTGGTGAAGCCCAGGTCGAGCGGGGCGAGCAGGTGTGGGTAGCGGTTCATTGGCGTCCTCATTTATGCAACTGGTTGCATAAATATAGCCCGGTTGCCGCGTCTCTGCAACTAGTTGCAGAGACAATGTGGCTTGTCCGCCTCGCGCTGCTGAGGCAAGATGGTGGCATCTTTTTCATCGTTTCCTGCCATGTCTTTGCCTCACGCGCTGTTGACCTCCCTGTCCGAGCGAGCCGGTTCCGGCTCGGAGCTGGCCCGGCGCTTCGATAAATCGATCGGATTTTTCTGGGCCGCCACCCACCAGCAGATTTACCGCGAACTGGCACGCCTGGAGCAAGCCGGCTGGATCGAGTCCCTGCCCGCCGAAACGGGCCGCGGCCGCAAACGCGCCTATCGCGTGCTGCCGGCCGGGACTGCGGAGCTGCGGCGCTGGGTTGCCGAGGCCGAAGATCCCCGCCCCCAACGCGACGCCCTGATGGTGCGCATCCGCGCCGAGGCGGCGATCGGCCCGGCCGGGCTGGCGGACGAAATGCGGCGCCACCTGGCGTTGCATGAAGCGAAACTGGCCCTGTACAAAAGTTTCGAGCAGCGGGACTTCGCCAGTGAATCCGACTCGCGAGAGCGCAAGCTGCAATATGTGCTGCTGAAGGGCGGTATCGCGCAGGAGGAACTGGCCATCAATATGGCGCGCGAGGCCTTGCGTATCCTGGAAAGCTGACCTGGATCATTTTCCCGGGGAGGCAGGGCGTCTACCATCCGGGCATGGATACCGACTACAAAGACCTCACCCAGGACATATCGGCCAACCTGGCGCAACTGCGCAAGACCCAGCCCGATGTGATGAAAGGCTTCGGCGACATGGGCAAGGCCGCCATGGCGGGCGGCGCGCTTGATCCCAAGACCAAGGAACTGATCGCGCTGGCGGTCGGCGTCGCAGCGCGCTGCGACGGCTGCATCGGCTTCCACACCAAGGCCCTGGCCCGCCTCGGAGCCACTACCCAGGAAGTGCATGAAGCCTTGGGCGTGGCGATCTACATGGGCGGCGGTCCGGTGGCCATGTATGCAGCGAATGCTGTGGCGGCTTACCGGGAGTTTTCAGAAGAACTACAAAAAGTGTAGGCAGTGTTATGCTCCAGGTAAGGGATTGCCGGGAGATGGAATGCGTCGTCGCACCGTTTTGGGTTTCGCGCTGTCAGGCCTGTTGCCTGCCTGGGTAGCCGCGCAGACTTTGCCGGTGATGAATGTCTCCACCCTGGTGGGCGACGACCCTGCCGCCACCATTTCCGAAATGGTGCTGCGGGAAGCCTACCGGCGCCTGGGCCGCACATTGGTCGTGCACCAGTTGCCCGGTGAGCGCTCGCTGGTCTATGCCAACGAAGGAAAGATGGATGGCGAGCTGTATCGCAAGCTCGGGCTGGACCGCGATTATCCCAACCTTGTTATCGTTCCCGTTCCCTTGCTCACCTTCGAGCTGGTGATCTTCACGCGTGGTACTTCATTCGTGGTCAACGGGTGGGACAGCCTGCGCCCCTATACGCTGGGCTTCGTACGCGGGAACAAGATCGCGCAGGAGAACACCAGGGGCATGAAAGTGGAGCAAGTGCCGACCATGCACCAGGCTTTTGAAAAGCTGATGATGGGGCGCACCGACCTGGTACTCGGGCATCGCGCCTCGGGCATGGCTGTGGTGCGCAGTCAGAAGCTGGAGGGCGTGACCGTGCTGGAACCGCCTCTGTCCGCCTTCCCGGTCTACCACTACCTGAACAAGAAGCATGAGGCGCTGCTGCCGGAACTGACCCGGGTACTGAGGCAAATGCAGTCTGACCGGACCATCGAGCGCATCCAGAAGTCCATACCGGGCAACTGAGTAGCAATACCACTCGGCGGGTAGCCGAATGCTGGTATTCATCGTTTAACAGAATGTCTCATTTGAGACATCCCCTTCTTCATTCTCAAACGGCCATTTTTCGAGCCTCGAAACGGCACATGCATTTTTGCAACTGGTCTTATATTGGCAGCATTAATTAAAACCACTTGACTACCAATTGTCCCAATCCCATCCTAGCCCGACAACCACAACCGAAGGAGGGGGAGCATGGAACAAAGGGTTTCAAGAAGTTTTCTGGTCGCCGGTTTGACGAGCAGCCTGCTGGCTGCTTGCGGTGGCGGTAGCGACACCGGCCAGGCCTCACAACAGCCACGCACACTCGCAACGTCCACCGTGGCGGAAACGTGTCCGGCGTGGAGCAGCAGCGCGGTCTACACCGCGGGCATGTGCGTGACCTACAACGGCACGGTGTACAAAGCCAAGTGGTGGACGCAAAACAATGTGCCGGGCGCCGAACAGTACGGCCCTTGGGAAGCGCAGGCGACTACGCCGACGCCAACGCCAACGCCTACTCCAACCCCGACACCGACGCCGGATTGTCCTGCATGGAGCGCCAGCGCGGTCTATACCGGTGGCATGTGCGTCACCTATAACGGCTCGGTCTACAAGGCGAAGTGGTGGACGCAGAATAACGTGCCAGGCACCGATCCGAACGGGCCTTGGGAGTTCCAGTCGACCACGCCGACTCCGACTCCGACTCCGACCCCTACGCCTACTCCAACGCCGACGCCTACACCGACACCAACGCCAACTCCGACACCTACGCCGACGCCGACTCCAACCGGCCGCGAGATCGGTTCCTACTTCGCCCAGTGGGGCGTGTACGGCCGCGATTACGAAGTGGCGGACATCCACACCACGAAGACGCCGGTCAACGGTGTGCAGACCAGCGTGGCCGACCAGCTCACCTTCATCAACTACGCCTTCGGCAACGTGTACCAGAAGAACGGCGGCTACGAGTGCGACATGGTGACGAAGGCTGAAGTGGGCAACGACAACCCAACTTCGCCGGATGCCGGCACCGGCGGCGATTCCTATGCCGACTACCAGCGCCAGCCAAAACGCACCGTCAACGGCCAATCCGTGCCGTGGGACGCACCGCTTTCCGGCAACTTCCTGCAACTGAAACTGCTCAAGCAGCAGCACCCGAACCTGAAAGTCTTCATCTCGCTGGGCGGATGGTCATGGTCGAAGTTCTTCTCGGCCGCAGCCAAGACCGACGCACTGCGCAAGCAGCTCGCCAAGTCCTGCGTGAAGATGTTCATCGCCGGCGACCTGCCGATCCAGGACGGACGCGGCGGACCGGGCGCGGCCAAGGGCGTGTTCGACGGCATAGACATCGACTGGGAATATCCGGGCGGCGGCGGACAGCCGTACAACACTTACGACGCGGTCAACGACAAGCACAACTTCACGCTGCTGATGGCGGAATTCCGTGCGCAGCTTGATGCGCAGGGCGCCACCGACGGCAAGCGCTATGCATTGACCGCAGCGATTGGTGCCGGTGTCGACAAGATCGCCAACACCGAGCCTGGCCAATACGCGCAGTACATGGACTGGGTGAACGTGATGACCTACGACTTCCACGGCGCGTGGGAATCGAGCACCAACTTCCATGCGCCGCTGTATCACGACCCGGCCGATCCGGCGACCGGCAACCTGGCCAAGTACAACGCGAATGATGCCGTCGCCACGCTGACCGCAGCTGGTATGCCGAAGAACAAGATCCTGCTCGGGATACCGTTCTATGGGCGCGGCTGGAAGGGTGTCACGGCAGGGCCGAATGCCAATGGCCTGTACCAGGCTGCGAGCGGCGGTGCTGCCGGCACCTACGAAGGCGGTATCGACGACTACAAGGTCCTGCGCAACAAGACCGGCCAACGCTGGTACCACCCGGTGACCAAGCAGTTGTACCTGTACACCAGCACCGGCGAGTGGTGGAGCTATGACGATCCGACCGTGATCGGCACCAAGATGCAATACGTTCGCGACCAGGGCCTGCGCGGGGCCTTCTCGTGGGAGCTGGACGGCGATGCAAGCGGTGCGCTGACCAGCGAAGTCTGGAAAGGACGTTAATCGTCCATCCCTTGCCGGCGGTGCGCCCAGCGCCGCCGGCTTTTCCCATTTGGAGACGCTTATGAAACGTCGTGCGACGGTGCATTCCCTTGGCATCAGCGACGAATGGCGGCGCTGGATTGCCGAAAACCTGATGCTGGGCCATTCTCCTGCAACTCTGGCCGGCATTCTCGGCCAGTCCGGCATTCCTCCTCAACTCGCACAAGCCGAAATCACGGCTGCGATGAACAGCCCTTACCTGCACGGCGTACAACGCCTGCATAACCGGCTGGCCAAGCGCGACTGGCTGCTTGGCATCCAGGCGCGCCTGAACCGGATGGCGCCGCAGGAAGTACCGCGCCGCGAACGCCTGTCGACCGAGGCTTTCCTGCACGAGCATTACCTGTGCAACCGGCCTGTGATCATCACCGGCATGCTGGACGACTGGCCGGCGCGCGGCAAGTGGACGCTGGACTGGCTGACCGCGCAGTTCGGCGAGCGCGAAGTGGAAGTGCAGTTCGGCCGCAATGCCGATGCCGATTACGAAATGAACAGCATCGCGCACAAGCGCCACATGCCGTTCGGCGAGTACGTGGAACGGGTGCGCAGCAGCGGCAGCACCAACGACTTCTACATGACGGCCAATAACGATGGCCGTAACCGGCAGGCGCTGGAGGAGCTGTGGCAGGACATGCCGCTGCTGCCGGAATACCTGGATGGCGAACGTAAAGGCTTCTTCTGGCTTGGGCCTGCGGGCACCGTCACGCCGTTCCACCACGACCTCACCAACAATTTCATGATCCAGGTGATGGGTCGCAAGCGCGTGCGGCTGATCGCACCTTGCGAAACGCCAAAGCTGCAGAACCAGCGCCATTGCTTCACTCCCGTCGATGGCCGCGACATCGACTTGCAACGCTACCCATCGATGGCCGACGTTCCGGTCGTCGACGTTGAGCTGGCGCCTGGCGAAATCCTGTTCCTGCCGGTCGGCTGGTGGCACTTTGTCCAGGGACTCGACATCTCTTTAACCATCTCGGCGACGCACTTCCGCTGGGATAACGATTTCTTTAGCAGTTATCCGAATAACCACGATTTCTAATAACGGAGACAGCATGAATTTTCGACCGAATTACCTGATGCTGGCGCTGGTCGGCAGCGCCATCGCCGGTTGCAGCGGCGGGACCGATAGCGGCCAGCCCGCGCAACCGGCCCGCACACTTGCGACGGCGGTTGCTTCTGAAACTTGCCCGGCCTGGAGCGCAAGCGCGGTGTACACCGCGGGCATGTGCGTGACCTACAACGGCACCGTCTACAAGGCGAAGTGGTGGACACAGAATAATGTCCCTGGCGCGGAACAGTACGGGCCGTGGGAAGTGCAGGCGACCACGCCAACGCCAACGCCGACTCCGACACCGACGCCAACCCCGACTCCAACGCCGGATTGCCCTGCATGGAGCGCGAGCGCGGTCTATACCGCCGGCATGTGCGCGACTTATAACGGCGCCGTCTACAAGGCGAAGTGGTGGACGCAGAATAATGTACCGGGCACGGAAGTGAACGGCCCGTGGGAGCTGCAGACATCCACGCCAACTCCTACCCCGACACCGACACCGACACCGACGCCAACTCCGACTCCGACTCCAACTCCGACACCTACGCCAACTCCGACGCCCACTCCGACGCCTGTGGCATGCCGTCCTGACGGCCTGACCTCGCCGGTGCCGAACGTTCCGTACTGCAGCGTGTACGACGCCAACGGCCGCGAAAAGCTGGCAAATGGCCTGAACCGCCGCATCGTCGGCTACTTCACCAGCTGGCGCACGGGCGCCAACGGCCAGCCGTCCTACCTGGTCAACGACATCCCGTGGCAAAACGTCACGCATATTAACTACGCCTTCGCCAGCGTCGGCGCGGACAACAAGGTGCAGATCGGCAGCGGTGCGAACAACCCGGAAACCGGCATCACCTGGCCGAACATCCCCGCCGCGGCGATGGACCCATCCCTGCCATACAAAGGCCACTTCAATCTGCTCGCGCAGTACAAGAAGAAATACCCCGGCGTGAAGATCATGTTGTCGGTCGGCGGCTGGGCAGGCAGCGGCGGCTTCTACACCGCCACCACCAATTCAGACGGGAGCATAAACACGGCAGGCATCAATACCCTGGCCGACTCGATGGTCGCCTTCCTGCGCCAGTACACCTTCTTCGACGGGATGGACATCGATTACGAGCACCCGACCACCAATAACGAAGCAGGCAACCCGCTCGACTTCCCGGTCTCCAAGCCGCGCCTGTCAGGCTTGATGAAGAGCTACAACGTGCTGCTGAAAACCGTGCGTGAAAAGCTAGATGCAGCAGCGGCGGCAGACAACAAGTACTACATGCTGACGATCGCCGGTTCCGCATCCGGGTGGGTGCTGCGCGGCGAGGAAAATCTGTCCGGCCTGAAGTACCTCGACTACGCCAGCCTGATGAGCTATGACCTGCACGGCGGATGGAACCAGTATGTCGGCCCTAACGCACCGCTGTTCGACGACGGCAACGATGGCGAACTGCGGGCCGGCAACGCCTACCAGTACGGCGGCATCGGCTACCTGAACGTCGACTGGGCCTACCGCTACTACCGCGGCGCACTCCAGGCGGGTCGCATCAACATCGGCGTGCCTTACTACACGCGGGGCTGGAAGGAAGTCAGCGGCGGCAACAACGGCTTGTGGGGCACCAGCCCGGTCGTCACTGACACCGTCGCCTGCGCCGGCGTGAAAACCTGCGGCAAAGGCGCTACCGGCATCGACAACGTCTGGTACGACCTGGATACCAACGGCAAGCCGGTACCGGGCGGCGGCAATCCGCTGTGGCATGCGCTCAACCTGCAGAACGCCATCGTGCCGTCCTACCTCGATGCTTACGGCGTGACCGAGAAGACCATCACCGGCACCTATAGCCCGCAATACAGCGCCACGCTGGCTGCACCGTGGCTGTGGAACGCAACGCGCCAGGTCTTCATCTCCACCGAAACGGCGCAATCCATCGCAGCCAAGACCAGCTACGTCGTGAACAACGGCATCGGCGGCATCATGATCTGGGAGCTGGCCGGCGACTACGCATGGAACGCAGCGCGCAACGGTGGGGCAGGCGAATACTTCATGGGCTATACGCTCACGAACAACATCGCTGCTGCCTTCCGAACCGCCGCTCCATACGGCGCGACGCGTGCCGAGACGGCGATGCCGGCCAGCAGCGCGAAGGTCAGCATCTCCCTTGGCGGCTGGAAGCTGGGCGACAGCAACTACCCGATCAATCCTGTGATGACGGTGACGAACAACACCGCCACCACGATTCCGGGCGGTTCGGTAGTGGAGTTCGATTATCCGGTATCGGCGCCAGCCAATATGAGCGACCAGTCGGGTTACGGCCTGACCGTCATCAAGGCTGGCTACACGGGGCCGAATAATATCGGCGGCTTCAAGGCCAACTTCAACCGCGCCAAGTTCACGATACCTGCCTGGCAGTCGCTGGCGCCGGGTGCATCGGTCTCGCTGACGCTGAACTACACCTTGCCGATCAGCGGGCCTTCCGCCTATACGATCACGGTGAACGGCGTGCGCTATGCGCTGAGCGAAGAGTATCCGGACTTGCCGGTAGCTCTCCAATAAGCGAAGGGAGCCGATATGAGAATCATCCCATCTGCTGCACTTGCAGCGGCGCTGTTGCTCTCCGCCTGCGGCGGGGGCGGCAGCGCCGACAGCCCGGCCGCTGCGCGCACGCTGGCGCAGGGCGTGATGGCCAGCGCCACCGCTTCCTGCCCGGCGTGGAGCGCCAGCCAGGTGTACACGGCCGGCATGTGCGCCATCTACCAGAGCAAGCAATTCGAAGCGAAGTGGTGGACACAGGGGAATGCGCCAAGCCAGGCCGACACCTGGGGTCCCTGGAAGTACATCGGGGATGCGACCGATCCGCCCACCAACCCTGGCGACCCGCCGACCCAGCCGGGCGGCGTACCAACCAAGGCGCAGGCCGAAGCGCGCGAACTGACGTTGACCGACAATGACTTCTTCCGCAGCGTCAAGGCATCGATCCGGACACTCGACAACGCGGCTGTGGAAGCCGTCGCGCCCGGGGCCGCGAACAATCCAGCCAACGTGAAGCGCGTTGAACGTTTGCTGTCGTCGGCGAAATGGGACTACTACTTCTCCTTGCGCGAAGCGAGCTACGAGTACCGGCGCTTCCTGCAGGCGGTAGCCAAGTTCCCGGCGGTGTGCGGCGACTACACCGACGGACGCAATGCCGACAACATTTGCCGCCATTCGCTGGCGACCATGTTTGCCCACTTTGCGCAGGAGACCGGCGAGCACAACGCCAGCCTGCCCTTGCCGCAGTGGCGGCAGGGCCTGAAATACCTGCGCGAATTGGGCTGCACTGAGGATGGTCCAGGCTGCGGCTACAACACCGAGTGTGCGGATCCGGTCTTCAACACGGTCTGGACTTGCGGGAAGAACGCCGATGGCAGCTACAAGAAATACTTCGGGCGTGGCGCCAAGCAGCTCTCGTACAACTACAACTACGGACCGTTCTCGCAAGTGATGTTCAATGGCGACCAGTCGGTGCTGCTGAAGAATCCGGACCAGGTGGCGTCGACCTGGCTGAACCTGGCATCCGCCACGTTCTTCTTCGTCTACCCGCAACCACCCAAGCCATCGATGCTGCATGTGATCGACGGAAGCTGGGTTCCAAACGCCAGCGACATCGCCGCCGGCGCGGGGAACAACTTCGCCACCACAATCATGATCATCAATGCGGAATGCGGCACCGGCAGCGAGAAGCCGGCGGCGCAGAACCGTATCGATTATTACCGGCAGTTCGCGGCGGATCTTGGCTGGAACGTGGCGGGCGAGCAGCTGTCATGCGCGACGATGCAGCGTTTTGGCCCGTCCAGTTCCGCCGCCTACAACATCTATTGGGAGAAGAACTGGAACAGCGGCGGCGATTACCAGTGCCAGCTGGTGAACTACCAGACGCCTTACAACGCCCTTATCGCCGGCAATTACGTGAAGTGCGTTGAGCGCAACTGGAACGTCACGCTCAACTAAGCGCATCAGCGCTGCGCAGTAGGGCCGACCGTGCCGAGGGATTCCGCCATTCGTACCATTTTCACGAATTCGGCGCGATAACCGTCACGGTCGGCGCCGCGTGCACCTTCCGCCAGTTTCGCGATATCGCCGTAGCTGAAGTCGGCCACCTTCTGCTCGCCGCGCAGGCGTTGGGCGAAGGCGGCAACAGCAACGGCGAAGCGCTGGTCATCCGGCGCTGCGTCGAGCGAATCGCGCGCGCTGCCGGCACGCACGGCATGCTCGACCTGCTTGCTCACCGACTGGCCAGGCAGCTTGTAGCGCACTTTCACAAAGCACAGCTCTTCGGATTTACCCGATTCGGTGGCTTTCTTTTTGCCCGGCTGCTCGTAACGCAGAGGGTCAACCAGCTTGCCTGCGTTGGCGGCCGGCGTGATTTCGTAGATGGCGGTGACGGTGTGGCCCGCGCCCATATCGCCGGCGTCGACCTTGTCATCCTTGAAGTCCTGCCGGTTCAGCATACGGGTCTCGTAGCCGACCAAGCGATAGGCGGCGACTTGCGACGGGTTGAATTCGACTTGCACCTTCACGTCATTCGCGATCGGGAACATGGTCGAGCCCAGCTCCTGCGCCAGCGCCTTGCGTGCTTCCAGCAGGGTGTCGATGTAGGCAGCGTTGCCGTTGCCGGACTGGGTCAGGCGCTGGATCAGGGCGTCGTTCAGGTTACCCAGGCCAACGCCGAATACCGACAGGTAGACTCCGGACTTGCGCTTGTCGACGATGAATTGTTCCAGCTGCTTGGGATCGGTGATGCCGATATTGAAGTCGCCATCGGTGGCCAGGATCACGCGGTTCACCGCCTTCGGGTCGAAGTTGCGCTCAGCCTGGGCGTATGCACGCTGCAGGCCATCGCCACCGGCAGTGCCGCCCGATGCGTGCAGGTTGTTGATCACGTCGATGATCTTCTGCTTGTCCTTGCCGCTGGTTGGCTCGAGGGCGACCGCGGTGCCGTTGGCATAGGTGACGATGGAGACCATATCGTCATCGCGCAACTGCTCTGCGAACAGGCGGAAGCCTTGCTGCAACAGCGGCAGGCGGTCGCGTGGCCCCATTGAACCGGAAATGTCAACCAGCAACACGACGTTGGCGCGCGGGCGGGCGGCGGCCTTGATGTCATAGCCCTTGAGAGCGATGTGGACAACCTGGTTGCCCTGCTGCCAAGGGCTCGGCATCACCTCCGTCGTCACGGCAAACGGCTGGCTCGCACTGACGGGCGTAGCGTAGTTGTACGGGAAGTAGTTGACCATTTCCTCCACGCGCACGGCTTGCTGCGGCGGCATGCGGCCATCGGACAGCATGCGGCGAACGAAGGCGTAAGAGGCAGTGTCGACGTCCACGCTGAAGGTGGACACGGGCTGGTCGCTCACCAGGACGGACTTATTGCCGTCCTTGTCGGGGAATTTGTCTGCCGATTGCGGCACGGGCGCTATGTGCGGCATCGGCGCTGGCAGTCCGGGCGAATAGGCCAGCACCGGGGCGGGCTTCACCGAGCCTCGCAGGTCGGCCCTTGCCGCTGGCGCGACGGGTGCTGGCGGTACGGCGGCCGGCACTGGTGCCGGCATTGCAGCTTCGGCGGCATGCTGCGGCGCCTGGGTCGGCTGCAGCGTACTGCAGGCAGCAAGCGTAAGCATGCCTGCTGCCACGACCGGCGCAAAGGGTATGGTCTTCTTCATGGTGGACGTCCTCTGGAATTATTGTCTTGCTAAGATGCTCCAGAGGCATGTCCGTTGCAACATTGGTTACATCTTGTATCCCTTATCCGCTTAACGGCACCCCGGTACCTCAACCGTGACATCGCTTGCGCCAGCCACGACCCTGGTTCCATCGACGGAGGCCAGGGCACCGCAACGCACCAGGAAGGCCTGCTGTCCGCGCATGCCCGGGAAGCTGCCCTCCCGCGCATGAATTGTCAGTCGCCCGTTCGCCTGGTTCCACTCCAGCAGCGTCGTGGCGTACTCGCGGCGCGTATAGCCGTCGCCATCGCCGGCATCGTCGTACAGCTGATATCTGGCGTCCTTGCCGGGGTAGATCCGCAGTTCGATCGGCTCTTCGCTCTTTTCGTCGGCGTATTGGACTGCAGGGCCGAGCGGCAAGATGCTGCCGGCTCGCGCGAACAGCGGAATGGTCGCGATGTCGGCCTTTGCGGCAATGACCTTGCCGCCCTCGTAGCGATTGCCGGTCCAGAAGTCGAACCAATTGGTCTGGGCCGGAAGGTAGACGGTTCGCACGTCGGTGTTTGCACTCAGTACCGGCGCCACCATCAGCCCTTTGCCGAACATGTATTGGTCCGGTGTCGAAACTGCCTGGCGATCGGTGCGGAAATCCATCGCCAGCGCGCGCATCATGGTGCCATGCTTGTTGGTCACGTCCCACGAAGCCGAGTAAATGTAGGGCAGGAGACGGTAGCGCAGGCGCGCATAGGAAAGCAGAATGTCCTGCGTGGGCTGCTTGAAAGCCCAGATTTCCTTGCCCGGTCCCGTACCGTGCACGCGGAACATCGGATTGAAGGCGCCAAACTGATACCAGCGCGTGAACAACTCGGCATACGCTGGATCGGCCGGGTCGCCGCCGAAGAAGCCGCCGATGTCGGCTGACCAGTAAGGAATACCGCTCAGCGTAAAGTTCAGCGCAGCGGGAACGTGTGCGCGCAATACGTCCCAGGTCGCACTCGTATCGCCCGACCACGTGATGGCGGCGTTGCGCTGCTGGCCGCTGAAGGCCGAGCGGGTCAGGATGAATGGACGCTTGGCAGGATAGTCCTTGCGCATGCCTTCGAATACGCCCGTGGTATGCAACAGGGGATAGGCGTTCAGCACATCCTTGCCGCTCCCCGCCGCCGTGCGCACCTCACGCATTTCGCCCCAGTTGCCGCCCAACTCCGCCTCGCTCGCGTCGAGCCACCAGCCATCCCAGCCGAACTTGCCGAGGTTGCGGCTGATCTGGTCCCAATACAGGCGACGGGCCGATAGCGAGTAGGCGTCGTACCAGCGGCCTTCGCCGGCCGGGTAAACGTTGCGATAAGTCTTGGGATACAGGGCGCCGGCCTTGTCCAGCTCCTTCGTGTTGGTGGTCCCGGTGTCCAGGCGCGCCCAGACGGAAATGATGGCGTGGACGTTTTGCGCATGCAGCCTGTCTATCATGCCCTTCGGGTCGGGGAAGCGCGCGGCTTCCATGCGGTGCTCGCCCCATTGGTCGCTGCTCCAGTATTGCCAGTCCTGCACCACGGCGTCCAGCGGCGCTTTCATTGCGCGGTAGCGGGCGGCGATGCCGAGCAGTTCGTCCTGGGTCTGGTAACGCTCCTTGGACTGCCACAGGCCCCAAGTCCAGCGCGCCATCATCGGCGCGCGGCCAGTCAGTTCGCGGTAACCGCCCACCACGTCGTCGAGTTCCGGTCCGTAGATGAAGTGATAATCAACCCCGCCTCCCCCTTCCGAACGAATGATCAGCGGATGCGGAGCGGAGGGAATGCCGATGTCCACATCGGTCACCGACGCGTTATTCCACAGGACGCCAAAACCGGTGGGCGATACCAGCATCGGTACGGCTACGTCGCGATTGGCCTGCTGCAGATGCACCCGGTTGCCGTTGTAGTCGAGAAGTCCGTTGAGGTGCTGGCCGAGCCCGAAAACCGGGCCTCCATAGGTGAAGGCCTGGACGATGCCGCCGCGGCCGACCTGTCTTGTGCCCGGGGCCTCCGCCAGCAACTCGGCGCCTTTTGCGTCCTGAAAACTGACCGCGCCATTCCTCTTGTCGACCAGCACCTTGAGGGCGGCTGTGGTGAGTACGCGGTGGGTCGCCGTCTCGCTGACGGTCCATTCGACGTTCTGCGGCGTGCCGATGACCGCAGGGTTGTAATTGCCTTTCCAGCCTTGCGACGCGCCGGCCTGGACGTGGATGATGCGGTCCGTCCAGGGCTCCACATGCACAGTGCCGCCGGCGGTCTTCACGTCCAGTCCGCGCGCTGCCGCTGCCTGCACCAGCGCAGTCCACAACACCGCCGCCATGAGTTTCGTATACTTCATTTTGTCTCCTGGTAGTTCACGACATAGCTCTTGCCTGGCTCCAGAATCAGCTCGCGCGCTACGCCTTCGTTCGTATAACGCAGGATGCCTTTGCCGCCCGGCGACGACACCTTGATCTGCTTTCGGTCCATGAAAACCGATACCTCGCCGTGCGGCGTCGGCACTTTTCCCTCGATCCACTGCAAGCCGCCGAGGCTTGGCTCGACCACATACCCGGCATAACCCGGTTCGGTCGGCCGGACGCCAAGGTAGTAGCGGCCCAGCAGGTAAAGCGGGCTGGCGCCCCATGCGTGGCACAGGCTCATGCCGAAAGCCTTGCCGTACATGGCATACCGTTCCGGTGCCTTCTGCTTCGGATCGTATTGCTCCCAGAAACAGGTCGCTCCGTCGCGCAGCATGCCGCCCCAGTAGTCCTTGATCTGTCCTGTGACGTAAGCCTGCTGGCCGCTTTCGGCCAGGGCTGCCAGCTCGTAGAAGCGCATGTAGGGCGTGGTGATCTTCTGAACCTGGTCGTTCAACAGTACGTTGCGCTTCACCGCCTCCTGCTGCGCAGGATCGAGATAGCCGAACATCAGCGCGAACATGTTGGGGTGGCGTGTGACAAGCGTGTCCAGCTTGCCTTCCTTGCGGCGATGGAGGAAGGCCTGGCGCTGCGGGTCCCAGAACGTTTGCATGATCTTGGCCTTCAGCTCCGATCCGAGCTGGCGATAGCGGCCCGCGCGCTCATCGTCCTTCACCAGCGTAGCGCTGTCGGCCATCGATTCCAGGCTGCGTGCAAAAAGCAGCTGGATCACCGACAGCTCTCCGTCCGTCGGCATAGGCGCCCAATCCACGAACACCCAGTCCCCCGGCTGGCCTTCCAGCATGCCGTTCGCATTGCGCCTTGCCAGCACGAAGTCCATCAGCGAAACCATGCGCGGATAAATGCTGCGTACGAAAGCTTCATCGCCCGTGTAGCGGTAGTAGTCGTGGATGCCGATGAACCAGTACAGCGAGTAATCGAGAATGGTGTTGATGTGCATGTCGACAGGATCGGCGCCACGCAAGGCCCAGGTGGTGCGCTTGACTGCGTCTCCCTCGAAGAAGGAGTAATAGTTCATCAAGTAGGATTGCAACGCGTCGCCGGACCATAGCCAGTGATCGCGCTTGATGCCGTCGATGAAGAATTCGCGTGTGTTCAACCGCAGCGAACGAAGGGAGACGTCCCAGATCCGGTTCAATTCTTCGTCCGAGCTGCGGAAGCTGCCACGCTGCGTGAGCGGAAGATATTGGTACATCAAAGACACGTCGGCAACGCTCATGCCTTTTTCGAGCACGATGTTCACGTAGCGCATTGCGCGTGCGTTGGTGGAAGTGAAGTCCGTCTTGCTGTCGACTGTAAAGCGATCGAGCGTCTCGCATGTGCCGGTGGCGAGCGCCTCTTCCAGCGATTCACCGTAATACAGCGTCACCTTGCCGTGGCCGCGCAGGTTCTTCAGCTTGACGAAACCGATTGTCTCCTCGCCGAAGTCGACCAGGATGGAATCAGCCCTGCGCTGTACGCTCCTGGGCTGGATCTCGCGCGTCGCAAGCCTGAACTGGGACGGCGGTCCACCAGTTCGCCCCGCCGCCTGGATTGCCGGCCCGTTCGATGGCTTGTAATACGGCGCCGGGCCCACGGTCCATGTCGTGTCTGAACTGATTGTCTTGCCCTCGACCAGAATCGCGGGCGGCGATGCCTGGTTGTAGACCTGCACGTTGATGGAGTGCTTGCCCGTGGCAAGGTGCACGTGCTTCTGGTCGCCCTGTACGAATTTTCCATCGACCTGGATGCTGTATTTTCCCTCGGCGGTTACGGTGATTTCCTCCGGCGCGGCGAGTTCGAACTGCTTGCTGAAGTTGATCTGCGGCTGGTGGCTGTAAAAGCGCCAGAACGGCATGAACGGCGCGTCGCGTTCAACGCGCCTCACCTGCACCTGGTTGCTTAGCCAGATTTCGAAGTCGCCCGGATACCAGATCCAGCTTGCCGGACTCGCGCCGCTGGCCGATGCGCTGGCCGCGAAAAGCAAGCCGGCCAGTGCCGTGGCGAGTGAGCGCATGGTCATTGCTCCTCTACGACAGCCACGCCCCATGGCGCCAGCTTGAGCACTTCGCCCTTGCCTACGGATTTGCCCGACAGGAGTTCCAGGCCTGCCGCGTAGTCATACTTCATTTGCTGCGGCTTGGCGGAGTAGTTGAGCAGGTAGCGCACCTGGCGCCCATTTTGCAGCGTGCCCCCACGCATGACGAGCGGATAGCGAACCATTGGCAAGGTGACGCCGGCGCGCTTTACCTGGTCCTCCATGATCCTGTCGATGACCGGATCGGTCGGCATGAAGCCAACATAGGTGACTTCCCCGCTGCCGTAACCATTGCGGGTCACGGCCGCGTAAGCCGGCCATGAGGGATGCTTGTAGTGGGCCAGCACCTGCGCCGTGGTCGGCTTGACGAACTCCATCCACCAGCGCACGCGATTGTCCTGCTTGCCGACGTGGAAAGGGTCACCGTCGAGCGTCACGTTTTCCGGGTTGGTGAACTGGCGATATTCGATACCGGCCGCTTCGGCGATCGCGCCGGGCTGGGTCGCGTAGCGCACCTTGGTGTTTTCGTCCGAGAAGCCGCTGCGGAAGGTGTAAAGCACCCGGCCGCCACCTTTGGCGAAGGCGTTGAGCCTCGCGATTTCGGCATCGCTGGCAGCGTACAGCGACGGCACCACGATCAGTTTGTAGCCGGAAAGATTGGCTGTGGAAGAAGGGGACAGGATGTCCACGCCAACGTTCATGCGGTACAAAGCATCGTAATAGGGCCGCATGGCCTCGTTGTAGCCGATGGTCTTCCCTTCGGCATGCACCTTGAACGCGTCGAAGCCGGCTTGGGCGGTGTTGCTGACGTAGAGCGCTACCTCATTCTTCTTGCGCAGGTTGACCAGCTTTGGGCCGAGCCGCTTCAGGTCGGCGCCGATGGATTTGGCCTCGGCGTAGACCTCATTCGGCTGGTAGTCCTGTGACAGCACGCCGCGCCAATAGGTTTCGACCGCATTCGCTGTGGTGGCCCAATGCCAGTACGACACCATGTTGGCGCCCGACGCCAGATGGCTGAACGCTTGCAGGCGCAACTGGCCCGGATACGGCGTCCAGTGCGGGAAGCCTTGCGCCTGCGTTTCCATGAGCAGGTAATTCTGGCCGTTGCGCAAGGAGCGCGTCAGGTCGCCGCCAAAGGCGATCTCGACGCCGGTCAGCTTGTCCTGGCTTGGGTGGTAGATGTCGATGCCCGCGACGTCGAGCGCCTTGGCCGCCTCCCAATGATCGACCTCCGGCTGCACGCCGTAGGAATGGTCTTTCCAGCCCAGGTCGAAATTCTGGGTGATGAACTGGTCGTTACGTGCGCGGGACCGGACCAGGCCAGCCTGCCAGGCAAGGTATTCGGTCACCAGTTCGCGCTGGAAGGCAGCGAAGGCGTTGGACAGGCTGGCGTTAATGGAGCCATTCACGGAAGGGAAGTCTTCCCAGCTATTGATCCTGTTGCTCCAGTAATCGAGTCCAAACGCCTTGTTCAACTGTTCCAGGTCGGGGAATTTTTTGCGCATCGAAGCGACGAAGGCCGCCTGCACATTCGGACCGCTGGCGCCATAGGCCTTGGTCTCGTTGTCGACCTGGTAGCCGATGACGGCGGGATGGTCCTTGACGTGGTCGACCAGGGCCACGATCACACGTTCGGCCGCGCGCCGGAAATCGGGATCGGTGATGTCCATGTTCTGGCGCGGCCCGTATTCGGCGCGGCCTTTCGGCGTCACCACCAGCACGTTGGGGTGCTTGCGCGCCAGCCAGGTTGGAACCGCATAGGTCGGGGTGCCGACGATGACCTTGATGCCGGCCTTGTGAAAAGCCGACAGCATGCGGTCCACATGCGTGAAGTCGAACACGCCTTCGCTGCGTTCCAGCGTGCCCCAGGTCGATTCTGCGATCCGCACGACGCTGATGCCGGCCTCCTTCATCAGGCGCACGTCTTCGTCCAGGCGGTCGACCGGCGTGTACTCGTCGTAATAGGCAACGCCGAACAGTATTGTGTCCGGCAACTTCGGCGCAGCCATGGCTGCCCCCTGCAGCATGGCGAGCGCCAGGCCCGCGGCCAGCAAATGTCTCATCTCCACCACCCCATATCGATATTGTTAGCGCAACCATGGTATCGATACCGGGCCGTGGGTTCAATGCATTTGAAGCGGGCGGGCCAAAATTTCAGGAAAACGAAGGAAAGGCACGAATTTGGTTATCGCATCAGGCTAATCCCAGCGATTTGCGCAGGCTCGCGTCGACCGGGCCGGCCGGCATGAAGCGGCGCAATTTGCTCAGGAGGGATGCCTGTCCCGCCGGGGTACGACGCATGCGCCAGGCGCCAAGCGCCGCTTCCACAATCGTGTTTGCCACACCGTCCGGACCGGGTGCACTGTTGATGCTGTTGACAACGGAGCGGGCCGCCGTATCGCGGTCATGGTCATAATCGCCGATCCGCAGGGCGGTTTGGGGCGAATTGGCGTCCAGGTTGGTCTTGGTGTACGACGGCTGGACCAGGGTGACGCGGATGCCGAACTGGCGCACCTCGTGGTCCAGCGTTTCGGACAGTCCTTCAACCGCGTGCTTTGAAGCAGAGTACAGTCCCATGTACGGCGCAGGGAGGAAGCCAAGCACGGAACTGACATTCACGATCCGGCCATGGCGCTGCTTTCGCATATGCGGGAGCACGGCGCGTACCATGCGCAGCACGCCGAACACGTTGGTATCGAACAGGGCGGCGGCTTCGGTAACCGATGTTTCCTCCACCGCTCCGACCATACTCATGCCGGCGTTGTTGACCAGGATATCGATCCGGCCCGCGCGCTCGATCACGGCCTGGACGCCAAGCTCCACGGACGCGTCATCGCGAACATCCATTTCGATCAGTTCGACGCCCGACAGGGGGGATGTTTTGGCGATGCTGCGCACCGTGCCAAAGACGCGGTATCCCTGCGCTGCGAATTTCTCCGCTGCGGTGCGTCCGATGCCGGACGAGACACCGGTAACCAATACAATCGGCGATTCCTTCATGTTTTTCTCCAGCGGTCAGAAGCGATAAGCCAGCGAGACGGCAAAGATGTCGCTCGCCAGCTTGTAGTTGCCATGCAAGGTGCTGCCGGTCGCCGAACGCATGGCGACAGCGGCATCATCGAGGAACAGGTGGGTGTAGCCGGCGCTCCATTCGACGCTTTGGCTGGCGCGCCAGGTGGCGCCGAGGGACAGCCACTTGCGGTCCACGTCCGGCACCCGGACGTCGCGGGAAGCGGCACGAACCGGCGTCTGGTCGTAAGCCACCCCGGCGCGCAGGGTCAGGTCCGGATTGAGCGTGTATTCGGCGCCCAGCGCGCCGAACAGGGTGTTGCGATAGTCGAAGGTGATCGCCTGCGTTGCCTGCGGCGAATCGAAGTCGAGTACTACATCCTTGAACCGGCTCCATTTGGTTCGGTGCACGTCGGCCATGACGGACCAGCGTTCGTTGAGCTGGTGCGTCACGCTGATCGTCCAGGACGAGGGCATGCGCAGTTCGGTCGAGGCGTTGGTATCGGTGAACCAGCCGGGGCGCGTTGCGGCGAGAATTGCCTTCGGCCCTTGCGGCACGTCGAACGTGATCGATGCATCGCTCAGCTTATGATTGACGCC
>CAMLSG010000018.1 GCA_946482635.1 uncultured Duganella sp.
CGTGCCTGGTTTTCTCGCCATCGCTGCCCGCCAGTTCAACATACGACAGCGCGCTGTGAGTGGTGCCAAGGTCAATGCCGATGGCAAAACGCGGATCGCTCACAGTTCCACCTCGGCCGGGGCCAATACTTTGGCGTCATGCGCTTCCGCCAGTTTCGGCAGGCGCACGCTGGAGGCGCGCCAGCCGCGGTGGCTCAGGGTGCCGGTGAACGGCGCCTTGCCGACCACATTGCCGGTCAGGCGCACGGCGGATGCGTCGAAGCCTTCCGGCAGCGTCACGCGGCTGCCTTCCGCTTCGGAGCGGACGGCATCGATCGTGAAGTGCTCGCGCAGCACCTTGGAGCAGCCTTCATGCACGACGCGGGCAGCGGCGCCGATGTCGGCATCCGAATAGCCGGACAGGTTTTCCTGCGTGAAGTCGATCAGGCGTGCTTCGCGCTGGAACAGGGACAGGAGCTGCAGGGCTGCGTCCGGCGTGGCTTCGCGCAGGGGCGCGGCGGCTGGCGCTGGGGCAGCGACTGGGGCGGGTGCTGGCGCGGCGGCTGGAGCCGCTGCAGGGCCCACGCTGTCGTCACGCACGCGGGCGGCGAATTCGGCATCGCCCAGGGTTTTGAAAAAGGCGCCAAAGGCGAGGGAAATCCTGCTGCCAAAGGAGGGCAGATTGGTAGTTTTGCTCATGTTATTGCTCTTTGAATGTCGGGGGATATCCCGGAGAAGTGCGCATGATACCAGCTTGGCTTGCAGCCTTGGCGCGGGCGGATTAGAATACTGTATGTATATACAGTAATGCTTCGAGGCGCCCCATGCAGGACCATGAATTCGAAGGGCAGGTGATGCTGCCGCCGCAATCGCTCAAAGCCAAAAAAGGGCGCGGTGCGGTATCAAACATGCAAGGAAGGTACGAGCGGCAGGCGCGCGAAGCGTTCGACGACGGCTGGGCGCCCGATCCGGATGACGCCGAGGCTGAACTGCTTCCACCGCGCACCATCGTCACCGCGGAAACGGCCAAGACCATCCTCACGCGCAACCAGTCGCCCGATATTCCGTTCAATGTCTCGCTGAACCCTTATCGCGGCTGCGAGCATGGCTGCATCTATTGTTTTGCGCGGCCATCGCATAGCTACCTGGGCTTGTCGCCCGGCCTGGATTTTGAGACCAAGCTGTTCGCCAAGGTAAATGCGCCAGACCTGCTGCGCGCCGAATTGTCCAAGCCAGGCTATCAGGTGGAGTCGCTCGCACTGGGCGTGAATACCGACGCCTACCAGCCTTGCGAGCGCGAATACCAGCTCACGCGGCGGGTGCTGGAAGTGCTGGCCGAGTGCAACCATCCGGTTGGCCTGATCACCAAATCCTCGCTGATCGAGCGCGACATCGACATCCTCGCGCCGATGGCTGCGCGCAACCTGGCTGCTGCGTCGGTCACCATCACCACGCTGGACAGCAAGATCTCGCGCACCCTGGAGCCGCGCGCCGCCGCACCCGCGCGCCGGCTGCGCACGATCGAAACGCTGGCCAAGGCCGGCATACCGGTTGGCGTCAGCATCGCACCGATCATTCCCTTCGTCACTGAGCCCGATATCGAGAAAATCATGTCCGCCGCTCGCGATGCCGGCGCGGTGATGGCAACCTATGTCGTGCTGCGATTGCCATGGGAAGTGAGCCCGCTGTTCAAGGAATGGCTCGAGGCGCATTTTCCCGACCGTGCCGCGCGCGTGATGAACCGCGTGCGCGACATGCGCGGCGGCAAGGATTACGAAGCCGAATTCGGCTCGCGCATGCGCGGCGAAGGCGTGTGGGCCGACCTGATCCAGCAGCGCATCGAAAAAGGCATCACGCGCTTCGGTTTCCACGGCCGACACAGCAAATTCCGCTCGCTCGACTGCACCCAGTTCAAGCGGCCCGAATACATTCCACCCTCCGGCGCCCGCGCAGTTGCCGCCGCCAAAGCGGGTCAGATGGACCTTTTTTAGGCCGTGTCAGATAGCTTTTTTTGCAGGCACACCGATTCGCCTAACGTTCAGTGCCGAGTTGCAACCGCGCGAGATGGGATTCGATCGCGTGAACGTGCTCATCATGGCGGCCCATCTCGCGCAAGGCGGTGGCCAAGCGCAGCAAGTATTCGATGTTCGGGCCGCTTGGGCCGGCTGCCGAAGCAATGTGGCGGGCAATTTCCTCCACCGGAGCCTCGCCCAGCCAGGCGGCGTTGTCGGCGGCGGCAATATAGATCAGGCCTTCTTCCACGCCGCCTGCTTCGAAATGGATGTCGATGGCCACGCGCAGGTAGCCGTTCTTTTCGCGATGGTCGAGGTGCGTAAATTCTTCCGGCGTAACGAGATAGGCCATGCCGTGGCAGACGTCTCCTTCGGCCGGAATCAGCGTGGCCACGCGGCCGGGCGCTTCAAGCGTGCCGCGATGATCGTGCGAGCCTTGCCAGAAGCGGCGCGACCAGCCGAAGATGTGCGCCGGCCGGCGCTCGATGAAGGGAAAGTCCGCTTTGTAAATCAGCGAGCCATAACCGAACAGCCACACCTGGTGGTGGCCGTCGAACTTGTCCATTGCCTTGTTGGCTTCAATCGTATTGTGCGACATGCCGCAAATTATAGGGAATACTCGCCAAGCACGCTGATGAAGCGTTCCGCAGCCGGGGAGGGCGTGCGCGAGGTCTTGGTGTAGATGAAGAATTTGCGCTTGAGTTCCGGCTCGACCAGCGGGCGCATTTCGAGTCCGTACAGCCGCACCATCGGCTCCGCATAGGGCAGGCAGGCGGTAATGCCCAGCCCCGCCGCCACCATGGCCAGCGCGGTTGTCATGAAGGTCACCTCGTTATACGGCGCCAGCGTGGTCATGTCGCGCAGCAGGCGCTCCGTGAACTGGCCTTGCAGGGCAATGAAAGGGTGCTGGTTGACCTCCGCCCAGGCCACCGAGCGCCGGGCGGCCAGCGGGTGCGCTGGCGGGAACACCACCACGAAGGGCATTTCGAACAGCAGCGACGCATCCACTTCGGCCGTTACGTCGCGCTCCGGGCCAATGCCCACGTCTACCTCGCCGCTGACCACGCGTGCAGCCACATTGTCGACCGGGCAGTCCACCAGTTGCACCTGCACGTCCGGATAAGAAGCGCGGAAGGAGCTGATCACCTGCGGCAACAGGGTGCAGGCCATCATCTGCGGTGCGGCGACCCGCACGATGCCCTTCTTTAAAGCCTTGCGGCTGGCGATATCCGCCATCGCCCCATCCAGGTCCTGCAGCATCTTGTCGAACAGGGGATAGAGTTCGCGTCCCACCTCGGAAAGCTGCACGCGCCGTGTATTGCGTTCCACCACTTTCACGCCCAGAAGCTGTTCAAGTTCCTTGATTTGACCCGACAGGGCGGACTGTGTGACATGCAGCAGGTCGGCGGCCGCGGTAAAGCTTCCGGTGCGGGCGACGGCGACCAGGGCGCGCATCTGGCGAACGGTTGGACTCATCAGGAAAACTAATAAATTGGCGTGAAAATATCGTTTGTATGATAGCTGAAACAAGAGTTTAATGGCGGGATACAAAGGAGCCCGCCATGAAAATCAAGCAAATCCACCACGTTGCCTACCGCTGCAAGGACGCCAAGGAAACCGTCGAGTGGTACGTCAAGCACCTGAACATGAACTTCGTGCTGGCCATCGCGGAGGATGAAGTGCCGTCGACCAAGGCCCCGGACCCTTACATGCACGTATTCCTGGACGCCGGCCAGGGCAACATCCTGGCCTTCTTCGAGCTGCCGACCCAGAAGGAAATGGGCCGCGACGAGAACACCCCGGCCTGGGTGCAGCACCTGGCGCTGGAAGTGGGCTCGATGGACGAACTGCTGGCCGCCAAGGAGCGCCTGGTGGCCGCCGGCATCGAGGTGCTGGGCCCCGTCAACCACACCATCTTCAAGTCGATCTACTTCTTCGACCCGAACGGCCACCGCCTGGAATTGGCGGCCAACACCGGCACCCCCGAAATGATGCAGAAGCTGGACGATGTGAAGTGGGAAATGCTGGAAGAATGGTCTAAAACGAAAAGGGCGCCCAAGCACGCAGCCTGGATGCACGCGCCGCAGAATTAAGATCCGGAACTAAGGAACACAATGAAACTCGCCTCCCTGAAAGATGGCAGCCGTGACGGCCGCCTGGTCGTCGTTAGCCGCGACCTGAAATCCTGCCAGCCGGTACCGAACATCGCCGCCACCATGCAGGATGCGCTGGACAACTGGGACGTCGCCGCACCGCAGCTCAAACAGATCTACGCCCTGCTGAACCAGGGCAGCGCATCCGGCGCCAAGCCTTTCGACGAAAGCATGTGCCACTCGCCGCTGCCGCGCGCTTACCAGTGGGCCGACGGTTCCGCCTACATCAACCACGTGGAGCTGGTGCGCAAGGCGCGCAATGCGGAAGTGCCGGCATCGTTCTACACCGACCCGCTGATGTACCAGGGCGGCTCGGACAGTTTCGTCGGCCCGCGCGACCCGGTCTACGCGCTGGATGAAGCCTGGGGCATTGACCTGGAGGCGGAAGTGGCCGTCATCACCGGCGACGTGAAAATGGGCGCCAGCGATGAAGAAGCGGCCAAGGCAATCCGCCTGGTCATGCTGGTCAACGACGTCTCGCTGCGCAACCTGATCCCGAACGAACTGGCAAAGGGCTTCGGCTTCTTCAACTCCAAGCCGGCCAGCGCCTTCTCGCCGGTGGCCGTTACGCCGGAAGAGCTGGGCAAGGCCTGGCAGGACAACAAGCTGCACCTGCCGCTGCTGGTGCAGATCAACCGCCAGCCATTCGGCAAGCCGAATGCCGGTGAAGACATGACCTTCAGCTTCGCCCAGCTCGTGGCACACGCAGCCAAGACGCGCGAACTGTGCGCCGGCACCATCATCGGCTCCGGTACCGTGTCGAACAAGCAGGGCAACCTGCACGGCTCCAGCATCGCCAACGGCGGCGTGGGCTATTGCTGCCTGGCCGAAGTACGCATGTACGAGACCATCGAAGGCGGCAAGCCGGAAACCGGTTTCCTGCAGTTCGGCGACACCGTGCGCATCGAGATGCATGACGCGCAAGGCAAGACCATCTTCGGCGCCATCGACCAGACCGTGCGCAATTACGGGGAACGTTAATGAAGCTCTACACCTACTTCCGCAGCTCGGCCGCCTATCGCGTCCGCATTGCGCTGAACCTGAAAGGGCTGGCGTATGACGCTGTTCCGGTGCATTTGCTGCGCGACGGCGGCGAGCAGCTTGCGCCCGCCTATCGCGAAGTGAACCCTGCGGGACTGGTGCCGGCGCTGGTGGACAACGGCATCGTGCTGACGCAGTCGCTGGCCATCATGGAGTACCTGGAAGAGGTGCATCCGATGGTGCCTCTGCTGCCGCAGGATGCTGTAGGGCGAGCCCGTGTCCGCGCCCTGGCGCAGACCATCGCATGCGATACCCATCCGCTGATGAACCTGCGCGTGCTCAAGCACATCAAGGGGCCGATGGGCCTGAGCGAAGAGCAGAAGATGGATTGGTACTATCACTGGATGGGCGAGGGCATGAAGGCGCTCGAAGCGCACCTGCAGCGTGATGGCGACGTTGGGCGTTTCTGCTATGGCGACACGCCGACCATCGCCGATTGCTGCCTGGTGCCGCAGGTGTATAACGCGCAGCGCTTCAATATCGACCTGGCGCCTTATCCGAACGTGGCGCGTGTTGCGGCCAATTGCGCCGATTTGCCGGCATTCAAGGCAGCGCATCCTTCGGCGCAGCCGGACGCAGAGTAATCAGAACTGCACGACGCGGTTGCGTCCTTCCTTCTTTGCCCGGTACAGCGCCTTGTCGGAGCGGACCAGCAGGGAGGAGGGCGTATCCGGCGTCCCATGCGGGTCGGCGGCCGCCACGCCGATGCTGATCGTCAGCTCCACCTCGACGCCAAACTCCGTTCGCACCCGCAGCTCCGCCGCGCGTGCGCGCAAGCGCTCCGCCGCGTGCACCGCCACCGCGATATGCGTCTCGGGCATCAGCAGCACAAACTCTTCTCCGCCGAAGCGCGCCACCATGTCCACCGCGCGCAGGCTCGCCGTCAACAATGTCGCCGTCTGGACGATCGCCTGGTCGCCCACCTCGTGGCCGTAGGTATCGTTAATGCGCTTGAAGTGGTCGATATCGATCATCAGCAGCGACAGCGGATGGTGGAAGCGCCGCGCGCGTTCCAGCTCCTGCGCAATCTGCTCGGTCATCTTGCGCCGGTTGGCGATGCCGGTCAGCGGATCGGTGGTGGCCAGCTGTTCCAGCTTGCGATTGGCCTGCAGCAGCTCCAGCGTCCGTTGCAAGATGCGGTCTTCCAGGCTGTTGCGTTCGGACGCCAGCTCGGACATGGCGCGGCGCCGGGAGCGTAGCGACAGCACCAGCGCAGTAATCAGCATGCCTTCAAGGACAATCAGCGCCGCCGCCGAGACGATCTGCCAGCGGTACAGCTCCCAGACGTTGTGCGGACGATTCAGTATCACCGCTTCCTGGGGGATATTGCGCAAGCCGGCCTGGCGCGCGGTCGGGTAATCGAAGTAATAGCCCTGCACCTGGCTGGTCATGGCCGGCAAGCCAAGCAGAAGGCGCGCCATCATGCGGCCTACTGCTTCGCCGCTGACAACATAACCGCCCGCCACGCCCGGCATCACCAGGGATTCGGAATGGGTGAATAAAGGCGCCTTGGTGGCGGCCGAAATCTGCAGCGCCAGTTCGCGCGGCTGGATGCGCGCATTGCCCTCGCCGCGCAGCGACGCCAGCATGAAGATCGCACTGCCGCGGTCCAGGCGCGCCGCCCGCTGGCGCAGTTCGTCCACGCTGCCGTCGTCCCAAATCTCGAACTGGATATTCGGGAAGCGCGGTGTCACGCTGCGAATGCGGTCCAGCCATATCTGGCAGCGCGAGGTCTTGTCGCCGATGATGGCCACGTGCCGCACGTTCGGCGCCACCAGGGGGATCACGCCGATCGCGCGCTCGAAATCGGAGGTCACCTCGTACGCCAGGCCATCGCGCGGCTGCCACTGGTCGCGGCCGTGGTTGACGTAGTGGCGTGGCACGCCGGCGAACAGTTCGGGGTGGCTGGACAGGAAGCGCGCCGCGACGAAATTCTCGGTCACGATGGCGTCGAATTTGACGTCGGCGTACTTGGTGGCAAGGTAGGGCGCCATGCCCTCCTGCGATTTGTCTTCGCCGACGCGATTGGCGTCGAAGCGTTCCTCGAAGATGGCCGGCGTTGCGCCCTGGCTGCTGCGTTCCAGTTCGTCGTACAGCCCTTTGTGCACCAGCCTTTGCCAGGCCGAGGACGAATCGGCGCCGAGCGAGTACAGCACCAGCACGCGGCGTTCGTCGGCCAGCGCGCGGCCGCAGGCGCAGGCCAGCCACAGGGCGGCGGCCAGGCGCAGGACTGCACGGCGGTAGGGATGAGGGCGCATAGGGAAAACGAGTGTAGCACGCTGGCGTGCAACTTAATTTCCCTAAAAGCAACAATCGTGGCAGTTTTGCAACGTCGCTGCGCGATTTATTCGACCAGCAAGGAGTAAAGCTGGGCAGGCGTAATCGGCTTGACAAGATGCGCTGCAAAACCGGCGGCACGCGCCCGTTCCTGGTCCGCCGGCTGGCCATAGCCGGTCAGGGCCACCAGCCGCGTGTTGCCGTAACCGGGACGGCGCCGCAGTTCGGCGGCCAGCTCATACCCGTCCATGCCGGGCAAGCCGATATCGAGGATGGCCAGGTCGGGCACGAAGCTGGCGCTGGTGCGCAGCGCACTGGCAGGATCGCCCACCGCCTGCACCTCGTGGCCGCCCACTTCCAGCAGGGCGCGCAAGCCTTGCAGCACGTCCTGGTTGTCGTCCACCAGCAGTACGCGGCGCGGCGTTACGGCAGCCATGCCGCCCGGCGCCGTGCTGGCTAGCGGCGCGCTGGCCAGGTCGCCGGCCAGCGGCATGCAGATGGTGAACTCGCTGCCGGCGCCAAGCCCGGCGCTGTGCGCTGCGATCTCGCCGCCGTGCAGTTGCACCAGGCTGCGGGCAATCGCCAGGCCCAGTCCCAGCCCTCCGCGCGAACGGTCCAGCGACTGCGGGGCCTGCACGAATTTGTCGAACAGGTGCGGCAGCATGTCCGGGCCGATGCCGATGCCCGTATCGCGCACCTTGATCACGACGCGGCCCTTGACGGCGCCAGCCCGCACCTGGATATGGCCGCCCAGGTTGGAATACTTGGCCGCGTTGGTCAGCAGGTTGACCAGCACCTGTACAAAGCGCATCGGATCGGCATTGACCGCCAGGCCGTGCGATGGCACGTCCAGTTCCAGGGTTTGCTGGCGCTCCTCCAGCAGGCCGCTGACGGTTTCCAGTGCCTGCGCCAGCAGTTTCGCCAGCTCGATGCGCTCCGGCCGCAGCGCGATCTTGCCTTGCGCGATGCGCGCCACATCCAGCAGGTCGTCCACCAGCCGCACCAGGTGGTGGGCCTGGCGTTCGATGGCGGCGTGTTCGCGCGCCAGGCCGCCAAGGCCCTTCAGGCGCATCAGTTCCAGCGCGATCAGGATCGGCGACAACGGGTTGCGCAGCTCGTGCCCTACCATCGCCAGGAAATCATCCTTGGTGCGGTTGGCCAGTTCGGCATCGCGCCGCGCGCGCACCAGCTCCGTCACTTCGAAGGCGACAATGGCGACGCGGTCCACCTCACCGCGCCCATTGCGCACCGGCTGGTGCACATAGTCGAAATAGCATTCCTGCAAGCCGCCGTCGCGTTTCAGCATGACGCGGCGCGCCTTGCCGGTCACCGGCTGGCCGCTGTTGAGCGCCAGTTCCATTTCCTCCACCATGCCCTGGCCTTCCAGCTCGGGGAAGGCGCGCCGCATCGGCAAGCCAATCAGCTCGCGCTGCCAGCTCAACTCCACGAAACGGTCGTTGGCCAGTTCAAAGCCCAGGTCGGGGCCGCGCACAATGGCGATGGCTGCCGGCGCTTGCTGGAAGGTGTTGGCCATGCGCACCATATGGGCGCGTTCGGCCTGGCGGATGCGGGCCCGCATCAGTTGCGAGTCGACCCGCGTCAGCAGTTCGCGGGCGGAGAAGGGCTTGACCAGGTAGTCGTCGGCGCCGGCATTGACGCCTTCGATGCGCGCTTCCTCGCCGGCGCGGGCCGATAGCAGCAGCACCGGCACGTCGTGCAGCGCATGGTCGGCTCGCATGGCCGCGATCAGGCCAAAGCCGTCCAGTTCGGGCATCATCACGTCCGATACCACCAGTTCCGGTGCGCCGGCCAGCATGGCGTCGAGCGCCTCGCGCCCGTTGGCGGCCGTGCTGACGTGCCAGCGCTGGCGCAGCAGGCGCGCCAGGTAATCGCGCATGTCGGCGTTGTCGTCCACCACCAGCACGTGCGCGCCAAGCGTCAGCACGCTCTCGTCGTCGGCCAGGTCGAGGAATGGTTCCTCGTCGTCTTCTTCCGGCAGCCAGCGCTGGGCCTCCAGCCGGAAGGCCTCACGCACCTCGCTGGTGCCGGCGTCGGCAACATTGGTCAACTGGTCGTCGCGCAGATGGCTGTGGCCAAGCGGCAGCGTGATCGAGAATGTGCTGCCGGCACCCGGCCTGCTTTCCAGTTCGATGCGGCCGTGCAGCAGTTCCACCAGGTCGCGCACCAGCGCCAGGCCAATGCCGGAACCCTCGTGCGTGCGCGAGCGCGAGCCTTCCACGCGGCGGAAGCGTTCGAAGATGTATTGCTGCTGTTCGGGCGAAATGCCGACGCCGGTATCGGTCACCGACAGCACAGCCGACTGGCCCAGTTGCCGCAGCCTGACCGTGATGCCGCCGTCGAACGTGAACTTGAAGGCGTTGGACAGCAGGTTCAGGACGATTTTCTCGAACAGCGCGACATCGACCCAGGCGCCGGTATCGACTTCCTGGCAATCGACCGCCAGGTACAGGCCCGCGCTCTCGACCACCGAGCGGAAGCCGCTGGCCAGGTCGCGCGTGAGGCCAGCCAGGTCCACTTTCGCGTACGTGGCGTGCATGCGGCCGGCCTGCACGCGCGAGAAGTCAAGTAATGTGTTGACCAGTTTTTGCAGGCGCAGGGCGTTGCGCTGCGCCAGGCGCAAGCGTTCGTGGTGCACGGCAGGCAGGCGGCTGGCGCTGTCGCCCAGCGCTTCTTCAATGGGGCCCAGCATCAGCGTCAGCGGCGTGCGGAATTCGTGGCTCACGTTGCTGAAGAAGGCGGTCTTGGCGCGATCCAGTTCCGCCAGCGCTTCGGCGCGCTGGCGCTGCTCGGCAGCGGCGCTGGCATTCTGCACGGCGGCAGATAGCTGGCCTGCCACCAGGTCGCAGAAGGTGCGGTATTCCGTATCGAGCTGGCGCGCGGGACTGATGCCCAGCACCAGCACCCCATCCGTGATCGGCAAGGCGAGCGCCACGCGCACCGCCTGGCTTGCAAGGCCCAATGGCAGGCCGGGCATGCCCTCCATTGCAATCGTCACCGCCTCGCCATGCGCCAGGACCTGGTCGACTGGCCACAAGGCCAGGTCGCAGGCTTCCTCCGCGACGTGTGCGGTTTGCTGCAGGCGCACCGTGTCGCCGGCGCGCTTGAACAATAGCGCGAAAGGGATATCGTCCCGATTCTCGGCAATGGTGTGCATGGCGGTGGCGCAGGCGCTGGCCACGTCCTGCTCACGCAAGGCGCTGGCCGACAGCGTCGACAGCGTTGCCAGGCGGCGCGCGTTCAAGCGCGTACCGGTGGTGTCGGTGGAGGGGCAGAACAGGCCGCCCACTGCGCCGGTTTCATTGAAGATCGGGCTGTAGGAGAATGAGTACCAGACTTCCTCCACCCAGTCGCCGCGGCTCATGAATAGCTGCACCGCGTCGACGTAGCTCGATTCGGCGCGCTGGAATACCTTGTCGACCAGCGGGCCGCAGTAGTGCCAGATTTCGGCCCAGACTTCCTGCGCCGGCCGGCCAAGGGCCCACGGGTGCTTGGCTGCGCCCAGCACGTCGATGTAGGCGTCGTTGTAGAGGAAGGTTGCCTCCGGACCCCAGCCGATCCAGATCGGATGGCTCGAGTTCAGCATCAGGTTGACGGTCGTGCGCAGGCTCTGCGGCCAGGCATCGAGTGGGCCAAGCGGCGTGGAAGACCAGTCGAAGGCTGCAATCTGCCGGCCTAGCGCACCTGGAGAAGCAAGGAACTGCAAGCCTTCCGATTTGATAGTCACGCGTTTCTCTAACTGTAATTTTTAGCAATTCTGCACTGTACGAAACTTGAACGGCGCACACAAGTGTCCTATACAGACAAGGCGCCGGCCGCGTTTGACAGCACGATGCAAGCAACGGATACTGGGGCGATGACGATGCCGCCTTTCCCCATCCGCAAGGAGTGCCCGCCGGGCGCCTGCGACTGCCAGCGCGAGTCGCTGCTGGAGGACCCGCAAGCCGACCTGCGCGTCCTGCGCCTGACCAAGGAAGAAGAGAAGCGCCTGCTCGAACGCATCGAGGCCATCTCGACTTATGCGGAGCTGATGCGCATTGGCCAGCGCCTGGAAGAGCAGCTTGGCGTCTCGGTCCGTATCGCGCCCGGCCCGAACGAAGTGCGCACCGTGCGCGGCTTCCAGATCGAGCTGGGCGACCGCCCCGGCCTGTGCCGCAAAACGCGCCAAACTGTACCTGCGGCGATACGCAAATGCCTTGATCGACACCCGGAAATCGCTTTTGCAATCCTGAATGCCCACGATTTGTTTGCCGGGCAGTAAAATATATTTACTTCCTATCAAATCGAAAGCTGTATGTTTTGCAATATTCCGCGCGTGCTGCGCATGTCCATCCTCGCCGCCGCACTGGCCCAGCCGTTGGCCTGGGGGCAGGATGTGACCGCCCGCCTGGGGCAGTTGCGGGAGTTTTCCTACCTCGCCACCAATGGCACGCTGGCCGAATTGCAGAAACTGAAACCGCAAGTTGCGCAGTGGCCGCAACGCGACCAGGCGACTTACTATTCCGTGCTCAGCAAGGTTACCCGGACCTCGGACCGCGCCACGTCGCTGAAGGCGGTGGCAGAGGAAGAGCGCATCGGCCATCAACTGGATGACGAATCGATCATTGCCAACAGCTTGCTTGACCGTTCCTATCTCTTCTCCGCGCTGGAAGACAGGGAGGCCGCGAGCAAGAACCTGGAACTGGCGCGCCAGCTGGCCGAACAGACCAGCGATTTTGCGCTCCAGGCCAAAGTGATCCTTACCGTTGGCCAGGATGAAATCCGGCGCGGGAATGGCCGCAAAGGGCTTGAATATATCGACAACGCCGTGGCGCTGGCCGACAAGTCGGGGCAGCCTATTGCCCAGTTCATGGCGCTGCGCGCCAGGGCTTATGCGCTGAACGGCCTGGCCGGCGGCAGCCAGGAGGCGCTCAAGTCGATCGATGTCCTGAAGGCCAAGGCCGCGCTGATCCCGCTCGACGGCCCGATGATCCGGGCCCGCTATGCGGAATGGGAAATCGCCGAAAGCGCTGGCCAGGTTGCGCGCGCCCGTGAAGCCCTGAACGATGTAGTGGCCTGGCTCCAGAGGCATCATATGGACGACGATGTGCCCGAGCTGCAAGTCACCCTGGCTGACATGAGCTTGAAAAGCCAGGACTACAAGGAAGCGTTGTCGCTCAGCCAGGAGTCGAAGAAGGCAGCGCTGGCTTCCGGCAACACTGAAATGGCGGAGATTTCGCAGTTCAATGAAGGGATCGCGCTGATTTATCTGGGCCAGCTTGAAGCCGGCCGGGATGCCATCGAAGCGGTCAACATCGAAATGATGGATGCCGACGCGCTGTCGGAATATGCGCGGGCGCTGGACTACGTCGGCCTGAAGGAGCTTGCGCTGCAGGTCTACGCGCGCGCCGGGCGCAAGGCGCAGGACGCCAGCACGGTCCAGTCCCAACTCCAGAAAAAAGAGCGCGAGGATGAAGAGCTCTTGCGCCAGAAAGATGAAAACACCAAGGACTTGCGCAACCAGTCGAAGCTGCGGCTGGCCTGGTCGGTCGCGGCAGCACTGGCTGCGGTCGCCTTGCTCGCGGTGGCTTTCCTGTACCGCAAGCTGCGCGCCGCCAACGTCAGGCTGAAGAATTCCGATTCCCCAGCGGAATAGCATGTTAAATTTGCATCTCGCGTGAATCACCCACCGGGAGGCAGGCATGAAAAGCAGCATTCCAAGACGTGAATTCCTGAAACAGGCAGGCATGGCGGGCGTGGCGACCGCTTTGGGCAGCCCGGCGCTGTCGGCGCTGGCCGATTCGCGCAGCGTGATGCTGCCGTTTGAAAATGGCGAAAGGGATCTGGTGGCGTTTCCGCAGAAGCGCCCGATGATCGTGCTGACCAGCCGCCCGCCGCAACTCGAAACACCCTTCAGCGTGTTCGGCGAAGGCGTGCTGACGCCGAACGATGCCTTCTTCGTGCGCTATCACTGGAGCGCCATTCCGACCTCGATCGACCCGCAAAGCTACCGCCTGAAGATCGGCGGCCACGTCAACATGCCGCTGGAGCTGTCGCTGGCGGAGCTCAAGCAGAGCGGCGACGCCGTCGAGATCGTTGCGGTCAACCAGTGCTCGGGCAATAGCCGCGGCCATTTTGCGCCGCGCGCCAACGGCGGCCAGCTCTCCAACGGCGCCATGGGCAACGCGCGCTGGACCGGTGTGCCGCTGAAAAAAGTGCTGGAGCGCGCGGGTATCAAGGCCGGCGCCGTGCAGGTGGCATTCAACGGCCTCGATACGCCACCCGCCGGCGACGGGCCGGATTTCGTCAAGTCGCTCAATATCGACCACGCGCTTGATGGGGAAGTGATGCTGGCCTGGCAGATGAATGGCGAAGACTTGCCGATGCTGAACGGCTATCCGCTGCGCCTGGTGGTGCCGGGCTATTACGGCACTTACTGGATCAAGCACCTGTCGGACATTACGGTGCTGGACAAGCCCTTCGACGGCTTCTGGGTCGCCAGCGCCTACCGCATTGCCGACAACGCCTGCGCTTGCGTTGCGCCGGGCACGACGCCGGCCAAAACGGTGCCGATCAACCGCTTCAATGTGCGGTCTTTCATTACCAGCCACCAGGACGGTGCGCGGCTCAAAGCAGGCAAGCAGGTGGTTGTGAAAGGCATCGCCTTCGACGGCGGCTACGGCATAACCGAAGTCGCCTTCTCGGCCGACGGCGGCAAGAGCTGGCAGGCCGCCACGCTCGGCAAGGACCTGGGCAAGTATTCCTTCCGCGAGTGGAGCGCTTCGTTCAAGCCGGGCAAGGGCGAGCACACGCTGATGGTGCGCGCCGTGAACCGGATCGGCCAGAGCCAGCCTTCGACCGCACTGTGGAACGCGGCCGGCTATATGCGCAACGTCGTGGAAACCACCCGCGTCACCGCGGCTTGAGGAGGAACCGATGAAGACCTTTGCCATCATGCTCCTGCTGTCCGCCGGCGCCGCCAGCGCCGCCGAGATCAAGCTGCCCGACGAGACGGCGGCCTACAAACAGAGCACGCTGCCCGGCTACCAGCTCGTGCTGGCCAACTGCCTGCTATGCCACTCGGCGCAGTACGCGCAGATGCAGCCGCCAACCTCGCCGCGCAGCTACTGGGAGGCTACGGTGAAGAAAATGAAGAAACCGTTCGGCGCCCAGTTTTCGGACGACGACATCCCCGCCATGGTGGATTACCTCGCCAAAGTCTACGGTGCGGAGAAGCCCAAGCCGTAGACCGCAATGGCTGGCGGCGATACAATCTCGCCTTTGCCCATCGCCGACAGCCGCCATGACGATTCCCAGCCCCATCCTGCAAGCGCTCGACCGTGCCCACCCTTCGTGGCGTCCGATCCTGGAGCGCGGCCTGCAGGCGATTGCAGCGGCCAACCCGGCCTACCTGCCGGAACTGGCGGATGACAGCTACCTGCCGACCGAACTGCGCCTGTTTGCCGCCTTCCAGCAGCCGCTGGAGCAGGTGCGCTACGTGCTGGTGGGCGAGGGACCTTATCCGCGTGCAGAAAGCGCTACCGGCGTCTGTTTCATGGACGGCGCTGTCAAAGGCCTGTGGTCGGAAGAAGAGGGCGGCGGCCTGTCCAAGCCCGTCAATAAAGCCACTTCGCTGCGCAACTTCATGAAAATGCTGCTGGTCGCCGACGGCCAGCTTGAAGAAAACAATACCGCCGGCGAAGCCCTGGCGGCATGCTCGACCCGCGCCAAGGCCGGCGCCGCGATCCAGACCCTGGCCGAGATGCAGGAGCGCCTGCACGGCCACGGCTTCCTGCTGCTGAACGCCTCGCTGGTGTTCCGCCCGCATGTTGCCCCGGTGAAAGATGCCAAAGCCTGGCTGCCATTCTTCGACACCGTCATGCAGGCGCTGGCCATCCAGCAGCCAAAATTGATTCTTTGGGGAAAGATCGCCGAACAGCTCAACAAGCTGCCCAGCGTGCAGGCCTTGCCGCAGATCGTGGCGGAACACCCGTACAACCTGTCGTTTATTGCCAATAAGGAAATGCAGGCGCTGTTCGGCCCGATGGGATTGCTGAAGAGGTAAGAAGGGCGCGTATTGCCCCTCGGACAGCGAAAGGCGCGTCCGGCAAGGTCTGCGCAAGTCTGTTATACTTGACTAAATCGTTCAAGTAATCAGGTTTTGATTTGCGAGAACAGAACGATATTTTAACTGAGTTGAACCGAGGTTGTGATGCGTCTGACTACCAAAGGCCGTTTTGCAGTGACTGCGATGATTGACCTGGCTATGCGCCAGGGCAAGGGTCCGGTGACGCTTTCCGGAATCAGCCAGCGCCAGTCGATTTCCCTGTCTTATCTCGAACAATTGTTCGGCAAGCTGCGCCGCCACGAAATCGTGGAATCGATCCGCGGCCCTGGCGGCGGCTACAGCCTGGCCCGCAAGGCAGACAAGGTGACCGTCGCCGACATCATTATTGCTGTTGACGAACCGCTCGATGCAACTCAGTGCGGCGGCAAGGAGAATTGCCACGGCGCTGACCATGCGAACGGCGCCCGCTGCATGACCCACGAACTGTGGGCCACCCTGAACGAAAAGATGGTCGACTACCTGGATTCCGTGTCGCTGCAGGACCTGGTGGACCAGCAAAAAGCCAAAGCCGCGGCAGAGCAGCCAGTCCATGTGCACCGCAACAGCAACCAAGCAGCCCTCGGTTAACCGAATTGGAGTAATTTAGATGAACGCCCCCGAAAAGAACGTCGCCCAGGTAGCACCGGTAGAATTCAAGACCGCACCGCACTTCCCGATCTACATGGACTACTCGGCCACCACGCCGATCGATCCACGCGTTGCGGACAAGATGATCCCTTACCTGCGCGAACAATTCGGCAACCCGGCCTCCCGCAGCCACATGTACGGCTGGACCGCGGAAGCAGCGGTGGAAGAAGCGCGCGGCCACGTGGCCGCCCTGGTCAACGCCGACCCGCGCGAAATCATCTGGACCTCCGGCGCCACCGAATCGAACAACCTCGCCCTGAAAGGCGCGGCCAACTTCTACAAGTCCAAGGGCAAGCACATCATCACCGTGAAAACCGAGCACAAATCCGTGCTGGACACCGTGCGTGAACTGGAGCGCCAGGGCTTCGACGCCACCTACCTGGACACCCAGGACAACGGCCTGGTCACCATCGAACAGCTGGAAGCGGCCGTGCGTCCGGACACCATCCTGATCTCGGTCATGCTGGTGAATAACGAAATCGGCGTGGTCCAGCCGATCAAGGAAATCGCCGCCTTCTGCCGCAAGAAAGGCATCATCTTCCACTGCGACGCGGCGCAGGCGACCGGCAAGCTGGCCATCGACGTGCAAGACCTGAAGGTCGACCTGATGACCTTCACCGCGCACAAGACCTACGGCCCGAAAGGCGTGGGCGCCCTGTACGTTTGCCGCAAGCCGCGCGTGCGTATCGAAGCGCAGATGCACGGCGGCGGCCATGAGCGCGGCCTGCGCTCCGGCACCCTGCCAACCCACCAGATCGTCGGCATGGGCGAAGCCTTCCGCCTGGCGAAAGTGGAAATGGACTCCGAGATCGAGCGTATCCGCGCATTGCGCGACCGCCTGGCCAAGGGCCTGCAGGAAATCGAAGAAACCTACGTCAACGGCGACATGGACCACCGCGTGCCGCACAACCTGAACGTGAGCTTCAACTTTGTGGAAGGCGAGTCCCTGATCATGGCCGTGAAAGACCTGGCCGTATCGTCCGGTTCCGCCTGCACCTCGGCTTCGCTGGAGCCATCCTACGTACTGCGCGCCCTGGGCCGCAGCGACGAACTGGCGCACAGCTCGATCCGTTTCACCATCGGCCGCTTCACCACTGAAAAAGACGTCGACTTCGCCGTCGAACTGCTGAAAGGCAAAGTGGGCAAGCTGCGCGAACTGTCGCCACTGTGGGAAATGTACAAGGACGGTATCGACCTGAGCACCATCCAGTGGGCAGCGCACTAATTCAACGATTACAGGAGCATCAAAATGGCATACTCGGAAAAAGTTCTCGACCACTACGAAAACCCGCGCAACGTCGGTTCCTTTGAAAAAGGCGACGAAACCGTCGGTACCGGCATGGTCGGCGCACCAGCTTGCGGCGACGTGATGAAGCTGCAGATCAAGGTCGGCGCGGACGGCAAGATCGAAGACGCGAAATTCAAGACCTACGGCTGCGGTTCGGCAATCGCCTCCAGCTCGCTGGTCACCGAATGGGTGAAGGGCAAGTCGCTGGATGAAGCGCTGGCCATCAAGAACACCCAGATCGCGGAAGAACTGGCACTGCCGCCAGTGAAGATCCACTGCTCCATCCTGGCGGAAGACGCCATCAAGGCAGCAGTGAACGACTACAAGGCAAAACACGGCGCCTAATCAGCGCGCGGAGGAAGTATGGCAATCACCCTGACCGAAAAAGCAGCCAAGCATATCAACCGCTACATCGAGCGTCGCGGCAAGGGCATTGGCCTGCGCTTTGGCGTACGCACGACCGGCTGCTCCGGTCTGGCCTACAAGCTGGAATACGTGGATGAAGTGACGCCGGAAGATTCGGTCTTCGAGTCGCATGGCGTGAAGGTCTTCGTTGATCCGAAAAGCCTGCCGTACATCGACGGCACCGAGCTGGACTTCGCCCGCGAAGGCCTGAACGAAGGCTTCAAGTTCAACAACCCGAACGAGAAGGATGCATGCGGCTGCGGCGAAAGCTTCCGCATTTAATATCGTGCAGAACCACTTCGAACTCTTCCAGCTTCCCCAGCAGTTCGCCGTCGATACGAGCGCCCTGGACGCCGCCTACCGCGAAGTCCAGAGCCGCGTCCATCCGGACAAATTCGTCAACGCCACCGATGCCGAAAAGCGCGTCGCCATGCAATGGTCGACCCGCTCCAATGAGGCCTACCAGACCCTGAAGAATCCGCAGAAGCGCGCGCAATACCTGTGCGAGCTGAATGGCGTCGATTTGAAGATGGAATCCAACACGGCCATGCCGATGGAATTCCTGATGCAGCAGATGGAGTGGCGCGAAGAGCTGTCCGAAGCGCGCGCCGGCAAGGATGGCGACTTGCTCGACAAGCTGGATGGCCAGCTGCGCGCCGCGCGCAAGGCGCAGTTGGCGGAGATCGAACAGCATTGCAATAGCGGTGACTATCACGCCGTCGCGCAAGGTGTGCGCGCGCTGATGTTCATCGAAAAATTTGGCGAAGAAGTGCGCTTCGCTTACGACGCCATCGAGGCGTAAAAGAACAAGACAGGTTTCACCATGGCTCTTTTGCAGATTTCCGAACCGGGCATGTCGACCGCCCCGCACCAGCATCGGCTGGCGGTGGGCATCGACCTCGGCACCACCAATTCGCTGGTAGCGACCGTCCGCAGCAGCATTCCTGAAGTGCTGAACGACGAAGACGGCCACCCGCTGCTGCCTTCCGTGGTGCGTTACCTGCCGAACGGCCATGCCAATATCGGCTACAAGGCGCAAGCCCACCAGACCACCGACCCGAAAAACACCATCGTGTCGGTCAAGCGCTTCATGGGACGCGGCCTGAAGGACATCGCCTACGCCGAGAACCTGCCTTACGATTTCGTCGATGCTCCGGGTATGGTGCAACTGAAGACGGTCGCCGGCGTGAAATCGCCGGTGGAAGTGTCGGCCCAGATCCTGGCCACGCTGCGCCAGCGCGCGGAAGACTCGCTGGGCGACGACCTGGTCGGCGCCGTGATCACCGTGCCTGCTTACTTCGACGAAGCGCAGCGCCAGGCAACCAAGGATGCCGCGCAACTGGCCGGCATCAACGTGCTGCGCCTGCTGTCCGAGCCGACCGCTGCTGCCATCGCCTACGGCCTGGATAACGGCTCCGAAGGCATCTTCGCCGTGTACGACCTGGGCGGCGGCACCTTCGATATTTCGATCCTCAAGCTGTCGAAAGGCGTGTTTGAGGTGCTGGCCACCGGCGGCGACTCCGCGCTGGGCGGTGACGACTTCGACCACCGCCTGTTCTGCTGGGTGCACGAGCAGGAAAAGCTGGCGCCGCTGTCCGACGAAGACACCGCGACCCTGATGGTGAAAGCGCGCGAAGCGAAAGAGCTGCTGTCGACGAAGCCTGAAGTGACCATCGACGCCATCCTGCGCTCGGGCGAAGAAGTCCACCAGCGCGTCACCCCTGAAATTTTCGCCGACATCACCAAGCACCTGGTCGCCAAGACCATGAACGCGGTGAAGAAGGCCCTGCGCGATGCCAACATCGACGCCGACGATATCGACGGCGTGGTCATGGTCGGCGGCGCCACCCGCATGCCGCACGTGCAGCGCGCGGTGGGCGAATACTTCCACACCATCCCGCACGCCAATATCGATCCGGACAAGGTTGTGGCGCTGGGCGCCGCTATCCAGGCCAACCTGCTGGCCGGTAACCGCGCCGCAGGCGACGACTGGCTTCTGCTGGACGTGATTCCGCTGTCGCTGGGTATTGAAACGATGGGCGGCCTGGTCGAGAAGATCATCCCGCGCAACTCCACCATTCCATGCGCCCGCGCGCAGGAATTCACCACCTTCAAGGATGGCCAGACCGCGCTGGCGGTGCACGTGCTGCAGGGCGAGCGCGAACTGGTGAGCGATTGCCGTTCGCTGGCGCGCTTCGAACTGCGCGGCATTCCGCCGATGGCGGCCGGTGCGGCGCGCATCCGCATCACTTACCAGGTGGACGCTGACGGCCTGCTGTCCGTCTCCGCACGCGAATTGCGCTCGAATGTGGAAGCATCGATCACCGTCAAGCCTTCGTATGGCCTGGGTGACGACGACGTGGCACGGATGCTGTCCGAATCGCACACCGAAGCGGAAGCCGACATGAAAGCCCGCGCCCTGCGCGAAGAGCAGGTCGAAGCCGAGCGCATCATGCTGGCGACCCAGTCCGCGCTGGACGAAGACGGCAACCTTCTGAACGACGACGAGCGCGCCGCCATCAACGCCCTGATGGCCACCACCATGGACATGCTGGTGAAATCCGGCAGCGGCGAAGCCGACCACTACGCGGTGAAAGCCGCCTACGAAGCCCTGGCCCAGGGCACCGAAGAATTCGCATCGCGCCGCATGGACCGCAGCGTGCGCAGCGCACTGGCCGGCAAGACGCTGGACCAGGTTGTTTAATTGACTGAGGAATAGAAGTGCCACAAATCGTCATCCTGCCGCATGCCAAGCTGTGCCCCGAAGGCGCCGTGATCGAAACCGAAGCAGGGAAGTCCGTTTGCGACGTCCTGCTGGAAAACGACATCCACATCGAGCACGCCTGCGAGAAGTCCTGCGCCTGCACCACTTGCCACGTGCTGGTGCGTGAAGGCTTCAACTCATTGAACGAAGCGACCGACACCGAAGAAGACCTGCTGGACAAAGCCTGGGGCCTGGAAGCCTGCTCGCGCCTGTCCTGCCAGTCCATCGTGGCGGACGAAGACCTGGTCATCGAAATTCCGAAGTACACGATCAACCACGCCAGCGAAGGCGGCCACTGAGCCGAGGTGCACCATGCTGAAATGGAGTGATGTCACGGCGATTGCCGAAGCCCTGTACGACAAGTTCCCGGACGTCGATCCGACGACCGTGCGCTTTGTCGACCTGCACAACTGGATCGTCGACCTGGACGGCTTCGACGACGACCATAAGCGCGGCGGCGAAAAAGTGCTGGAAGCGATCCAGCAGGCGTGGATCGATGAAGCGCAGTAAGGCCCCGGGCACGCCGCTGCCCGCTACCGTCACAGACATCCCAGAAGTGAAGCCCGGCCAGTCGGTCGCGCTGCTGCAGGAGCTGCACATCCTCACCCGCGACGGCAAGCTGAACCAGGACAGCCGCCGCAAGCTCAAACAGGTCTACCACCTCTACCAGTTCATTGAACCGCTGCTGAACGACGTACGCACGGCGAAGGGCTCGGTATCGCTGGTCGACCACGGGGCAGGGAAGTCCTACCTCGGCTTCATCATCTACGACTTGTTCTTCAAGGCGCTGGGCGACGACTCGCACATCTACGGCATCGAAACCCGCGAAGAGCTGGTGGCGCGTTCTGAAGAACTGGCGCGCAAGTTCGATTTCCCGGGCATGAGCTTCCTGCCGCTGTCGGTGGCCGAATCGACCACCTCCGACAAGCTGCCGGAGCAGATCGACATCGTCACCGCGCTGCACGCCTGCAATACCGCCACCGACGACGCCATCGATTTCGCGCTGAAGAAAAAAGCCAAGCACATCGTGCTGGTGCCGTGCTGCCAGGCCGAAGTCGCCTCCGTGCTGCGCAAGAACAAGGGCTCTTCGCTGGGCAAGAACGTGCTGACCGAATTGTGGCGCCACCCGATTCACACCCGTGAATTCGGCAGCCAGATCACCAATGTATTGCGCTGCCTGCAGCTTGAGTCGCACGGCTACCAGGTCACCGTGACGGAACTCGTAGGCTGGGAGCATTCGATGAAGAACGAATTGATCGTTGCCACGTACAAGAACCTCCCGCGCCGCAAGCCTGCCGAGCGCCTGAAGGAAGTCTTGTCCACCATCGGCCTCGACGAAATGGGTGAACGCTTCTACACCGGCGCGCCTGTCGTAACGCCAACTGACGCCGAGGTGGCGCCGTGAGCACCGGCTATCCCGCCGGTGCAGTTGCAATCCCGCTCGCCGCAGACGGCGAACGCTGGATCGACCTGCGCAGCGACACCGTCACGCATCCCGGCGCCGAGATGCGCGAAGCCATGTTCGCCGCCCAGGTCGGCGACGACGTGTACGGCGACGACCCCACCGTCAATGCGCTGCAGGCCTACGCAGCGGAACTCTTCGGCTACGAAGCCGCGCTGTTCGCGCCGTCCGGCACGCAAACCAACCTGATTGCACTGCTGGCCCATTGCGGCAGGGGAGACGAATACCTGGTCGGCCAGGACGCCCACACCTACAAGTACGAAGGCGGCGGCGCCGCAGTCCTCGGCAGTATCCAGCCGCAGCCGATCATCAACCAGGCCGACGGCAGCATTGCCCTGCAAGACATCGAAGCCGCCATCAAGCCGAACGATTTCCACTTCGCGCGCACCAAGCTGCTGGCGCTGGAAAACACCATCGGCGGCAAGGTCCTGCCGCAGCAGTACGTCGCGCAAGCCACCAGCCTCGCGCATGCACGCGGCCTGGCCACGCACCTCGACGGTGCCCGCATCTGCAACGCCGCCGTCAGGCAAGGCATCTCCTTGAAGGACGCGGTGAAAGGCTTCGACAGCGTCTCCGTCTGCCTGAGCAAGGGCCTCGGCGCCCCCGTCGGTTCCGTCCTGTGCGGCAGCCGCGAATTGATCGAACAAGGCAAGCGCTGGCGCAAAATGCTGGGCGGAGGCATGCGCCAGGCCGGCGTAATTGCCGCTGCCGGTCTGTATGCCCTGCAGAACAATGTGCAGCGCCTGGCCGACGACCACGCCAACGCAAGCTGGCTCGCCGCGGAACTGGCAAAGATCGGCGTGCTGCAAGTGAGCGTGCCGCAAACGAACATCTTGTTCGTCACCATGCCGCGCGAAGCCTGTGAAGGGCTGAATGCAGCGCTGGCAGCAGAACGCATCCGCGTCTCGATGGCGCCGACACTGCGCCTCGTGACCCACCTGGACGTAACGCGCGCCGACCTCGAACACGTCGCCGCCGTATTCGCCCACTACTTCAAGCAATAATGAACAACGAAGACAACACCATCCGCCTCGCCAAGCGCGTGGCGGACATGGTTCCATGCTCGCGCCGCGAAGCAGAAAACTACATTGAAGGCGCCTACGTCACGGTGGACGGCGAAATCGTCGAAGAACCCGGCGCCCGCGTCGCGCCAGGCCAGCAAGTTGCGTTGCTCGCTGATGCAACCCTGCTCGACATCGCGCCGGTCACGATCCTGTTGAACAAGCCGGCCGGCGCCGACGCGCTGGCCTGCCTGCTGCCGGAAGCGCGCAGCAAGGACGCCCAGCGCGTTCGCTTCCTCAAGCGCCACCTGCGCAACCTGACCGCCTGCCTGGCGCTGGACAAGCAAGCCAGCGGCCTGTTCGTGTTCACGCAAGATTTCCGCGTCGCGCGCAAGCTGGTGGACGAAGGCGCCACCGTCGAACAGGAATTGATCGTTGACGTTGAAGGCGAGATCGCCGACAACGGCCTTACGCTTCTGAACCAGGGCGCCGGCAAAGTAAGCTGGCAAAACGAACACCGCCTGCGCTTCGCCGTAAAGCCGCCCAAGCCAGGGCTGGTAGGCAAGCTATGCGCCGACGTCGGCCTGAAAGCCACCGCAGTAAAGCGCCAGCGCATCGGCCGCATCTCCATGTCCGGCCTGCAGCCGGGCGAATGGCGTTACCTCCAAGGCTACGAGCGCTTCTAAGCGCTATTTACAGCCGCGTCTGTGTCAACCTTGGGGTCAGACCCCAAGGTTGACACGGGCTCTAGCGTAGCGCGGCGGCCAGGCGCACGGTCAGGCGCTGCACCATCGGCGCGATCGTCATGACAGCGAAGAAGGCTGCCGGCCAGGCGGCAAGGAAGGCGTGCCCCCAGCGCGCCGCGTATTCGGGGTGGAAGCCGATGTTCAGCCAGGTGATCCAGCCGCTCATGATCACAGTCATCAGGAACGACATCAGGGCCGCAAAAATCATCCGGGTTCGCAGGTCAGTCATGGCTTTCTCCAGCAAATTATCAATGACTCAAGCGTAGTCAATTCCGCTGAAGTACACTAGAGATGAAAATTGAATCTCTAATTCCAAAAATGGAATCATGCTTGATGACCTTGCCCTGTTTATCTCCATCGTCGAAGCTGGCAGCCTGAACGCCGCAGCCGAGAAAGAAGGCCTGCCGACGGCCACGGTCACGCGCCGCTTACAGAAGCTGGAGTCTGGCCTTGGCTACCGACTCCTGCATCGCAGTGCGCGCCGCACCATGCTGACCGCAGAAGGCACCCAATATTACGAACAATGCCGCCCTCTGGTGCAGGCGCTGCGCCAGGCGACGCTGCGACTGGACGCGACGCTGGGCGCCGTCGAAGGCACGATCCGCGTACTGGCGCCGGTGAATTTTGCCAGCGAAATCCTGGCGCCGGCCTGGGCCAGTTTCCTGGAACAATACCCTCGCGTGCAGCTGGAACTGGAGCTGTCCAATGAGGTGCAGGACCTGGTCGGCAGTGGCGCCGACCTGGCGATCCGCATCGGCGCCCAGGCGGATTCCACGCTCACGCAGCGCAAGCTGGGCGACGTGAGGATGGTCCTGGTGGCAGCGCCGGGCTACCTGGCCCGCAATGGCACTCCAGCCCGTGCGGCAGAACTCGAAGGGCATGCCACTATCGCCACGCTGCCCTTGCGTGAATGGCGCCTGCAGGACCCGCAAAGCGGCGCCGTCACAGTCCTCCACCCCGACCCGCGCATCCGCGTCAACGAAGTTCGCCTTGCGGTGATGATGGCGGAAGCAGGGCTGGGCATCGCCTTGGCGCCCGAGCTGCAATGCCACGCCAGCCTGGAAACTGGCGCCCTGGTACGCCTGCTGCCCGGCTGGCTGCCTAATGAGCGAAGCGTTTATGCGGTCTGGTCCCAGCAGCGCTACCTGCCTGCCCGCGTTCGCGCCTTGCTTGAGCACCTGGCGGCTTTCACTGCCGAACACCCTTTACTGAATGGGGAATAACGATGCGGGCATTCCTGCTGCTGTTGCTCATACTGTCGCCCATCTTTGCGCATGCCGGCAAGCCGGGTTGCCCGGCTGGGGATGGGGATGGGGAAGGCCTCTGGTCCCCGCAGTGTTTTACTGAGCAGGGCGGTGTGCGCCATCTCAAGCCACAATACTTGAGCAAGCTCGCCTTCAAAAAGACCGGCAAGGCGGTGATCGTGATTGCAGGTGATCCGATGCCTGACGAAGTAGTGGCACTCGACCGGCGTGGACGTGTCGTCGTGCCGGGCATCTACCACACCCAGGATTTCGATTATCCTTATGCCCCGCTCGGGGTTGGGCGCTTCGGCGCCAACGGCAAATGCGGCTACTTCCAGTCAAGGACATTCACGATCATCGTGCCCGCGCAGTATGACAACTGCCATCCTTTCCACGATGACGGCCTGGGTCGGGCATGCAAAAACTGTCAACATTATTGTACGCATCCTGACTGCTACGATTCGAGCCTGGTGGGCGGCACAGGATTCGAATTCGACGCAAAAGGCAGGCTGTTGCGTACTTTCCCCCAGCCGGAGCTCGACGCGGTCTGTACCCATGGCATTGAAAAGCTGGACAAGCAATCGCGATACCTGGAGTGCAAACCTGATCCAAATCCGCCATTCGAGCTCCCTCGAAAACGAGGTACCGGACAGTGAGCGCCCAAGTGGCGGGCTAACCTTATTGCCAGCGCTTCGTCCGGTGCGCTGCCATGGACGAGAAAGGCTTGCTATGATGGGGGTATGGACAACGACTTCTGCCTCGTTCGCCGCTGCCTTATTCCGGCGGATGCCTTCATCCTGTGCGGCTGCCTGCGCGCAGCGGGACTGAACGCCACGGTGATGGATGACCAGCATGTGCAGGCGGCTTTCCTGCTGGCCCCGGCCATCGGCGGGGCGCGCGTAATGGTGCCGCATGACGAACTGGCGCAGGCGCTGGAAATCCTTGATGCTTTCGAGCGCGGCGAATTGGCGCTGGGCGATGATGAAGATGTCGGGCAGGGCGCCCGCGTCTACGAGTTCACGCCTCGCAAGTAAATACAATCGCCTGCATCTTGCCTTCGATGGCGCCGCTGCCGAACTTCTCGGTCAATGCGGCGATCACCACATCGGTCGCTTCCTGAAGGCGCGCCGGATCGCGGGCTTCTATATCCGCCCTGAGCGGGGAGCCCTGGCACAAGGCGGTCGCGGTGGATGCTGCGGATTCGGCGCGGCTGGTCGCGGTGACCACTTCATGCGTAATGCCTTTGCTCCAGCCGCCACGCTTGAGCTCTTCCAGGATCACATCGATGTCATGCCAGCCATAAGGCACGCGCGCCAGGAAGCGCGGCGGGTCTTCAGGAAACACCTTGGCCAGCGCATGGTTGATGGTGGCGGAAAAATCATTGTGGGCGATGCCATCCCACACGTTAAAGCAATACAGGCCGCCAGGCTTGAGCACCCGGCGCGCTTCGCTGAAACCGCGCGCCTTGTCGGGGAAGAACATCACGCCGAACTGGCAAGCCACCACGTCGAAGCTGGCATCGGGGAAGGGCAGCGCCTGGCCGTCGGCCTCCTGCCATTCGACGCGCGGTGAAACGACGGCCTTGCGCGCCTGTTCAAGCATGGCGGGGTTGAGGTCGCTGGCGACGATGTGGGCGGACGGGATTTCCTGCAGCAGGTGCCGGGTAACGGCTCCCGTGCCGGCGGCCACTTCGAGGATGCGCGCTGGGCGCCGCTGCGCAATGCGGCGCGCCATGTCGACTGCATAGGGGGTAAAGAGGAGCGGCACCATGGCGCGCTCGTAGGTTTCCGGAATTGAGCCAGTGAAGCTGCTGTCCTTGTCCATGGTTGCCTCCCTTGTCCAAGTCCAGTATAGCGATTGCTTAGGCGGCTTTGGCGCCTTTTTTCTCCGGTTTCGGCAACTGCACCAGGCGGGTACCGGCAATGCGGTCGTGCAGGAACTGGCGGTCTTTGTCGAGGAAGGCGGTCAGCGACCATAGCAGGACGCTGGCCAGCAGGGCGTACAGCTTGTGCTTATTGCTGAGATCACCCAGGTAGGCGACGACGATGCCGGGCAGGATCCACAGCCAGCACAGCAAATAACGCATGGCAGCGGTGCGGATCGGCAGGTGGTTTTGACCGGGTTGCACCAGTTTGATGCGCCAGGTCTGCATGGCCAGGGTCTGGCCCTTGCGCGTCCATTGGTGGATGAAATAGGCGCCCAGGATCAGGAAAGCCAGGAACTGGCGCATGTGCTCAACCAGGGGAGTGTGGCTGGCCTTGGTTGCGATTTCAAATACCAGGAAGGGCAGGAACAGCGCGGCGAGCGCCAGCAGGATCTCGTAGACCATCGCGATCAGGCGGCGCTTGATGGTCGGAACAGCGTTATTTGCTTGCATTCGGAACGGCTGGTGGGGCGCTCGGCGCGATAGGGGTAACGGAAGGCGGCGTCGTTGCATCCGCTGCCGGCGCAGGCGGGCTGGCAACCGGAGCCGCGGCCGGAGCGACGCCAGGCGCGGCTGTCGCACCCGCTGCCGCGGCCGCGGTTGCAGGAGCGATGTTGCCCGCGCCCAGCGAACTGCCCGGCGGCACAACGGCAGGAGAACCTTGCGGCAAGCCGATCGGCGCTGGCGGTACGGTGCCCGGCGGCACAGTGCCCGGCGCCGGCACCAGGCCATGACCTTGGGCCTTGACTGGGGCCGGGGTCTTCACGGTGGACTGCGCCAGGCTAGGCGTCTTGACCACCTGGTTGTTCTTGGCGGCGGCCGCTTCCGCCAGGGCCTTCTTGGCTTCTTCCGGCAATTGCTGGTACTGCTCCCACTCGGCTGCGCGCTGGCCCGGCGGCGTCGCTTTCTTCTGGGCGCGCGCGTAGTTTTCGCGCACCTGCTTGCGTTCCGCTGGCGACAAAGCGACCCATTCACGCATGCGTTCCTGCACGCGGGCCTTCTCAGCCGGCTTCATCTTGGCCAGGCTATTGGCGATGGAAATCCATTTTTGCTTGCGCACCGGACCCAGCTCTTCCCAGGTCGACTCGAGGGGCGCCAGGGCTTGCTGCTGGGCTGGCTTGAGATCCGACCAGTGCGGCTTTTCACCGACCGGCTTGGCAGGCGCTGCGGCGGTAGCGGCAGTCGAAGGCGCTGGTGCAGGCTGCGAAGCAGGGCGGCTCACCAGCCAGACGACGGCAGCGACCCCCACGCCTATCAGCGCGATTGCTCCAGCAACCCATTTTTTCCCGCCACTTACACGCGCCATACTTTATTGCTCGCGGGTCTCGAGATAGGCGCCAAAGCCCTGGTCAAGGTAAGCAGACAGCGGCAGTTCGTCGGACAGCACAGCGGCGTCCATTTCTGCCAGTTCCACGATCGATTGCTGTTGTTCGTACTGGTACACGCCGACCATGCCGCCCATCAGCAGCAGCAAGGGCAGGGCCACGCTGACGCGGTTGAACCAGGCAAACGGGTTGGCGAAGAAGCCGGTAGCGCCGCCAGCCACAGCTGGAGCGGTACGGGTCACGCGCACGCGGGCCGGCGCATCGGCCTTCTTGCGCTTCATTGCAGCCATACGGGCTGCGGCCAGGCGATCCGTGGTCGAGGCTGGGAGATCGTCTAGCTTTTCATTGAGCGCGCGCCGCACGCCGTATGCAAAGTTGGTGTCTTCGGTGTTCATAACTTAATTCCCTTGGCTTTGAGCGATTCAGCGAGAGTGTGTGTTGCTCGTGAGCAATGCGTCTTTACGCTCCCTTCGGAACATCCCATCGCTTCGGCAGTTTCTGCTACGTCCATGTCCTGCCAGTAACGCATGAGGAACGCTTCTCGTTGACGCGCAGGCAGTTTTTGCACTTCTTCTTCAATAATCTGCAAGATCTGTGCCCGTTCTACCTGGTCTGCACTCGACTCGGCCGCCTGGGAACCCTCTTCAGCCTCGTAGGATTCCAGTATATCAAAGTCCTCATGCTCTTCCTGGCCAGGGCCAAGGCCCGAGAAAAGACTTACCCAGGTATTACGGACTTTTTCGCGGCGGAAATAATCAAGTATAGTCGTTTGCAAGATGCGCTGGAACAATGCCGGCAGTTCGGCCGCCGGCTTGTCGCCGTACTTTTCTGCCAATTTAATCATTGCATCTTGAACAATGTCCAGTGCGGATTCGTCCTTTCGGACGGCATAGACCGCTTGTTTGAAGGCGCGGCGCTCGACACTTTCGAGGAAATCCGATAATTCTTTGTCTGTGGCCATGCGTCGGGAAGAGGGCTGCGCTATATCGCTAGTCTGAACAATCCGGCATTTTAACAAAAAATGCAGAATATGCTTGACCAATATGGTGCAGCGCGGTAACGTTAAGGACGCTTTGCACACCACAAAGCTCCCCGGTTCTTCGGGACAGGCACACAAAGCCGTTCTGAAAAGCCAGCTTTCTATTGTCAGCAGTTTGCTCTAACCCGTGCCACAAGCGCGAGAGGTAGGCCAGAAACCGCTGCAAAACTCCGGCCAAACGAGTTGCGTTTAGCACCGGCTTGTACTCCAGCTACGCATGGGGGAAGGGTCAGTGTGACCGCAGAAAGAAGGGAAGCTGAGAGTCGTGCACGGTGTCGCCCACTTCGCTAGGCAAGAGCATCCGATCAATCTCCTATGGACCTTGAAAGGAATGTTTCATGAATACCGAAGCTCCCATCACGGGCGCCGAAATCGTTGTCCGCTGCCTCGCTGAGGAAGGCGTAGAACACGTTTTCGGATATCCCGGCGGCGCCGTCCTCTATATCTACGACGCCATCTTCAAGCAGGACAAATTCCAGCACATCCTCGTTCGCCATGAGCAGGCCGCTATCCATGCCGCCGATGCGTATTCGCGCAGCTCGAACAAAGTGGGCGTGGCGCTGGTCACTTCCGGACCTGGCGTCACCAATGCGGTGACCGGCCTGTCCACCGCATACATGGATTCCGTTCCGATGGTGGTGATTTCCGGCCAGGTGCCGAGCCACGCCATTGGCCAGGACGCGTTCCAGGAATGCGACACCGTCGGCATTACCCGCCCGGTGGTCAAGCACAACTTCCTGGTCAAGGACGTGAAAGACCTGGCGGAGACCATCAAGAAAGCCTTCTATATCGCCAAGACCGGCCGTCCAGGCCCGGTGCTGGTCGATATTCCAAAAGACATTTCGATGCACAAGCACGTGTACTCGTATCCGAAGGATATCGAGATGCGTTCCTACCGCCCGGTCGACAAAGGCCACGCCGGCCAGATCCGCAAGGCGCTGCAGCTGCTGCTGTCGGCCGAGCGTCCAATGATCTACACCGGCGGCGGCGTGATCCTGGCGCATGCGTCGAATGAGCTGAACAAACTGGTCGACAAGCTGGGCTTCCCGGTCACCAACACCCTGATGGGCCTGGGCGGCTCGCGCGCTTCCGATCCATGCTTCGTCGGCATGCCCGGCATGCACGGCACCTACGAAGCCAACCTCGCGATGCAGAATTGCGACGTGCTGATCGCGATCGGCGCCCGCTTCGACGACCGCGTGATCGGCAATCCCAAGCACTTCAGCCAGAACCCGCGCAAGATCATCCACATCGACATCGACCCATCGTCGATCTCGAAGCGCGTGAAAGTGGACATTCCTATCGTCGGCAACGTGAAGGACGTGCTGGTCGAACTGCTGTCGCAGCTGGACGCGACCGAGCAGCGCCCGAACGCCGCCGCGCTGAAAGACTGGTGGAAGCAGATCGAAGAATGGCGCGGCCGCAAGTGCCTGGCGTACGCCACTTCCGACCTGGTGATCAAGCCGCAGCAAGTGGTCGAGTCGCTGTTCGACGTGACCAAGGGCGACGCCTTCATCACCTCCGACGTCGGCCAGCACCAGATGTGGGCTGCGCAGTACTACAGGTTCGACAAGCCGCGCCGCTGGATCAATTCCGGCGGCCTGGGCACCATGGGCGTCGGCCTGCCGTACGCCATGGGCGTGCAGATGGCCAATCCCGATGCGACCGTCGCCTGCATCACCGGCGAAGGCTCGATCCAGATGAACATCCAGGAACTGGCGACCTGCAAACAGTACCGCCTGACGCCTAAGATCATCCTGTTGAACAACCGCTTCCTGGGCATGGTTCGCCAGTGGCAGCAAATCGACTACGGTTCGCGCTATTCCGAGTCCTATATGGATTCGCTGCCGGACTTCGAAAAGCTGGCCGAGGCTTATGGCCACGTCGGCATGCGCATCGAAAAACCGGGCGACGTCGAAGGCGCGCTGAAAGAAGCGTTTGGCATGAAAGACCGCCTGGTCTTCATGAACTTCATTACCGACCAGAGTGAAAACGTGTGGCCGATGGTGAAAGCCGGCAAAGGCCTCTCCGAAATGCTGCTTGGCTCGGAGGACCTGTAATCATGCGACACATTATTTCTGTACTGCTCGAAAACGAAGCGGGTGCGCTGTCCCGCGTGGTGGGCCTGTTCTCCGCCCGCGGCTACAACATCGAAACGCTGACCGTTGCGCCGACCGAAGATGCGACCCTGTCCCGCATGACCATCGTGACCACCGGTTCCGATGACATCATCGAACAGATCACCAAGCACCTGAACCGCCTGATCGAAGTGGTGAAGGTGGTGGACCTGACCGAAGGCCAGCACATCGAACGCGAACTGATGCTGATCAAGGTACGTGCCGTCGGCAAGGAGCGCGAAGAAATGAAGCGTACCGCCGACATCTTCCGCGGCCGCATCATCGACGTGACCGAAAAGACCTACACCATTGAGCTGACGGGCGCCAAGAGCAAGCTGGACGCCTTCATCGACGCGATTGACCGCGCCTCGATCCTGGAAACTGTCCGTACTGGCGGCTCCGGCATTGGCCGCGGCGAACGCATCCTCAAAGTTTAAACAATACGAACCGAATTCACACCCAAGGAATGACCATGAAAGTTTTCTACGACAAAGACGCTGACCTCTCCCTCATCAAAGGCAAGAACGTTGCCATCATCGGCTACGGCTCGCAAGGTCACGCGCACGCGCAAAACCTGACCGAATCCGGCGTGAACGTGACTGTCGGCCTGCGCAAGGGCGGCGCCTCCTGGAACAAGGTCGAAGCGGCTGGCCTGAAAGTGGCGGAAGTGAACGAAGCGGTGAGGAACGCCGACGTCGTCATGATCCTGCTGCCGGACGAAAACATCGCCCAGGTGTACAAGGAAAACGTCGAACCGAACATCAAGCAAGGCGGCGTGCTGGCCTTCGCCCACGGCTTCAACGTGCACTACGGCCAAGTCGTGCCACGCGCCGACCTGGACGTGATCATGATCGCTCCCAAGGCCCCAGGCCACACCGTGCGCGGTACCTACCGCCAGGGTGGCGGCGTGCCGCACCTGATCGCCGTGTACCAGGACAAATCCGGTTCCGCCCGCGATATCGCCCTGTCGTACGCATCGGCCAACGGCGGCGGCAAGGCCGGCATCATCGAAACCAACTTCCGTGAAGAGACCGAGACCGACCTGTTCGGCGAACAGGCTGTCCTGTGCGGCGGTACCGTGGAACTGATCAAAGCCGGTTTCGAAACCCTGGTGGAAGCTGGCTACGCGCCGGAGATGGCGTACTTCGAGTGCTTGCATGAACTGAAGCTGATCGTTGACCTGATCTACGAAGGCGGCATCGCCAACATGAACTACTCGATCTCCAACAACGCGGAGTACGGCGAGTACGTGACCGGCCCGAAAGTGGTGACCTCGGCCACCAAGGAAGCGATGCGCCAGTGCCTGAAAGACATCCAGACTGGCGAATACGCCAAGAGCTTCATCCTCGAGAACAAGGCCGGCGCACCGACCCTGATCTCCCGCCGCCGCCTGACTTCCGAGCACCAGATCGAAGAAGTCGGCGCCAAGCTGCGCGCAATGATGCCTTGGATCGCCAAAAACAAATTGGTCGACCAGTCCAAGAACTGATTGTCCCTAGAAGCAAACTTCAACGGCCCCTCGGGGCCGTTTTTTTTGAGTGCCAAAACCGGTAAACCTGTGTCAGACCCGAAGGGTCTGACACTGAGATGCACTGCGCCGCAGTCGGTGTCTGACCCTGCGGGTCAGACACCGGGTTGCCGGTTTTACTTCAGCGCTTCGGTGAGGACACGACCTTCCGCGCCGGCTGGTGGGCGCACGTTCAGCAGGTAGGCGAGGGTGGGCGCGATGTCGACCACTTCGGCATACTGCCCGTAATGGCCTGGTTTCACCCATGGCTTGCCCATCACGATCAGCGGAACGTTGGTGTCATACGCATACGGCGCGCCGTGGGTGGTGCCTTTGCCGCCGCCGAAGCCGAAGATCCAGTGCGGCTTCAGTACCACCATCAGGTCGCCGGAAATCTGGCGGTTCCAGGCGCGGCGCATCAGCGTGGCAATGCGTGTACCGCCCACAGCGCCACTTTCCATCTGCGTGCGGGTGAATACATCGGCCACTCCGGTTTGGGACAGGACGAAGCGCGCCGCAGCGTTCTCGACGTCTTCGCGTTTCAAGCCTTTGGCTTCGATCTGCGCGTAGTCAAGGTGCAGGTTCGGGATCGAGTACGCCATCAGGCCCTTGTTCAAGCCGAACCTGGACGACAAATGGGCATTCAGGTCTTCCACCAGCTTCTTGCCGTCGATGCGGTTGATGCCGGCTTTCTGCACTTCGTTCGCAAATTCAGGCGTGTTCGGGAAACCGTGGTCGGCGGTCAGCACCACCAGCACGTTGTCCATGCCGATGCGCTTGTCGATGTACGAGAAGAAGTTGGACAGCATGCGGTCCAGGCGCAGCAAGTGGTCGTGCGAGAACTTGCTCTCTGGGCCGAATTCGTGGTTCGCCAGGTCATGCGCGGAGAAGCTGACGCCCAGCAGGTCCGGCACGCCGGCTGGATTTTTGCCCAGGTTTTCGCCTTCGATCGCTGCCTGAGCAAATTCCACCGTCAGTTCGTCCAGGAATGGCGATGCCTTCAGGCGCTTGTAATACGCCGCATCGGTCAGTCCGGATTCACTGGAAAGCTGCAGGTTTGGCGCATCGCCAAAATCTCCCGCATATGCCGAATCGGCCAGCAGCGGCTTCCACTTCACGCCGTAGTAGCGCTCCTGCGGCTTGCCTGCCTGGTACTTCTGCACCCACTGCGGATGCTCTTTCATATAGAAGGTGGAGGAGGCGAAGTTGCCGCTTTCTTCCATGTACATATAGGCCGTGCCGGTCTTGCCGCCCAGGAGGATCGCGCCGCGGTCCTTGCCGGACACAGTGATCACTTTCGACTGCTGGCCGCTTGCATAGCGTAGCTGGTCGCCCAGGGTGTCGACGCGCAGGTTGGTCGGGGCGGTCCCGTCATGCGGATCGGTCTTCTCGTTGCCGATGTATTTGTAGTTGGTGTCTTCGGTGCAGTACATGCTGCCGCCGTTGGCCGGATTCACCCAGTTATTGCCGATGATGCCGTGCTGGTACGGATAGGCGCCGCTCAAGATGGCCGCATGGCCAACCGCGGTCACGGTGATGCCGTGCGCCTGGTGCGCATTGCTGAACCATGCGCCTTGCTCGAGCAGGCGGCGGAAACCGCCCTGGCCGAACTGGTGGGCGTAGCGCGTGACCTGTTCCTGCGGCAGGCCGTCGACGGCCATCACGAGGACGAGTTTGGGTTGTGCTGGCTGTTTGGCCGGCGCCGCATGGGCGCCGAAACTGGCCGCCAGGGCCAGGGCGGGAATCAGGTGCTTTGCCATTTTCCTTGTACATGAATGGAGTGGACGACACGTGATCATGCCATAGCCCGATGTCAGGCAGATGACACTTTTGTATCAGTTTCAGTTACATTCGAGCTTCAACAAATCCATTGGAAGGAATTTGCATGCTGAAGCCCCTGGTCCTGTTGGCGATGATGGCTGCTGCCCCGGCATTATTCGCCGACCCGCTGCCCACTGAAAACGCGCTGGTCACGGTGACTGCGATCGGCAGCGTCACTGCGCCTAACGATGAGGCGCAGCTCGTCTTTGGCTACGAGGAGCAGGGCAAGGACAAGGCGGTGCTGGCGTCCAATGTCAACTTGCGCCTGAAGCAGGGCATCGCAGCGCTGAAAAAGGCCAACCCGAATGCACGGCTATCGCTGGACAGCTACCGGACTTTCGCGGTCTACGACGAAGCACTTGCGCGTTCCCAGAAGCGCGATGCGCAGCAAACCGGATGGCGTGTCAGCCAGGAAGTGAGGCTTGTAACCGGTGATTTCGCCTCCTTGCCGGCTACGGTTGCCTCTACCCAGAAACTCCTGGCGCTGAAGAGCGTTAATTTCGGCCTGAACGAGGAGACCACGAAAAAGCTGGAACAGCGCCGCGTGGAAGCAGCCTATCGTAGCCTGGAAGAGCAGGTCGCGTTTATTGCGGGCGCGATGCGCCGCCCTGTTGCTGATGCGAAGTTGGAATCGCTCGACTTTGGCGCTTCGTCGGTGGATAAAGTCTATGTCACAGGCAGCAGGTTAAGGCGCGAAGACATTGGCGAAGTGGAAGAGCCAAGCCTGCTTCCAGGCGAGACAAAACTGGAGCTACGCGCCACCGCAAAAGTACGCTTCAAGTAATAAGAGTGTTACAAACGCTCACGAACTGCGACAGTTTTGTGGTTTGATTTCAGTTAAAGTGCGTCCATCGTAATCAAGCAAGGAGAATAACAATGACCGTCCTGAAAACTGTGGCTGCTGCTGCGCTGGTGCTGGGCGCCCAGGCTGCCATCGCACAATCCGTCCCGACCGCGGGCGCCACCGTCATCGTTCCTGCCTATGGTGAAGTCACTGCGCCGAACGACCAGGCCATCGCCACGCTGGCGATTGAAGAGCAGGACAAGGACAAGACCGCGGCAGCTTCGCGCGTGAACCAGAAGATCAAGCAGGGCCTCGAAATCCTGAAGAAGGAAGACCCACAAGCCAAGCTGAAAACCCAGGGCTACTACACCTATCCGGTCTATCCGGAAGACCGTCCACTGCCGCCGGGGGCCGCCGCCAAGCCGCGCCAGCCGACCGCATGGCGCGTTGGCCAGTATGTGCAGATGACCACCACCAATATCGGCGCGCTGCCGAAGACCGTGGCCGCTGCGCAGAAGGTACTGACCCTGAACGGCCTGTCCTTCGGCCTGAGCCCGGCCGCTACGCGCAAGCTGGATGACGCCCGCATCGCGGCCACCTACAAGAACCTCAACGAACGCATCGCCTCCATCGCTTCGGCCATGGGCCGTCCGGTGACCGACGCAGTACTGGATACCATCGACTACGAAGGTTCGGGTAACTATGGCGGTGGTCCGGCCGGCGCTCCGGCCCCGATGATGGCCCGCATGGCCGCCAAAGCCGAGATGGACCAGTCGGTGGCCGAGCCAAGCTTCGAACCTGGCGAAACCACGCTGGAAATGCGCGTCGTCGGCAAGGTCAAGTTCAAGTAAGCCAAAGTTGCCACTTCCATACGGGGTGTCCTCTATAATAGGGGCCACCCTAGTATAAAAAATGGAAGAGTATGGCCAAATTCCCCCGCCGCCGGCCTAAGAACGCCGCCGGCAAACAATCGCTGTTCAGCCGTTTCGCCCGCCGCAAGGGGGCCGATGGCCTCGACAGGCCGCGCTCGCGCGGCATTTACCTGTTGCCAAACGCCTTCACCACCGGCGCGCTGTTCTGCGGCTTCTTCGCCATCGTCATGGCCATGAACCAGCGCTTCGAACATGCCGCCTGGGCGATTTTCGTCGCCATGCTGCTGGACGGTCTGGACGGCCGCGTGGCACGCCTGACCAATACCCAAAGTGAATTCGGCGCCCAGTACGACTCGTTGTCGGACATGGTGTCCTTCGGCGCCGCTCCGGCGCTGGTGATCTATGAATTCGCACTGCGCGGCCTCGGTAAGCTGGGCTGGATCGCAGCCTTCGTCTACTGCGCCGGTGCTGCACTGCGCCTGGCCCGCTTCAACACCAATATCGAAGTGGTCGACAAGCGCTACTTCCAGGGCCTGCCTTCGCCGGCTGCGGCCTCCCTGATCGCCGGCTTCGTCATGCTGCTGACCGACCTGGAAGTGGATGGCGTGCTGTATCCGTGGCAGGGCTGGGTGCTGGCGGTATTCGCTGGCCTGAGCATGGTGTCGAACGTGCCGTTCTACAGCTTCAAGGACATCAACTTCCGCAAGTCGGTGCCTTTCCTGGCCGTGTTCCTGATCGCGATGTTCTTCGCCCTGATCTCGATCGACCCGCCGAAGGTGCTGTTCGTGCTGTTCGTAGCTTATGGTTTGTCAGGCTACGTGATCTACCTGACCCGCCTGGTCAAAGGCAACCCGGTCAAGCTGATCGAGAAAACCTCGCCAGAAGATAAATCGTAACGCCGCTGGGGCGGCAATTCAGAAGGAGCGATTCCATGAATAACCGCCTCATCATCTTCGATACCACCCTGCGCGACGGCGAGCAATCGCCGGGCGCTTCCATGACCCGCGAAGAAAAGGTGCGCATCGCCCGCCAGCTCGAAAAGCTGCGGGTCGATGTGATCGAGGCGGGTTTCGCCGCTGCGTCGCAGGGCGACTTCGAATCCATCCGTGCTATTGCCACTGCCGTACGCGAGCCGATCGTTTGCTCGCTGGCGCGCGCCAATGACCGCGACCTGGCCCGTGCTGCCGAAGCGCTGGAGCCGGCGGCGCGCAAGCGCATCCACACCTTCATCGCCACCTCGCCGCTGCACATGCAGATGAAGCTGCGCATGGAGCCGGAGCAGGTGCTGGAGCAGGCCAAGCTGGCGATTCGCTTTGCTCGCAAGTTCACCGACGACATTGAATTCAGCCCGGAAGACGGCAGCCGTTCGGAAGAGGACTTCCTGTGCCGCGTGCTGGAAAACGTTATCGCCGAAGGCGCCACCACGATCAATTTCCCCGATACCGTTGGTTATGCTGTGCCGGAGCTGTACGGCGAGACCATCCGCCGCCTGCGCGAGCGCATCCCGAACTCCGACAAGGCCGTGTGGTCGGTGCATTGCCATAACGACCTGGGGCTGGCCGTGGCGAATTCGCTGGCCGGCGTCATGATCGGCGGTGCAAGGCAGGTGGAGTGCACCATCAATGGCCTCGGCGAACGGGCAGGCAATACGGCGCTGGAAGAGGTGGTGATGGCGCTGCGCACTCGGGCCGGCTATTTCAACCTGGACTGCGGCATCGATACGACGCAGATCGTCCCGGCGTCGAAGATGGTGTCGCAGATTACCGGTTTCGCCGTGCAGCCGAACAAGGCGGTCGTTGGGGCCAATGCCTTCGCCCATGCCTCCGGCATCCACCAGGACGGCATCCTCAAGGCGCGCGAAACCTACGAAATCATGCGTGCCGAGGATGTGGGCTGGACGGCCAACAAGATCGTGCTGGGCAAGCTCTCCGGCCGCAACGCCTTCAAGCAGCGCTTGCAGGAACTGGGCATCGAGCTCGATTCCGAGGCTGAAGTGAACGCCGCCTTCGCACGTTTCAAGGAACTGGCCGACCGCAAGGCCGAGATTTTCGACGAGGACATCATGGCGCTGGTGAGCGATGAAGAGGCTACGGCCGGCGGCGAGCATTACCGCTTGGTCTCGCTGTCGCAGCGTTCGGAGACCGGCGAACTGCCGTTTGCGCGCATCGTATTTTCTATCGACGGCGTTGAACACTCCGCCGTAGGAACAGGCGACGGCCCGGTCGACGCCATGGTCAACGCCATCGAAAGTAAGGCGCAAAGCGGCGCGGAGCTGGTGCTGTTCGCGATCAGCGGCATCAGTCCCGGCACGCAATCGCAGGGCGAAGTGACGATGCGCCTGGCGCATTCCGGCCGCATCGTCAACGGCGTAGGCGCCGATCCGGATATCGTCGTCGCTTCCGCCAAAGCTTACCTGGCGGGCCTCAACAAGCTGCACTCCAAGATCGAAAAGTTGAATCCGCAGGTCTGACGGGATTTGCTTGGCAAATGTTAAGGACAGGCCGCTGAACTCTCCATATGATGACCGACTCGCCGAGTGAGCATTGAACATGGATAAATTTGAATTTCGCCGCGACCGCTATGAGTCATTTCGCCAATACGCGAATCCGCTGCTGAACCTGAGCGTGGTCGCCCGCTTGCCGGAATTCCGTCACTACTGCAAGGAGCGGCAACTGCCGCCGTTCCACTTCCTCTTGTACTGCCTGTACATGAGCGTGAAGGATGTCGACAACTTCTTGTATCGTGAATTCGAAGGAAATGTGATCAAGATCGACGACTTTTACGGCGGCTACACGGTCATCAACCTCGATAACAACCTGAATTACGCCAGGTTCGACATGTCGACAGACCGGGCAGAGTTTATCTCCCGCAGCCTGGCGGCAGGCGTGGAGGCCCGTGCGACGCGTGAATTCATCAACACCGGCCGTGACCTGGCGCCGCGCGAGCAGAAGAACAACGTCTACACCACCTGCATGCCCTGGCTGGACATGCGCGCCATCGAGCACCCGATCTATGAGTACAAGAGCGCCGACATTCCCCTAATCGCCTGGGGGCGCTACAGCGACCTGGATGGCGATACGATGACGGTGCCGTTCTGTGTCCAGGCGCATCACGGTTTTGTGGACGGTTACCACGTCCACTTGCTGCTACAGCGTCTCGGCGAACGCATTGCGATCGAGACCAGCCTCTGACGGCGGCGCGCGCCGCTTATCTTTGAAAAAGGTCCAGGCCTCTTCCGCGATCTCGATGCTTGCGTTCTGGCGGCCCGGGAAGCGGCTGAACAGGCCGGGGTAGCGCTTCTTCCGGCTCGGTTCCGCGTGGCCGCCGCCGCTGATCTTCAGGAGAACGACCTGCAATGC